>JAHJBZ010000076.1 GCA_018813295.1 Patescibacteria group bacterium | reverse complement strand
CGTGAAGTCCAAAAGTGAATTATAATCTTGTCTAAATTTTTCAGGACTTTTTAAATATCCATTCAAATAATCATCAACGGATAAAAATTTATCTCCGAAAATTGGAGTAGCTTTTTTCTCATCTCTTAAATGCAAAAAATGAGAAATTTTTAAGGATTGTTTTGTTTCGCCACTAACTGCGATTGCCAAAACATCAAATCCTTTTGATAAATATGAAGCATAAAGTAAAGCGCCATCAACAGCAAACTCCGAATATTTATCACGATCTTTGCTTTCGTGTTTTGTTACATCAGCTTTACACTCAATAACAATCAATAAATCAGGATTTGTTTTGTAACTAATTATAAATTCAGGATAACCTTTTCCGCCACCTTTTTTTGAGGCGGTTTTAAGTAACTTATCAATTTTTGGATTATCTGAGCGCTGTTCTTCAATATAAACAGTATCCAAAAACTGGGAAAAGTGATCTCTTGTGATTATTTCGGTTTTTCTTTCGTTTGCCATAATATTTTAATTAGAAATTTTTAGGACATCGATAACTTTTCCTGCAATATTCAGATCATCGTTTTTGTGAAGTACGATTGGGAAATATTTATCGGTTGATTCTGAAATTAAAACGACCTGTTCATCATTTGGATTATAGCTAAATTTCTTTATATTTGCACAGCCATCTATTATGGAAACAACATAATCACCGTTTTGTGGGCTCTGTTCTTTTGCGTTTACAATAACAATATCGCCGTCTTCAATATTTTTTTTGCTTTGTCCTACTTGTGCTAGGTTCATTGAGTTGCCAGAGGCTTGAATTAAGTAAAAATCTTGTACGTTACCCTTTGGGAAAGCATTTTTTGATATTTTGATGAATCCTTCAATCCGATCTTCTGCAAAAGTTGTAGCTGGACCACAATTTGCTATTCCATAAAAAGGGAGATTTAGAAAAGTTTCACTTGTGAGATCTTTTTTGTTTAGAACTAACAAGCCGTTTTTTTCTTGAATAAGCTGCTTATCTTTTAAAATTGCAATGTGATGCTTTACCGTTTGCGGATATTGTTCGCCAATACGACGACCAATTTCTCGGTACTTCAAAGGTACGGAGCCTTGGTCGCGAAGTAATGCCAGAATTTTATTTTGTACTGACAACATAGGTATTTTCATTGAGGATGCTTGGATTGTATCAAATGCGTCTTATTTGGTCAAACTGTATTTAGTGTATTATTTCTTGACACATGTATTTGAGTTTGATAACATCGGTTTAGTTTTATTCTTAACATTACTAATTATGTCTTACGGAACCGTCTTTCAAAAGTCAAAGAAGAGAGTTTTTATTAGTTTTCACATGGATGATTTACACGCTAAAACCCTATTATGCGAACAGGCAAAAAGCGATAAATTTGATTTGGAGTTTGTTAATTACTCGGTGAATGAACCTTTTGATGAGAAATGGAAAACAAATTGTAAAGAAAGAATTAATCAAACTTCTGTAACGATTTGTCTTTTTGGTGAAAATACATATAAAAGAGAGGCTGTTTTATGGGAATTAAATACAGCTTATAGTTTGGATAAAAAAGTGTTTGGTGTGCGGATCTACAAGGACGAAAACCATATTGTCCCAGCTCCTTTGAGAGAAAATGGAGCGTCCATTTTGAAATGGAACATCAGTGATATTGTTGCCGAATTGAATAAACTTTAAAACATTTTAATTATGAAAAAAGCTTTAGTTGTAGGAATCAATGCTTACCCAACCGCGCCCTTGCGTGGATGTATCAATGATGCGTCTGCTGTTGCAGCAATTTTAGAAACTAATGGCGATGGTTCGCCAAACTTTGATGTTAAGCTTGAAACAGATGTTCAAACCAAATCTGTGTTAAAAACAATGATTGTTGAACTTTTTTCAGGTACAAACGATACGGTTTTGTTGTACTTTTCCGGTCATGGGTTCTTAAATGAAATCGGCGGTTATCTGGTAACACCAGATCATGCAAAATATGATGAGGGTATTTCAATGTATGAAATACTGCAATTAGCAAATGCGTCAAAAGCTAAAGATAAAATTATAATTTTTGACTGTTGCCATTCAGGGGTCATGGGTTCTCCAAATATTAACGCAGATTTATCCCAATTACACGAAGGTGTTTCTATTTTGACTGCAAGTAGAGATGACGAGCCTGCAATGGAAATAAATGGGCATGGCGTTTTTACAAATTTATTACTTTCTGCACTTCAAGGTGGTGCTGCAGATTTAAGAGGAGAAATTTCACCAGGTGGAGTTTATGCATACATTGATCAAGCTCTTGGTGCTTGGCAACAAAGGCCAGTATTTAAAACAAATGTAACAAGATTTACTTCTCTGCGAACAATAGTTCCACAAGTTCCTTTAGATATTTTGAGGAAAATAGTCGAATATTTCCCAAGTCCACAAGATGAATTTAAGTTGAATCCATCATATGAAGATACGAACGCGGAGAATATCAAGCATGTTGTGGTTGAACCATATGCTAAACCAGAAAATGTAAGTGTTTTCAAAAATTTACAGAAATTCCAAAGTGTTGGATTGATCGTCCCAGTTAATACTGAATATATGTATTTTGCAGCTATGGAATCAAAGGCTTGCAAGCTAACATCTTTAGGATTTCATTATTGGAAACTCGTGAATGACAAAAGAATATAAAAATGTTTTCGACCGCTCTTTGTAGCGGGAGAAAACATCCTTACTGGCTGCCGGAGGCAGACAGCCCCCCCTTATAAAAAAAGAATCAATTCGCCCCTTCCTTATTAAAAGTCCGAAAAGCGGAGTGGTAAAAAGGGAATAGTAAAAATGTATTTCGGCCAACGTTGCCGATATCCGAAGTTTTCACGGAACGCAGTGGAGTGAAAATTTGGGTGAGCATTTGGCGTTAGCCAAGCGCGAACCGGATATCGTGCTGTTGTACGATGTATGCTTTTCCTTTTATTTTCTGAAAGAAAATCACTTTTCCGCAAGGTCAATTTCTTTTTTTCAATGTTGGCGGGGCGCAAGAGGGGGTTAGAGGGTGAATTGCGCCCCGCCAACTCCTTAATACCTACGATTTGAAATTATTCCTGTGAATTTCTTCCTTTTTTAGGAATTAACATAAAGGAATCACCTTCGCCGGCTGTGTCTTCTTTATTTACTGCGGTTAACCACATGTCGCCTCTGTCACTATACTCTGCTGGAAATAGGTATTCGAGATTTCTATTCACTCCAATATGTAACTGCAAGCCGTTTTCATTAAGCAAAGCATCAAACTTTCTTTTCATTAATGTTTGAAAATTTTCTAAATCAATGAGTTTGCTGGGGTCAGTATCAATTTCAGCACTTTGCTCAAAGGGTAATTCTCTTTCCAGTCCTGATCCATGATTAAATACGCGGTACGAATAAACCATGTCAAAAGGGCTCAGATCCTTAAGTCGTTGGAACAGCGCCGTATCTTCTTCCTTCACTATGTCTCCTATATTTCCTTCAATCACTTGGGTTTGTGGCTTTTGCCCTTTGGCAAGAATTCCCGAATGAGCAATAGCTACTTTTAACTTATCTATTTCAACTCCATAACTTTCAGCACCATATTGTCTAAGTATCCCTGATACTGTACCAATATCATCACCTAGAATTAGTATTTTTTTGCCTTTAAGTGTTTCTTGAATATCTTCGAATAAATCTTGTTCATCTAATAACTCACCCTTTAAAAAAGAGGCAATATAATATAGCGAATCAGTAGGTCCATCTAAATACTCCGGAGAACTTTCTTCTTCATAATAATCTCGATTCGTGAAAGTCCTAATACATGCCACAGCCCATGGATCACTTGCTCTCAGTTGTCCAATCTTATTATCAATCCGTTTTTTATCCTGCTCTGGATATATATATCCGGAAGAGAATGGGTCCCTATCTAATTCTTCATTAAATCTTTCAAGGGCTTTTTGAGATTTTATTTCCCATTTGTCTATCTCCTGCTGATAATCTAATTCCATTCTTGAAAATTGTTGATCCCAAAATTTTAACATTTCTTCATTTCCTGAATATTGATCTCTTATTTCTTGTTTAAATTCATTAAATGTTAAATTATTCCGTTTATTTTCAAGATCAGAAAAATCTTGCAACAAGCGTTTTTTTATTTGTGCAAATATTCGTTCATAATACTCCTTGTCAACAATGGCTTCTACCTCTATATCTCCAAACAAATCTCGATATCTTTTTTCTTGTTCTTTTCTCCATGTTTCTTTTGTGATTGACGCTACTGCTTCTCGAACTTCACTTGTTTGTTCAGTGAGTGCAATATGATCTTCATTTTGTTTTATTTTGTTTGATGAATCCAGTGCTTTTGTCTTGTCTTCAATAGGAGGTTTATCTCTATTTTTTGCCATATTTCTATATGTTAATCTGTTAATTATAGCTTAATTTAAGCCAAATTTCAATTAAAAAGCGTTTCCGGAGCTTTGCGGAGGAAACACTATATTCCCCCTCTTTCAAAAAGAAAAAAGAAATTGACCTTGTGGAAAAGTGAACGGGCGATAGCCCGTAAAAGGAAAAGCATATTTCGTACAACGTTGCAGTATATGTGATGTTGCGATAGCAATATGGGCGTTTACCGAGCTGAGGTAATAAGCCACATATACTGCTGTTAGCCGACCCGAGTCATGCGTACATCCATTATTATATCAAATAGGGTACGCATGGCGAGAACGCAGTGGGGCCGAGCGATCCGCCGTAGCTTTAGCGAAGGTGGAGAGCGAAGGAGTACTGCCCATTTTTCAATCTAAACAAAAGTCTTTTAGAACATTTTTAACAATTTTTTGTATTTCAAACAAGAACTTTCCTTTTTACAGGTACTCTTTCATGTTTTTTTGACTTCAATTGATTTTAAAGTACTGTTGCCATTCTTGCTCATCTGGAATTCCTTTATGCTTAATCGGTTCTAATAATTGCAAGAGTTTTAAATTTATATTTTTCTCCGATATTTGGGTTAGAGATCTGTTGATTTGATTATATAAATCATCGACATGATAACTCCTATAAAAATTAGACCAACCTTGTATTTTTTCATTGACTTGCTCGATCACCGAGACTTTTTTGATTTTACCAGTTTTACGATTTTTTATTTTTTTGGACTTATATTTATTTTTTTTAAAATTCAATACGTCCTCATTTAACCATTTATTGATTTCAGCCTTAGTTTGCCTTGGTTTGATTGTAAATCTGCTTACATTTAGACCTAAAAAATCAATATTTTTATTTTGCAATAAATTTATAGTTTTTGTTTTGCTGGGTTTAGGAGAAAGTAAAAGACCTTCATTTTTTAAGTTCTTTTCGGCTTCTAGCTGTGCTTCTTTTGCCTCTTTTTGCGTTTTGCAAACAACTATAAAATCATCTGCGTACCTAATAAATCTGTCATTGAATAACAATGGCATTTTTTTATCGAAATTTGCTAAATAGAGGTTGGAAAATAAAGGTGACAGTGATGACCCCTGAGCCAGACCCAATTTAGGGTTTGGAATAGGGTATTTTTTGCGTTTTAATTCTTCCAGGTTCCCAATTTCAAAATAAATAATTTGTTTTATAAAATCGTTTAGGCTGGTGTCTGGCAAAATTGAAAAAATTTTATCAAGCATCTTTTGCTTAGGAACAAAGTCAAAAAATTTGTTAATGTCCGATTTGAATATCCAAAAGTTCCCGTTTTTGACATGTCCAATGAACTTGATAACAGCCTTTTGTATATTTAGTGCTCTATCTTCCTTTTTGTTGAATTGCTGTTTAACACCGCAATAACTTACGCCTGTATTAATGTGCGGATAAAAGATACTTGTTAGGATCTCTAGTATCGCACTGTGGACAATGCGATCTCTTACAGTCGGAACAGCTAAAAATCTATCGTCACCATCTGGTTTTTCAATTCTAACAATTTTGGCAGGGCTAAAACTAAAAAGCCGCTTTTCAAGTGAAACGAATAGTATATTAAGATTTTCATCTTCTTTTTTCACGAAATCTTTCAATGAGATGTCGTCTATTCCCCTTGATGTCCAGCGTTTTTCTTCTGATTTTTGGGCGTAGATTTTGTTCCAGTGCTTCGTTAATAAATCCTGATTTATTAATTGATCGATTATTGGCATTTGAGTTCTGGTTTAAGGCTCGGGAAAGCAAGCCCTTTTTTTAAAATAGGCTTGCCTCCGTTTGCGGAATGTTTTCTTTTCTTTTCCCCTCGGCGGCTGGTTTCCCTTCCGCTGGGGCGTGGAGGTGGGGTAAAAGTTTCCCTTCGCCCCAACCTCCAAGTTTCGGAAAGTTTTGATGACATTCCTTCTGATAGAGGGTGACTTCTATTTTCTTTCGAAAATATTGGTTCCTCCGACCGACAGATGGCGGCCCCCTTATGGCGTTTAGCTTTTTGCATGTATTCATGCTTCAAGCCTACCTAAGGAGATACCTTAATCTTATCGAAAAAGGCTCGGGAATTTTAGCACAGAATCAGCCTAAAGTCAATTTTATGACGCAAAGCCTTGAGTTGCGCTTCCTACCGATTCCCGATACAAACAAAAATCACAATCATCTCCGCTCTCTGGTAATTTATCCGAATCCAGGCATTTTTTGATTTCAAAAAGAGCCGGTTCCACCCAGTCGGCATTGCCGGTGTAGGGGATTAAGCGGGTGTCGAACTCGAGCTTATTATCAAAACCCCCTTTTTCCGTGTCACCGTTAGCATAAACAAAATAGGCGGTGTCGTTGACTTTAAAACCGTTCATGCGCAAAAGCCACTCATAAATTTCGGATTGGCGCTTGTAACCGATCTGCCAGTCTTTATCGAGTCCTGTGATCTCCTCGGCCTTACTGGTGGCTTTGTAGTCGACCACGATCAGTTCTCCGTCCGGTTTTACCCAAACATCATCCACTGCGCCTGTAATGTGCAGATTAGTGGGCTCATGTAAAAACTGTACACCCTTAAAATTTTCCCGCCACTCGTCCATCATCTCGTGTACAAAAGGTACAGCATCAATGTTATTTGCCACCATTATAGGGTGTGGAGTGCCTGCAGTGCGGTGTTTATCGAATTCTTTCTTAAGGAGTTTGTCGACTGCGGAATTTAAATTAAACGGATAGCCCGGCGGTTGCCCGACACCCAGTCGGCGATCGATGTAAAAACATCGTGGGCAGTTCATGAAATTTTCTATCTTGGATCGGCTGAGCTTGAACGGCTCTTTTGAGTTTGGATTGTAGATATTGCGGCTACGCTGGCTGTTGTAGTATTGAGACATGATGTAGCTATCAATCTATTAAAAACATTTCATTGAAAAATACCCTTTCGTCTTAATACAATTCAAAATTTCTGCAGTATTTTTAGTTTCATTCAATGCGGAATCTAGTTCTTTTTTTGAATAATAATCCGATCTTATTTCCTCCGTTTTATTTATAAATTTCTCATATCTTTCTTGATTGTTTTTAAAATAGTCTAGGGAAACCTGAGTAATTATTACAAGGAAGCCTAGCGCAATGGCTCCGACTATCCACATTATAAAATTTGAAGATGATCTATTCTGTTCGTGCGCCCTTTCTGCCCCCTTTTCAATATTGCTAATCTTTTTTTCCAGATCTTTTATACGGGAATTCATGTCATCAAGTTCAGGAATATTTCCTGATTGATTTTTCTGGGCCTCTTCTAGTGATATAAATTTATCCTTCATAAGTTATTATTGATAAAATCCTTTTATTACCAGAACACCACTATCTTCTTCACCGGCAATGTCTGCCCCCTTGAATTGAAAAATATTAACTCCTCCGAAAGATACCCCCTGCCCAAAAGTGACACTTGATCCAAGGGTTGCTGCACCAAGTTGTATGGTTCTCTTGGGTGTGAGAGTGCCATCTGCATTCTCCCTAAAGATGTCATTAAAATTATATCTTTGCATGGGGATGAATTTTACTATTTAGGTAATGATTTTTCAACTATTTGAATTTCTTCCGGTGTCAGCTCGTAGAGTTTATAAACCATTTGATCAATTTGCTTTTCAAAAGTACTTATATCAACTTTAATATTTTGTTTTTTAGCTAAAATAATTTTCTCTACGATAACTTTAAAATCTTCTTGATTTGCTTTGTTAATTTTTTTAACTGGAAGTATTTCTAATGCGGGTATCGTAATTTGCCATCCAAAAAATAATTGATTATATATAAAATTTATATAGCTTGAGTTTAGTAGTGCCAATAGGTATTCAATATAGTAATCTTTTTCATTTTTGTTCAAACAAATATATGCAGTATTTAAAACATAAAATTGCATATCATCAATTGTGCCATAGATAGTTGTAGCTCTTCTTGGTATCAATATCTTTTTGTTAGCTAAATATAATCTTTCCTCGCGCGCTCTATGCAATTGTGTAGTATAGGAAATATATTTGTTTTCTATTTTTGCGTCCCAATTAATAAACCACTTAAGAATATCCCTGCCATCCAAACATTTTTTATAAGTTTTGTTGATGATTTTATTTGAAAATACATCCTCTTTTTTTTGACCTGAGTAAATTATGCCTTGTTGAATCTCAAGGCAATCTAAAATTCTGTCATAATCATCACTTAAGATGGCATCATCAATTAGCCTTGTAGTTTCTTTTTTTAACTTGGTGGGGAATATATTAAATGGATATTTTGATATTTTTTCTTGCGATAGGACTAATTCTGTTTCTTGAATATCTTTGTCAATTGGTATATTTTTATTCTTTTTAAGAATTTTTAAAAAACTAAGTACTGTTGTGTCAACAGATGCCTCAAAAACTCTGGAACTGAATAGGCACAATCTGTTTATTTTTGTTTTTTCAAGTAATAATTTACGTGTATGTCTATATTCGATATTTGAATAAATACCTTCGGGGATAATAAAAGTCAAAGTTCCTGCACCCCTAAGCAATAAATACCCCCTTTCTATAAATAAAGTAAATAAATTAAAACGACCTTCACCAGTTACAAACGAACTACATAAAACCTTTTTTTCTTTTACGGAAATTGCCTTAACGCTTACATAAGGCGGATTACCTATTACAATATCAAAACCTTCGCTTTCAAATACTTCATTAAAATGTAGGTGCCATTCGAAATGATCTTTTGGTGAAAGGGCTTGTGTTTTTTCCAATTGCTTCAGCTCTGCAGAAATTTTTGCCTTCTGCTTTGTGACTGCGTCGTCTAGGTCGAGATTGTCACCCGCCATATCGAACAGCTTTTGTTTCTCATTAAAAAAGCCTAATTTTCGTTCTAGCTCCTTTTTCTCTTTCTCTTTGTCATAATTAACAATTGTTCTCACTAGTTCCAGTATTCGCTCTTTGCATTTTTTCTTCACTATAGGATCGGAAATAGATAGAAAATCGTCTTTGCACACGTTAAGTTCATCGATGAGTTTGCTACGTTCGCTGTCTGTATTTTTAGCTAGTAGATCAGGGGCAAGCAGCTCAATAAGGCTATTGCCCTGCATGATCTTAAAGTCTAGGTTTGGTAATGGCTCAATACCCGAGTTTCCTTTTTTTATATCAATTTCCTCGTCCACTAAAAGAGATATAAAAAAGCGTAATTTTGTGATTTCTACAGCGGTTAGTTGAATATCCACACCATAAATACATCTTTGGATTAAGAAAAGCTTTCGTCCATAGTTGGCATTTTTATTGCGAAAAAATTCTGCGATCTTTGCCTTGGCTTCCCGTCGTACACTTGGGTCGGGTATTGTGTCAGCGGCTTCTATTTGAGCTTGCTTCCACAGTTCATTGCCTGGGTCTACCTTATTCAGTATAAAAACCAGTTTATTCAGTGCTCCCATGGGAAAAGCTCCTGAGCCGACTGCAGGATCGACTATTTTTACATTTTCGATTAATTTTACGAGCTTTTTGGAGTCATTCGCACTAAAAGGATTTTTATCGTTGGCATTGGACAATAAATTATTTAACTTTTCGTCGATATTGCCTAATTCTTCAAGGTGGGTTTTGAAATACGATTTCAAAGATTCTCCTACCATATAGTCGACAATTTCCCTTGGCGTGTAATAGCTACCGGTAGCCTTGCGAGCGGTGGTAGAGGTTTCCGGATTAAAACTGGCAAGCAGGTTTTCAAAAACTCGGCCTAAAAGCTCAGGATCAAGGGCTATGTCAGCATCATCAGGTGAGTTTTCATCTATGGTAAAATTGAAAGAAGACAAAATATCCAAAAGCCCACGTACTTTGTAGGTTTTGTTTTTGGTGCCGTAAGCTGTGTTCAAATCAGCCTTCTTTTCGGCGCTAAAAAATAGAAAATTGGGGATGATTGGCTGATTTTTTTTAACACGGGAGAATCCGTCTATAATAATTCCATTTGGCTTGTCATCTAGGCATTCAAAAAGTCCTCCATTTAAAAACGGAATGCTACCGAAGTATTCTTTTATTTTTTCTGGCTCCTTAAAAGCCTCTTGATAGCGAAAAACATATTGATTGCCAAAATCAGGATTGTAACCTTTGTGCCCTCGTATTTCGCTACTAAATTGTCGCTCTTCTTTTTTTGTGCTGAGTGTAGCAAAGAAAAGGTTTTGTAAAATTGCCTTATAATAAGTTGATTCTTCGCTTTCTAATTTATTTAAAATTTCACTTATATTCCCTTTTACAAATAGTTCCTTGCTCACCAAGCCTCTCTCTCGCATAAACCAGATAAATATTATGCGGGTTATAAGGCGTATTACCGCAATATTTCTGCCGTTATCGGCCGCTTCTGCGTCTTTGGGGAATTGGCAATGTTCAACTGCCCAAAAATACCAATTGGCAATGTCTTCATAAAATTCCTTGGTAACTTTTTCAACCGAAAATGCATCTTTAATTTTGACTAGTGTTGAAAAATCTCCATCTCCAATACGTTTTTTAAATGTTTTATTAGTAAAATCTTTACTCACAAAATAGGTTAATCGACGAAAATTACTCCATTGTTTTTTGGTGCCAATAGCTTCTGGATATACTAATGAGAAGCGAAAATTGCCATTTGGATCGTAAAAAATAAAAATACCAGCAGAATATCGTTGGTTTTCGGCAGACTTTAAAATACTTTTAGCCTTTTCGTACTGCGCTTTTTTCCCGGTACGTTCAGCAAGTGGCTTTTTTACTTCAAATGCACAAGCAATCAAGCTTTCATTATCTTGAAAATTAATTTCACCAATTTTTATACCGTTTTTGAAATCATCATCGTTATAACGCGAATAATTTTCTTCATTCGCATTGAATTGACGACTTTTTTCACGAAAAAAACGACTGAATTTATCAGGAGAAAAGTTATTGATTATAGTATCTATTATTTGTCTTGCTTCACTCATATTTTTTTATTCTCAATAGCTATAATGATTTCTTTTTTTTGGTCTTTTTGCCGATCTTTTTCTTTGAGTAGATAATCTTCACCAATTTCACCTTTTAAAGCCTGAATATCTTTGGCATCATTTTCTTTAAAATTGGCAATTCGACGTAATGTGTAATCTGCCAAAGTACCATAACCTAAAACATCTTCCTTAAGGGTTCGAAGAAAATCCTTGTGGGGCATTAATTTTTCGTTAGTACTGCGAATCAGATAGTCAAGATTGTTCTGAGCCCTCATTTCCAGGCTTTGTTCATTTGTTGGCCCAAGGCGATAATCACGAAAAATCTGAATTGCCTTATAGGTTTGCCAAAATGACTCATTATTCCAATTAAGCGCTTTTTCTTTTGGGGCGCAGGTAACTCGATCAAAAACATCTTCAAATGTCGTTTGGAATGGCTCGGTTTTTTCCGTATCTGTTTGGGCACCACTTACATACAAGCGCCCCTTTTTAAAGAATACCAAGAGTTCATTTTCGGCTCCATGTTTAGCAACTTTAATGCGAGGTGGATAAGTTTTTAAATTTTCAATAAGTTCAGGATTATCCTTCTTAATTTTTAAAAACTTTTTTAACGCTTTTGTATAAAAACTTTCCTCCTCTTGTTTGTCAGGATTCTGATTAACACGATTGTACAAACCTGATGGGCTTGGCTCCTCATCTATATCAAAAATCTTTGCATCTTCGCCAAGTGCAGTATGAATAAGAAACATCTTATTAGTAGCTATTTCGCGCGACTGTACCAATGTTGCACCTTTTTCGGTTGGGAAAAAATTTACTATATTTAGCTCATCGAAAACCTTTTTACTAATACGATTTATACGTCCAACTCGTTGTATAACTCGTACCGGATTCCATGGAATATCATAATTAATCACCATTCCAGCCCTATTAAGATTGAAACCTTCAGAGATTTTGTCAGATGACAGCAGTAACTCAAAGTCATTATCTTGCTCTGCATAAGAGGCATCAAAGTTCCTATCTATCTGTTTTATTTTTGTGGCTGATAATTTTCCATCCACTATAAGCGTTTTGCTGCCGTAATCTTTTTTGAGTGCTTTTTCCAGGTAAATTACTGTATCAACGTATTCAGTAAAGATGATTATCTTACGCTTTGGCTCCCCCTTATTTGGCTTCTGTGAAAATTCCTTTTTGAGATTTTCGATTAAACATGCAGTTTTTGGGTCATTCTTTATTAAATCTAGTTGAGAAAGCTTTTTTAAAATTTCATCAAATAATTCTAAATCAGACTCCAAGGCTGCCATAAAACCATCTTTATCCTCAAAGTCTTTAAGTTTATAGCGTTTGTGATTTTTTGGATATTCGCCCTTGTTTATTCTTTCTTCATACTCAAGAAGAGAATTTTCAATTTCATCAGCATCCAATTCATAAATTTTTTCTAAAAGTGAGCGGTCTAGAATATATTCTCCTGTTTTATGAATGAATTCTTGGCTCTTTTTTGTGATTTTTTTGAAATTCTTAATACTTTGTTCAAATGAGCCAAATGAACTCTCAAAGCGTTTCACTATCAGTCGTCGCATGAAGTCGAATAAGTTGCGCTGTTGTTGAAATTGCCGATTTTCGTCCTCACTCTTCTCTTCTTTATTGCCTGTTTCATATTCAAATGGCCTGTAAATGGCACCCTTAAAGCGGCCATCATCACCAAAATAATCTTCGATTATTTCAGTATAGAATTCAGATTGCTCTTTAGTTAATTCAAAAAACCATTCAATTGGATCTGCAACATTCGATAATTCCTTTACCTCATTTTGATATTCAGGATTATTTTGCAAATCCAAACGATTGCGCCTAATTGTTACTGGCTCAATCACATTTCTTATTTGGCCTGCAAGATAACGAGCTTTGCCAGCCACCTTTTTTAAATCTATTTTATCCTCCTCAAATAAGGCTTTATATTTGCTTTGCGCCTTGGCTCTTTTTTTACTGTCAGAAGAATCCCAATATTTTTTAATATAACCAAGCCTGTCAAATAACCCCTTAAAGCTTTGGAACTGATCGGCTAAATTACTTTCCAAGGTTATGGATGATTTTTTTGGGATAATAAAAAGCTTGAGAAGAGCGAGGATATCGCCTGGGCGATTGTTAAATGGGGTTGCGGTCAATAAAATAACCTTCTTTTCCCTGCAGATATTTTTTAAAAGTTCATAATTTTCTGTGTCTTGATTTCTAAACCAATGAACCTCATCGACAATGATAATATCAATATCTTTTGCTTTATTAACAAATTTCAACGTATTTTTTAAATCACCACGTGACCAAACTTCCCAATCGTGTAAACCAAATTCTTCAATATATTTTTGCCAGCCAGAGTCCTTATTCTTATCACCAGTCAGGCCTGGTGGACAAATTACTATTCCACGATTTTTAAGCTGTCTGGCTATGGAACAGGCTATAATTGTTTTACCAAGCCCGACCACATCCGCCACAATCACGCCATTATAGTCTTCTATCATGCCCAGGGCTTGTTTAACGGCATCGACTTGATATTGATAGGGAATATAACCCGCCTTTTCCATCACCCCCTTAATAGACTCATCACTTCCTTTTTGTCCACGTGAATCTATATAAGTTTTTAAAACTAAACAAAACGCTTCAAATGGCGTTATATCCTTAACTAAAGTGTCTTTTTCGATTATTTCAATAAGTTTGTTTTTCACATCAGCATATTCTGTAATTTTCACAGCTTCCGCCCATAGTACATCAAAGTATTGTTCGGCATCTTCAAAGCCATAATCTCCAATTTCTACATTGAATTCATTTTGAGTCGAAAGGCCAGCTTTTGTAAGGTTGCTGCTACCCGTAATAAATAAATTTTTCCTACCCACCTGCCCTTGTTCAAGGTGAAAAAGATATAGCTTAGCATGATTTGGATTAAAAGTTTTTCGAATAATGAGCTTATCTTCTTGAATTAGCTCCACAAAAAATTTAACTTGTTCATAAAATTCCTGAGTATCAAAATTTTCGGTATTTAGTGATTTTTTTATTGATTCAAAAAATTTATAAGTTTTTTCCTCGTCTGATAATTGTTCATTGTCTGCAAACTCAATAAGGCCGAAATTATGACGATCAACATTTAAGCCAACTAAAACTTTTATTGCAGTATCGGGGTTTGATTTTAAACCCTCATAGAGTTCTCTGATTCCAGAAAAATAGAAGAAGCCAACAAGAAATTTTAGCTCTTCACTCTTTTGAATGAGCTGAATTAAGCGCTTCTTAAGATCATCGGCATCATCGTTTGTTATAAAATTAGTCATAGGCTTCGTAAGTTACAAAAACATTTTACATTAAAAAACATGAAAGAGTACCTGTATTTTGTCTTAATAATTGTTAAAAATGTTCTAAAAGACTTATCTAATATAAAAAGAAAAATGGGCAGTATTTTGGCTAACTCGTTTCTAACCGACATTAATCACGCACAACAAAACCTCAAAATAAACCTCTCAATCGCCAAGGCTAATTCACCCTGATCCTCCACAGTCACACGTATCTTGCTGGTTTTTAAGCCTGTATCAATTTCGAGCAGCCGGTTGTAGGCGTCTTTTAATTCACTTTGCTTAAAATGCTTTAATTGAGCCAAGGTATTGCGAGCTACAAAGGGGTGGAGTTTTAGAGTGGCAGCAAATGATGTTGGATTGATTTTAGGATTCTTAGCCGCATGATCGCTTGCCTGAAGAAGTAAGCGGAACTGGCGAACGATCATGTAAAAAACAGGGCGTAGGTTATCGCCGGCAGCCATTGTAAGATGGAGTTTCTGGATAGCCCTTTTATGATCTTTGGCACCCAAGGCATCGGTAAAATGGAAGACGTTAGCTTCGAGTGTTGGTATAACAAGGTGGTCGATAATATCTCTTGTAATAGGCCTTTCCGGGCTATGGCTGGTTATTTTAGAAGTTTCCTGAGCAAGTCTCCACAAATTCTGACCAGTTAAGGAAATCAGATATTCAGATGTATCGTAATCAATTGTAGAACCTTTCTTTTTAACTTCGTTTTGCAGCCAGCCGACGAGAGCTTTACCCTGCATAAATGGAAACTCTTTGACTTCTGCTTTTGCTGATAGTTTTTTATAAAATGAACGGCGTTTATCGGGGTTTGGCTGAACAAAAACAACCACACTTGTATCAGGAATATCATCCAAATCCTTTTCAAGCTTTTTGAGTTCTTCATCTCTTTTTTCATCCTTCTTCGTAACCTTATCAACATTTCTGGTTTTAGGGGAGTCAGGCAGACCATAAACAAAAATAAGACGCTTTTCTCCTAAAAACGGAACGGCAATTATAGCTGCCATGATCTCATTAAGCGGCATTTCCTGCCCATCCAGCACAGCCAAATTCATATCACCATGCTTTTCCAAAAACGCCTCCTGCCATGCCTTGACCTGAGAACTGATGAGGTAGGTTTCATCGCCTGTGAATAGGAATAGATTTTTCATGCTTCGTATTGTGGCTCGTATTGTGGCTCGTGCTTCACTGTGGCTCGTATTGTGGTCCACCATTCGAGCTACTATTCGAGCCACCATTCGAGCCACCATTCGATTTATTTTAACTCCTTAGCCAAACTATTCAACCAAGTATCTTGTAATTTAGAGAGTGGCTGGGATATAACCTGATCACCATCCTTCACGGTAAAAGTAGAATCAGCAATTACAGTGCCCAAGTTAATTGGAGTGAGGTTGTAATTCTCGCAGATTTCCTTAAATTTATCAACATTTTCAGGTTTGACCTCAACTGCGAATCCACCGGTTTCCGCAAATGCCTTTTGATAGGTTTTCAGATCTTTTCCTGTTTCGGATAGATCAATATCAAGCCCTAGCTCCCCACCTCCAAATCTTGGATGCGGCATGGTCATCTCGGCAAGAGTAACAAGTAAACCGCCCTCAGAAATATCGTGACAGGACTCAAGAAGCCCTGAATCAATTGCATCGATTACTGTATAAATCTCATTCTTTGCTTGCTCAAAGTCAGCTTGCGGTACGTTAGCGCCTAAATGCCCGAGCAAATGATAGAACTCGCTACCGCCAAGTTCATCTTTTCTGTCACCGAGTAAAAAGATCTGATTCCCCTCCCCTTTTAATTGAGGGGTAATAGCTTTGTTGAAGTCTTTGATTACCCCGGCACAACCAACAACAGCTGTAGCATCAATTTGATTATACAAACTAACATTACCGGAGATAATTGGTGTTGGGCTATCTGGATATTCTTTTAATGGAATTGCTCTGCAGGCCTCCGCAATACCGCGTACACCCTCCGTAAATTCCCACATAAGCTCTGGGACTTCTGGATTATTGTAATTTAAACAATCGGTAAGAGCTTGTGGAGTTGCACCCACGCAAGCAACATTTCTCATGGATTCCACAACTGCATTTGCACCTTGCCAGTATGGGGAAATTTTTGAATAACGAGTAATGCCATCAGCGGCAACGGCTACACCGGTCTTTTGAACTTTAGGGCTTACTCCTTCTTTTTCAAGAAGCGGAGCAATAACTCCGGCATCCGCCTCCCCTGCTTCGATAATAGAGTTACCCTGAACGTTTTTGTCGTATTTATTGTAAACGGAATGCTTACTGCAGACATTCCTCGCGGAAAGTATATCAAGAGCCAGCTGATTGTAATCCAAATCCGATTCATTAATTTCCGGCTCTTTTAAGTGGCTGTAGTCTTTTGGTTTAATCTCTCTTTTATACTGAAGCCCTTCACAGATATCCTTTGCCTGAGCATCGACAACCTTTTCGCCTTTATACCAGAGCACGTACTGGCCACCGGGTTTTACTTTTCCGACAAGTGAAGCCTTTGCATTTTTGGCAACCTTTCCAAGCTCCCACTTAACGTTGTAGTGATCCAGAATCATTTGGGTTAGCTCCGGATGGCATGTCCATGCAAAACGTTCCTGGGTTTCACTGGCGGCAATAATACTAGGATGGAGGTTTTCCATATCCACATGAATTTTTTCTACATCAATCTCAGCACCAAAACCCCTATCAACAACCTGTTCAACCGTGGAACAAACATTGCCTCCGGCACCATGGTCTTTAAAACCGACTTTATCGAGCTTGCCCATCTTTTTAAGGCGATCATAGAGATCATAAGTACTCGCAAGTAAATGGCGTTTGAGGAATGGATTCGGCTCTTGTACAGCACCCTTATTTGCCTCTTTATCCTTCTCATCCAATTCAAGACTGGCAAAAGCGGCACCGCCCATACCGCTGTTATCGGTTGGTTTGCCGACAATTATAATATCGTAACCGACATCAGCAGCTTCCTCCGGCACATAAGAATGAATAATCTCGCTTTCCTTAACTATTCCAAAGGTAAGAACATTAACCAGACAATTATCATTAAATGCATCGCTGAAAATAATATCCCCACCCAAATTCGGCACGCCGATTGGATTGCCATAACCGGCAATCCCGCGAACCACTTCATTTGTAATCACACGGCATTCATTTACCTCCAGATTTCCCATTCTAAGCGGATCCATGGTTCCAACTACGCGCGCGCCCATACAGCACACATCGCGGACATTACCGCCGATACCGGTTGCAGCGCCCTCATACGGCACGATCTGGCTTGGGTGGTTGTGGCTTTCATGCGACATCACAAGTCCCCAACGATCATCTCCGTCACGGGCAATCTCCACAACTCCGGCATCCTCAACAGGCCCCAGAATTACATTCGGTGCTTTTGTCGGAAGCTGTTTTAAAAATGGTTTTGAACTTCTGTAAGAACTATGCTCAGACCCCTGAATACCCCAAATTACCGCTTCGGTAAGCGTTGGAGGACGTCCTAAAATATCTGTTTCAATCTTCCTGGCCTCCGGAACCGTAAGGCCGATTTTATTATCTTTTAAAACCTTTTTGACCTCCTCATCGGTCATCTTGGAAAATTCAAGGTATTCGGGCATGCTTTCTTATTACAAAATTAATTATTATTTATTACAAAATTATATTACCCCGTAGAGACGTTGCATTGCAACGTCTCTACGACAAAAAAACCAATTAATTTTGTAATTTTACTGCATCTGTTGTCTGAACCATGATTTCTTATGATTAAATGGTGAACATGATTTTTTTATACACAAACACCGTAGAGACGCGCCATGGCGCGTCTCTACGATAATCATAAAAATCCTTTAATCAAGAAAATCAAGGTTCAGACAATTTAATCCCGCACCTGCCCATCACCTCTTATCACCCACTTAAACGTAGTAAGACCCTCAAGTGCAAACGGGCCGCGGACGTGGAGTTTTTGAGTTGAAATGCCGATCTCTGCACCAAGGCCAAACTGCGCACCGTCGGAAAACTGTGTGGAAGCGTTATGGTAAACACAAGCAGCATCAACGGATTTTAAGAATTTTTCAGCAGCTTCTTTGTCTTCCGTCACAATGGATTCAGAATGTTTAAGGCTGTGCTCAGCAATATGATCCAAGGCCTCATCTAAGCTGCCAACGGTTTTGATAGACATTTTGTAGTCGAGGAATTCGGTGTCAAAATCTTTATCTGCAGCATTAAGGATTAAGGAATAAGGATTAAGCAAATTTTGAATTTGTTCGTCCGCATGAATTTCAACAAGCTCCTGACCTTCTTCCTCCGCTCTTTTTGTAAGTGCGTCAGCAAGCTGTGGCAGAAATTCAGATGCGATATCTTTATGTACCAAAAGAACATCTAACGTATTACAAATAGAAACACGGCGGGTTTTGGCGTTCACGGTGATATCAACTGCTTTTTGAATGTCCACAGCCTTATCCACATAAACATGCACCACGCTTGCGCCTGTTTCAATTACGGGGATTGAGGATGTCTCTTTAACAAAATCAATAAGTCCCTTACCACCGCGAGGAATAATACAATCAATCCCCTCTTTTGTTTTTAGGAGTTCAACCGTAGTCTCGCGATCAGTTGAATCGATAAACTGAACTGCTTCGGGGTCCAGGCCGGTTTCCTCAAGTGCCTGGCGAATGAGTTTGGCAAGAATGCGGTTGGAGTTTATGGCGTCACTACCGCCTTTTAAAATAACAGCATTACCAGATTTTAAACAAAGCACGGCCGCATCTACAGTTACATTTGGGCGGGCTTCGTAGATTATTCCAATAACACCGATTGGAACACGCACACGACTGATTTTAAGGCCGTTAGGGCGTTCTGTTTCATCAATAACCTGCCCAACGCTATCAGGAAGGCTCGCAACGTTTAAAGTGTCATCAGAAATCCCCCTAAGACGATCTTCTGTAAGAAGCAAACGATCTAATTTAGATCCAAGATTATTTTTCTCACCTTCTTCCATATCCTTCGCATTTTCAGCCAATATCAAATCCCTTTCAGCTAAAACCAACTCTGAAATACGTTTAAGAGCTTTGTTTTTCTCTTCAGCTGAAAGCATTGCTAACTTGCGTGCTGCCAGGTTAGCCCTCTGAATTTGCGATTCAAGATTCATAAAATTTTCCGATTGTGGCTCGGATTGTGGCTCGTGCTTCGCTGTGGCTCGAATTGTGGTCCGCCGCGGCGGATGGACCACAATTCGAGCAACTATTCGAGCCACAATTCGAATTATTCAACAACCTCACCAAGGTCATCCTCCACCAAACCATCATTCATATCCATGGTGGCTGTACTAAAACCCATAAGAAGTTCCAATGGATTAAATTCCTGAGCATCTTCCGGGGCTTCGATGTTAATAGACTTATTATAATTTGCAGCTTCGATAACAATATCAATGTTCATATCAACATTGCTTTGAATAGCGCCGCCAGTCATAGAAGCAGATGCTTTGTATAAATAATAATCTTTGGTGCCAATCCAAAGCTGGGCATCAGTGATATAAGAAGCAATTTTTGAAGCCTCCGCAACTTCTGCCTCGGTTAATTCACGACCATCAATAACTGCAGCTTTGCGTATATAATCCTGAATACCAGCTTCATTAAATTGTACCCCAAAGTGATACACCTTCTTACCGTTAATAGTTTCCACCCCGTAATCTTTGGTAACATCAAACAAATTAGTTGTTATAAACAATTCCTTTACCTGAGCTTCTTTTGTAAGTGTCTCCTCGCTCTTTTGCTGAAGCTCACGAATATTTTCCGGAATAAAATCATCCGCTATATGAAGCCATTTACCAATATAAATAGCCAAGAACGGTTGAATACTTTGTATAGTTTCATCACTAGACTCAAGTTCATTCAGCTGAACATAATAATTTTCACCAAGAGTGCGTATGTTAAAATCAAGATCACCCTCTAAAACTTTATCAGCTGCTGTCATCATACCACCCATAACAACATTTATATCAGACTTACGATTAGTCTCATCACTGCGATCAAATTGAAAATCGATGTCAGCGGTAAAATCAACGGAATCTTCGTCATCAACTCCAGTCATAACAACCTCAGAGGTTATAACAGCTGACTGAACTTCAGAAATTTGTTGTTTAAAATTTTCAATTACTTGTTCTGGAGATTCTTTAACCCCACAAGAAGTAAGAAGTGAAAGAGAAATGCCCAAAAGGACAAATACTTTTAAAGAAATAATATTTTTAAATTTCATGATCTTAAATTTAAGAAGTAAAGCCTCTAAAAATCCTCATCAGCGTACCAACAAAAACGCTAATAATCAATTTTTTTGTACTCCACAAACCAGGAAATTATTACCTAATAACTAATGGGAGAACTGATAGTAGAACTAATTGAGGAACTATTTGGTGGACTTATCGATTAGTCCAACAATAAGTCCACCTATACGATACTTCCTTGATATTTCGCACCCTCAAGAGCTTCCTCAATCCGTAAAAGCTGATTGTATTTACAAATTCTCTCACTGCGGCACAATGAACCGGTTTTAATTTGCCCGGTAGCCATACCAACAACTAAATCGGAAATTGTGGTGTCTTCGGTCTCTCCGCTGCGATGCGAAACAACAGCCGTAAAGCCGGCATCATGTGCCATATTAATAGCATCAATAGTTTCGGTTAATGTTCCGATCTGATTAAGCTTTATCAAAATCGAATTACAATTTTTTCCATCAATTGCCTTTTTAAGCCGCTCAGTATTGGTTACCAATAAATCATCACCAACAATTTGTACACGGTCACCCATACGTTCAGTCATCAGCTTAAAACCATCCCAATCATCTTCCGCAAGCCCATCTTCAATTGAAACAATTGGATACCTAGATACCAGATCATCATAAAAATCCACCATTTCCTCTGAGCTTAATGCCCTACCTTCGGTTCTTAATTGGTATTTCCCATCTTCAAAAAATTCAGAAGCAGCAGGATCCATAGCTATAGCGATATCTTCTCCTGGTTTATATCCTGCTTTTTCAATAGCTTCTACAATCAATTTAAGTGCATCCTCATTTTTATCTAAGCTGGGTGCAAAACCACCTTCATCCCCTACTGCTGTGGAAAAACCACGTGAATTGATAATTTTTTTAAGAGCGTGAAATGTTTCAGCGCCGTATCTAAGTGCTTCTTTATAGCTCGGTGCACCAACAGGCATAATCATAAACTCCTGTAAATCTGTTGAGCGAAGAGCGTGCTTACCGCCATTGAGTACATTCATCATAGGGGTAGGCATTAAACTAGATGGCCCTTTATTTCCTAAATTCCCTAAATACTGAAAATATGGAAGACCTTCAACTTGAGCCGCCACCCTGGAAACTGCTAAAGAAAATCCAAGAATTGCATTAGCACCCAACTTACTCTTATTAGATGTGCCATCTATATCTATCATGCGCTGATCGATTTGACGTTGATTGCGCACCTCAGCATCCATAAATTCTTTGGTGAGGATAGTATTAACGTTTTGAACAGCTTTAAGAACACCTTTGCCCTCAAAACGCCCTTTATCACCATCACGAAGTTCTACGGCCTCATGGACACCTGTTGAAGCACCACTAGGAACAATGGCAGATGCAAAAAAAGTATCGGTAGCCACCTCGACCTCTACCGTTGGATTGCCACGTGAATCAAGCACCTCACGCGCATGAATTTTTTTAATTGTTGAACCCATATTACAAAATTACAAAATTAAAAATTACAAAATTATTGTACATTGTAGAGACGTTGCATTGCAACGTCTCTACAGCAAAAAATACCAATTAATTTTGTAATTTTGTAATTTTTAATTTTGTAATTAAATATCTAGCTCTTCTTCAATATCCAACTCATCCTTCATTTTCTTAGTTATCTTTTCTTCGTCCACTTCTCCAAATTTAGGAAGCACCGCTTCAATAGCACCCCAATCTGCATCTTTATCCTCCATTGGAATAATCAAAGACACCTCATCTCCAACAGCAGCACGGAAATATGTAACAGAGGCTAGCAGTACATTATATGCCTTTCCGTCGGCAAGTACCTGGTATTGACCTTCATTATAAACCAAAGGACCAACAATTGATTTGCGTTCAACAGGACCAATTTGCTTATACAGGAATTTCCCCTCTTCCGTGACCGTCAATTTCAAAACATCTCCAGGAACTAACTTAGATTTACTGGCATAATTAGCCGGAACGGGATAAACAGTTCCTTTTTTATCCAACATATTTTGTCCATCAAAAACACCTTCGATAATACGTCCTTCACCATCACCAGATTTTGTTAAAATAGCAGCCTTATCTACATAAGCCCTTGTATCACCTTTAGAGGTCATTGGAAGATCACCAACCTCACTAATAAGTTGTTTTGCCAATTTTAAAGCCGCCTCAGCTGTTTCGAGAGCTTCATGTGCTTTATTTAATTTATCATCGGCCATTTTTATTTTTGTGTTATAGGTTAATAATTTTTATTTTTATTTTTTATGTTAACTTGTTAACTTAGCGCTAGTTACACAAATCTTTTGGGACTTAAACTTTTTATCCATTTCAGCTCTTGTAAGCAAACCTGCCTGAGCACCAAACTGATTAACAACAGAATTCGCGTTGAGTGTACCATATATCAGAGCGTCTTTCAAATTATAACCTAAAATTTTTGCTGATGTAAAGCCGCTTGCAAAAGAATCTCCTGCTCCAAGTGTATCGGTACGTTTATGGGAAAGCACAGGACAAAAATAAATCCGCTCTCCATCACTTACCTGAGCACCATTTTTACCATCAGTGATAACAACATTCTTTACGCCATACTTAAAGAACTCAAGCATTATCTCACTTACATCATCCGCATAAGGAGGTAAAAATTTACTGGCAACATGTACATGATACCTGGGATCGTCTTTTTTTATTCCAGCAAGCTGATAATGGGTTTTAGTAAAAAGTGAAGCCTCTTCTTTGTTAACAAAAAGAATTTCGGTTCTTTCAAGTAAGCCTTTCCATTTCTTTACCCCTTGAGCCAATTGCTCATATCCTGGATTCCAAGCTAGCTTAATATTAGGATTTTTCTTTAAAATTGAAAGCAAAACCTTAGGAATTTTGCTGTTTTTCTCAGTTAAATGGTTTAGGAATAGGAAGTCCGCTTTCTCAAGCTCTTTTACTGGCAAATCCTTCACATTAAAATATTTATTAGCTCCCGCATAAGCAAGTACAGTGCGATCGCCTTCAAAGGTATTAATTATTGTCGAAAAAGCAGTCTTGTCTCGCGAGGTTTTTTTGACAAAATCTGTACAAACACCTTCTTTTTCTAAATTATTAATTACTTTTTCACCATATTCAGAACCTATTTTGCCAACAAAATTGGCATCAAAACCCATTCGCGAGAAAGCAACGCTTGTATTTGTTGCACCTCCTCCAAAAGTTTCTATAATTTCTTCAACTTTAACTTTCCCGCCATAACGCAAACAAAGCCACTCATCGCGTTTATCCGGCGTAGAAAGCCTCATAATCGCCTGATCAGCTGCCTTAATAAAAATATCAAAGGTTGCCCCGCCGATGGTGAATATTTTTGGTGTTTTTTTCACTTTTTGTTTTCGTGATTATGATACTACAGGTTTGAAAAATTGAAAATCTGAAAACTAATTTTTAAATTTTCAAGTTTTCAAATTTTCAAGCCGCAAGTTGATCGTGAGCCTTAAGAAGCAAGGTTATAGCTCCCAATCCAAAAGCAACAATCGCAACTAAGAAAAATGCAACCTGAATACTGTAAAGATCCGCGATAATTCCAGAGAAAATAGGACCAATAATATATCCTATTCTGACAAATAAATTATTTAAACCCGTAATTTCACCAAGCATTCGGCGAGGAGATAAGTGGGTAATCATTCCATTATACGCAGGCCTGATAATAGCCAGAGATAGTGAAGTCATGGAAGCAAGAACTACAACCCAAAGCTGATGCACAATAAAGGTAAGTAAAACAAATGAGACCGCACCAATAAAAAGCCCGACTGCAATAACATTCATCTTGCTAAGTCTGTCAGATACTTCGGAAAAGAAAAAACTAAAAATAAAAGGCAGATACATAACTGCCATAAGCAAGGCAATTTTAGATAAGCTCAAATTAATTACCAGGGCAAACAATGGAATAAAAACATAAGTAAACATCATTATCATTCCATCAAACAGCGCAAGTATTAAAAAGAAAATCATTTTTTTATCAATACCCTTTAAATCATATAATATATCTTTAAAATCCTGAGTGCGATGGAAGTATTTTTTAAAACCGCGAATTAGAGATGTAATTCCCCTCTCACGAATTTTTGGAAGAATAAAAAAGCTAATCAAAATTCCGGGAAGAACAAAGAGGAACATGGTGTTAAAAGTGTAGTACGGAATCAGAAAGGCAGCCATAAACATACCAAAAATCCACCCGAAATGACCCAGGGCAGTATAAAAACCAAAAGACCGTGCACTGCCCCCATGACTGTGCTTTCTGATATACGATTCTGCACCCACAATTAAAAGCGGATGAGCTATTCCGTTCACAAAAAGGGCAATAATAAGAAATATTACATTTTGTGTCATTCCCGCAAAAACATAAAGAAGCATTGCTGCAAAATACAGTATTTCTCCATCCTCCATAATACGGGCATCTTTTACCCTGTCCGTAAGCCTCATAAGAGGAATAAGCATAAAAAGTGAAACCATATTTAGTATTGCCATAAAAAGCCCCACAACTGTGTAATTCTGACTAAAATTTTCGATAAATATAGAATAATAAGGATCAACGAATCCCCATCCTATAGTCCTTAAAACAATCACAAAAACAACCAACTTCACCCCTAACGGAATTCGTCTGACGTCTTTTATGATGTAGCTGATTGGATTAACCATTTGTTTATTACAAAATTCAAGATTACAAAATTACAAAATTAATTTTTTAATCTTGAATTTTGAATTTTCTAATTAAGTATTCTCTTCTTATGATTATAAAGGAAATTTGCAACAACTAAAGAAATCACAACAATCCAAACAGCCTCAGGCCCAGTGCCTTCTGTTTCAGGAGCTTGAGTTAATTGAGTGTTAGTAAGAGGTGCTGTGTAATAAGTGGTCTGCAGATCAGTTGAAGATGCTGCATGAAAACCGATACCAGCAGGTATTACAGCAAATTCCTGAGATAATGTTGAAATTTCCTGCCCGTAAATATTCAAAGCAACCACAGCAAAATAATATGGAATTCCGGTAATTAAATCTTTAATTGTGATAGATGGGCTGCTGCCGGAAGTAATAGCATAATCATCATACCGACCAGATCGAATGCCAAAATAAACCTTATAAAAATAAGTATTTGGATCAGTTGAAGCCTGCCAGGAAAGAATCACTGAATCTTGCGAAGCTATCCCCTGAATTGAACTCGGAGCAGTTGTTGGCAAAGTCACGACCGTTACATCAGTTGGTTCTGTAGTGGCATCTGTAACTTCCGGTTCATCGGATACAGGCGTAACAGCAATAATTGTGCTCTTATCTTCACTTTCCAGTCCTTTTGAATCAACTGCGGTAACTGCAAAGAAATACTGAGTATTATTTACTAAGTTCTCGAGAGTGTAAGATGTTACAGCACCAGTAGTTTCAACTACCTGACTTAATTCATCATATTTATTGCCAAAATAAATGCGGTAATTCTGAATAGCAGTTTCATGGCCGGTTACTTCATGCCATGTAAGTATTACTGATGAATCACCTGGTGCGCCGCTTACGCCGGATACAGTCGGAGGCAAGACATCTTCTTCAGTTGCCACTTGAACCACTGTTTGATTAAGTAACTCGGATTTATTGGCTAAACTATCAATCAAAATCACATCGATAGAATAAGATCCATCAATAACAGGAGCCGTAACTGTAGCTGTATAAGTACCAGGTTGGCTGCCGGATTGAGGCAATACCTCTAGAGCGCCTTGTATGCGGATCTTCACCTCTTCCAAATTAGGTTCGGACTGGGCGGTAATTGTTAAAGCTGTCCCAGGGGCAACAATGCCATCCGGGGAAATATCAAAATAATTTAAAACCGGAGGTATTGTATCTACCTGAATAGTTATTGAACGGGATACATACCCACTATCAGACATCACATAAAACGTATGTGAACCGCTTGTCAGATTCTGCGCCTGATAGCTGAAAAATCCATCGCTATCGGTTTCTGATTCACCAATTTTCACATCGTTATCAAAAACTTTCAAATTAATATTTGGATCACCCTGGCCACTAATAACCACAAGAGTGCTGCCAAGTTCTGCACCATCTACAGGCGACTTGATCGAAAGAGTAGATGAAACATCAGGCGTTACCACAGCTTGTGCTGGAACAACCTCAAGCTCACGTTCACCGGAAATCTGCCAATTATTTTTATCAAAGACCTGAATAACCTGATCTCCTATCTGGGTAAAACGCAAAGCTAAATTAAACGTAAATTCACCCTGATCGGTTTCTTTAAATGTATATTCTCCGTTATTAGGCAAAATCGCATGCTCATCATCCGGTGTAGAAAAGAGAATTGTACCGGTATAGTTTTTTGCCGTGTTCCCGTCTTTATCACGAGCGATAACTGTAATGGTTTGATCTGTATTAACTTTTACAGATGAAGGCAGGTCTTCAATATCAAAAGAATCAACCGGCCCAGGAAGAACTTCACTGCTCTCACCTTGCCCAATATCAGCGGTAAAAAGGTTGGCAGAGAAAATATTTGAACCACCATAAGCTGTTTCTATCGGAGCAAAAAACACTATTTCCTCACGATCTGAAAGCACTTTATTCACAGTTGCATCCATTGCAGTAAAAACAGATACGCCATCATATTCAGATGTCACCTTAAAGTTAGCACGACCACTACTATCTGTAACTCCATCGCTCAAAGGTGTAATCTTATCTTTTGATCGACTGGATATGAGCTGTACATGATGATTTTTAATTGGATTTCTGTAAGCATCATAAAGCGTAACCGTTACAAAAGTCTTCTCATCACCATCAGCAGTTATCATCTGGTCTGTACTTGTAATAATTGATTGGGTTGTGGAAACCTGATCTGCATAAACGGTGAACGAGCTTTGCGGAGAGGAATCAGAGGACCCTGGGTAAACCACAGCAACTCTGTATTGACCTGCGACCTTAGTTTGATAACCGTATAAATCCGCTTCAGCGATTCCCTCAAGATCCGCTTCCCCGTCGACCTGAAGAACTGAACCATCCGCCTTTTCAACAACAAATCGTACACTCCGACCAGGAGTAATAAGTGAAGTACTAAGCTTTGCTGCATAACCGGCAATGGTATCGGTTCCATACGCCGCAACCGGCAGAAAGCCGGCCATCGCAGCCGGAACAATTACTGATTGTAAAGCAAGTAGTAGGACAACTGCTAATGTTTTTATTTTTAATTTCATCGTTTTGAGTTTTAAATCCTTATATTATAGCAAAAATAAGCCAAAAACGCAATGGTGAAGGATACTATTTCACCATAAAAAATCAACCTATCAAGGTGAAATAGATTTATCACTTGAGATTTAACATTTAACATTTTTTGCCATCAGCAAATGAAAAATGATAAATGAAAAATGTTAATTATTTCTCTCCATCATCATAACTCTCGCCTCCCCTGTCATGTCTTTGGCATATTTAAGCTCATAACCCGGCATCCTGGACGCCAAAATCGCAATCTGCTCCTCAAATAATTCAAAAAATATGGCACGTGGCTTTATTTCCGCTAACTGATCGACTAATCTTTTATAAATATCAAGCCCGTCCTCGCCCCCATAAAGCGCCACATCCGGCTCATATTTGGTGGATGGATCTACCTGAAACTGTTTTGGAATATACGGAAGATTAGCAACTGCAATAACCTCACGATCTTTAAATAACCCAGCTGGCACATTTTCCAGCAAATCGGACTTAATTAGTTTAATTCGACTTTTTAACCGATGCTTCCTAATATTCCGCCTAGCAACGCGCATAGCCGCCCCCGAAATCTCCGTAGCCACTGCCTTAATACCAGGTATATTTTTGAGAACAGAAATTGGTATACAAGCGGACCCAGTTCCCACATCCAATAAAACCACCTTCGCTGGCTCCACGGCTCTGCCTGGAGTCAGCGAAGTCCGACTACCAGACTTCCTGCTGACTCCAGGCAGAGCCGTGGAGCCAGCAGGGATTTGGTCATTTAGATACGAAATTACACACTCAACGAGTATTTCCGTATCCGGCCTCGGAATAAGCACACTAGGATTTACCTCAAAATTCAAACAATAAAACTCCTTATGACCGGTTAAATAAGCCACAGGCATATACTCCTTCCGTTCTTCGATTAGATGGCGGTAGCGCCATAACTTAAAAAAACCAATCTCCTTATCGTCATGCGCTAGCAAAAAAGTAACTGGTTTATTAAGCACATGCGAAAGTAGCAATTCCGCATCCAACCGCGCAGAATCGGATTTTAGAATTAACTGCTCATGCCCCCAATGTAAAATTTCCTTGATGCTCATACATCAAATATAAATGAAAAATGTTAAATGTTAAATGCTAGATGTTAGATGCTAAATGTTAAACATCTTTAATAATCACGACCTTATCATAGATCGTGAATCAGGAATCAAAAATCAAAATTCTAACTAAAGCTCATATCAGGACGATTTTGATGGAAAAACTGTGTAAGAGCATCTGTATCAGCAAGCATTTGTTCCAATTCAGCTCTTCTGCTGGTAACAAACGTATCATCAATCTCCACATTCCATCTAATTCCATCTCTATCGACAACCATTGTTGCAGTCGCTACAAAAGAATCATTCTTAAGCGCTCTCTTAGCTTGATCAACTTCAGAGCGATCAACCCTTTGGACAACGCCCTGCCACTGCCCGCCAGCATATTTAAAAGCCATTACATATGTAGGCCTTGGCCTTAAAACTTCTACATTACTTTCAGCTCCAGATAAAGCGCCTGTAGCTTGCTCACGTACACCTTGCACTCCTTCTTCCCTGGATTCAGGACCTGATGATTGTGCAGCTAATTCAGCTCTCCTTTCAGCTCTCTTGCGCCTCTTGTTATCCAAAGCAAAAGATTGAATAAGTTTAAGCTGATCCTTGGAAGGCTCAATACCCCTTTCAACCAAATCAGAAATTAATTGAATATGATTATCAGCAGCCAAAAAAGCCTCAAGGAGTGCATCGGAATCTCCATTAGAATTAAATAAAGGCATCAAAGTATCTACAACAAAATTACCTTGATTAGGAAACAGCCTTTCAGCTCTTTCTTGAAGATCGTCCATAGGAGCCAGTTCTGGCGAAAGAACTGTATCTCGTGAATCCTCACCTTCACCTATGGTTTGGGCTTCTTCGGGGGGCATAAATTACTAGTTAATTAAGCTAATTGTAGCAATATTATTGTACACATCACACATAGATTTGTCAATAAAAAATAAAAGTTCCGATCTTCCGAACGGAACTTTTAAGTTTATGTAAAAAAACAAAAAATTAGTGCAATGTAGGTTTAGGTGCTTCGGTAATAGCATTAAGATGCTCATCTGTAAATGCAGACTTTGATACTCTGCCGGTTTTAGCGTCAAAAGAATACCAACAACCATCATTTACATCATAAAATGCCACTTGTGAATCAGAGCCTAAGCCGCTTGTTAATAAGAACTTATCCATAAGACTGCCCCATTCATCAGCATCACCGCCAGCATACTCCAAAAACTGTGCACCTGTTAAATCTACATCCCCACCCCCAAAATCAACAGACCTTGGTAAAATTACAATTTCCGAAGGTCTGTAATGTCCATGAAGAATTTCTAAAAACATACTAATACGCACCTCATTATCCCCTGCAAACATATCTTTATTCTCAGCTGCTTTAGCGCTGCCAAAAGGTACCAAAGTATCTTCACTTGGCTCATCTAAAGATGGAAGATTTGTGTCCGGAATACCAAGTGCTGCATCAACATCCCTTTTTAGCTGCAATCTCAGATGGGCACGTGGTGTTGCTCCTAATTGATCTGGCTTATCTGACACTTCTCTAACATCTGTTAAAGACGGAGCACTATATGCTTCGAACTCTGTACTTTCACTCATGGTAATAATTTTTAGAATATAAAAATGCGCAGAAAGCGGCACCTCCTAGGCTATCAAGTTTTACTTAATATAAGCAATTCTGTAGTGTAGACAAAGATATAAAAACTCCGTATACCTACACAATTTGGGTCGACAGAGCATATTATATATTGGACAATAAATGTATTCAGACATTTTACATATGGCTTTATAAAGGTTGATAGTATGATCAAAATTTTAACAATTTACTGAACAAATTTTGTGTTCAGAAGAGCTTTAGTTTGTAATTTGGAAATTGAAAATTATTTGGAATTTGGTGCTTGGAATTTGGTAATTACCAAAAAAGCCCTCTCGGGCTTTTTTGGTTAAATACTGCTCTTAAAAGTATCTATAATAAGTTAAGTGCCGCCCGCGTTTTCGGTCCAACGCGTCCAGCCCCAGCTCCGTCTGGGCAGTCAACAATCCCCTTCTCCATTTGGAATTTAAGGACAGCTTGCTGGGTAACGCCTCCATAGTAACCAGTGTTAAGACCGGCAGCTAAATAGCCGTGTTCAATTAAAATATCCTGTAAAAGTTTTACTTGATCATTGCGATCATTTAAATCAATTTCATAAACTAACTGCGTAGATTCCGGAATCTCCTTCTTAATAACTAGATCAGGAGAAAAGTGAAGTTCCTGCCGCTCCATCATCTCCTGAGGCGGAGTCAAATTCGCAATTTTAGGAAGCTCACGTTTTGCAGGCACCCATACCTGAAGCTGCATTGGATAGCTCGCAATTCTTTCAATCTTTTCATTTACCACTTCGGTTAAAGCGGCATAGGTTTGCTTTCCAAAATATCCAGCGCCACTATCCCATTCACTGTTTAAAATGCCATGGGTTTTTTGGAATTCAAATACAGCATCAATAGTTGCAGAATCATATTCGCCATTTAACTCTCCATCATAATATCCAAGCTCCCAAAGCATTCTTTGAAGCGCCACTACATCTTCGCCTTCGGAATTTTTACCAAGCCCGACTGCAAGAAGTAACCTATTTCCCTCAAGACGATCACGTTCTTTTAAAACCTCATTATTATAACCTTCCAACATCTCTTGCAACCTGGCACTTGTTTTTGGGCCAAAATTACCGGCTCCACCAGCATTTTCATTAGGAATAACATTTTCTGCTAATTGGAATTCAAGAACAGCTTGGGTTGTTAAAGGCCCATAAGTTCCGGTAACCGGACCACTATAAAAGCCTAATGTGGTTAAAGCTTCTTGTAACTCCTTAACGTCAGTTGTATTTGTTGTGGTCACCGGTTTATTAAAAACAGCTGGATTCTGAAGAGTGTTAGCTCTCATTCGATCAACCATACTAGCTGGCAAGCCAGAATCAATCCAACTAAAGCTTAAACCCGGCTCAATTTGGTGAGCAGTCCAGTAAATTTCACCTTCAACAACTCTGGCGCCCCAATTAAGTGCACGCGCAAGACCTTCTTCTCCATGCCCCATCCAAACATCAATTCTATCATAATCCGCACCGGCAAGTATCGCACCACCGCGATCATGTACCTCACCAACACCTAAGCCAGGAAGGCTTATGCGAGTACCGAATGGATAGGTTCTCGGTGCTGCAAGCATACCTGTGTAAACCTGAGTACCATCCGCACCATTTGTACCGCGTCCGTTTAATCGAACATCCGCCTCATAACTACCCCTTACATAAAAGGATTGATTTGGAAGCGGTGAATAATATCCAGTTACTAAAAACTTACGCTTTTGCCCGGAAGTAGCGGATACATTGCTGGCAAAAGACACTGGCGCGAGCGCTAATATATATAATAGGAGAACAAAAATCCCGATGATTTTCTTTTGAGCAGTATTCATTTTTTTGATTTTTATGTTCTAAACATGCGTAGTGGAAAAATCAAAGCATTATACTATCTAGAAAAAATCATGCAAGTTTTTACTATTGCGTGAATAAAAAAATAGTTCATAAATTTATTTTCTATTACTCTGTATCATCTTCTCGTACACTCCAAAAAGCCCTTCAATTTCACTTTCGCGAATATATTTATATTTCCCACTTTTACGCATCAAATCCCTAAGGCGCCCGGGGGTCATACCAGCTTCCATAGCAACAAAATCCATCGTTACAGAAAAATGCTTAGTATAATACTTAACTAATTGACTAATGCTATCCCTGCAAAAAGGTATCCCTTCAGGATTACGACCCTGCCCTCTCTTTTTATATTCAAGCGTTCCGTCCTCCAAGCCCTGCATGACTTCTTCAAGCTTTCTCAATTCCTGAGCTCTAATCCAAATGCAGGTTGGAACGTGAAGAAGACTACTAAGACGACGTCGGTTCATATCAGCCAATTTAGCAATTTCTTTCATTTTCAAACCCGGACTATGCATACCCAAAACAGCATCAATACGCTTACGCCACACTTCTTTATCAAAACGAATTCTGTTTTCCGGGAAATCAGCCTGTGGTGGAGAATCTAAATTATTACTCACAATTTTTTCTTATTACTACATTTTGCTTGCGCTTGTCAGGAGTATAGGTGATCTCACCACTTTCGAGCCCATCATAAAGCCTGTAAAGAGCTTCAACTTCTTCTTCACGAATATATTTGCAGCCATTAGGAGCAGGACTCATTAAAGAGCAAATGCGACCACGTGACATTTTACAGTGATCCTCCATCTCCATTATAGTTAGCCCCTCAAACCTGCGCCGAAGATACTTAATAAAACGAATGAAATTTAATTTATCAAAAAGCGGGCCTTCGGGTTTACGGCCGCGTTTTTTTGGAACAGTTTTTCTTGGTTTAGACGGACTTTTAGCCAATGTCTTGCTGGATTTTCGTACCCCACTAATCTGCGCAGTTAACCTCGACTCCATAAAGCGCCTGTAAACCGAAAAAAGTGCTTCTTTTTCATCAGGGGTAATTGGATCGGAATCAGGAGAATATAATAGGCGCCCAAGACGACCGCGAAATAACCCAGCCAATCCATTAATCCTCACCAAAGACATATAACCGAACTCAGCTATAAGATCCTCAATATACTGCTCAATACCCTCTCTGGTACCAAGATCATATTTATCTAACTGAACATCAGCCGGTGATGTGGGGTGGTCAACTTTGCTCATATATTAAAAAAGGAGATATACAATACCACCTTTGTATATATTTTACAAGTCCTAAGGAGTAAGTCCTAAGAATTAAGCTAGATTACGACTTATAACTTACGACTTAAGACTTACGACTTATAACTTACGACTTAAGACTTACGACTTATAACTTACGACTTAAGACTTACGACTTAAGACTTACGACTTATAACTTACGACTTAAGACTTACGACTTAAGACTTACGACTTATAACTTACGACTTAAGACTTACGACTTATAACTTACGACTTTTAGGTATTTTAGTCAAAACCTCCACCTTCCCCTTCTCATTCACATAAATCATATCCTCTAATCTAACCCCACCTTTTCCATCAATATAAATTCCAGGTTCGATTGTAAAAACCATACCTGGTTTTACAACTCCATCGGATTTTTCAGAAACATGTGGGAGCTCATGAATTTTCAAACCAACACCGTGTCCGGTGGAATGACCGAAGAATTCTCCGTACCCTGCTTCCTCAATAACCGACCTGGCAGCCCTATCAATTTCACTCAATTTTTTACCGACCTTGATAGCGGAAATTGCCTCCTGATTTGCCCTGAGAACTATTGAATAAATTTTTTGTTCAGCTTTAGTCATATCCCGCTTGTCTAAATACAATACTCGCGTCATGTCTGTGCAATATTCTTTGTATTTTATTCCAAAATCAATCAAAATCTTCTCCCCTTTTTTCAGGCGATTTGCTTCCTTTTGATGATGAACATCTGCGGTGTTTTTTCCAAAACAAATGATTGGAGGAAATGAAAAATCTTCCGCTCCAAGCTTGCGGGCAATAGTGTGTAAATTCCATTCCATATCATCCTCACTTTGACCAACTTTGATAGTTTTAACAAATTTCTTAAAACACTCATCAGCCATTTTAATAGCCTTTTTCATAATCTTAATTTCGGATGAATCTTTAATCATCCTCATCTCTTCCACCAAATACGGAGCAGGTTTAAATTTAACGCCGGAAACAGCCTTTTTAAGGTATTTAAGCCGGCTAACCGTGATGTGATGAGCCTCAAAACCAACAGTTTTATACTTACTAATCAGCTTTCCGTACCCATCTTTTCGATCATAATAATCAAGCCCCAATTTGCGAGCTGTAACAAAATATCGGAAATCAGTTATCAGAGTGGCTTTTTTGGGCGTAATAAAAAGCTTCCCATTTGTTCCTGTAAACCCGCATAAATAACGGACGTTTTCAGGTTTAGAGATAAGAATGGCACTGAGTTTTAGCTTTTTAACCTGCTTTTGAAGCTTTTGTATTCTTTTCATTATAAAAAATTAACCACTGTAATTAGTTTAGGTGGTTAAAAGGTAGTGGTCAATTAATGTTTTAGGATTCAGCAGGCAGCTGACAATCAGATGGTTCAAATACCTTTTTGTTAAGCACGCGATAAACAAAACATATCACCATTCTTTTAATAGTAGTTTTCAATTCACGATTAACAATATTCACCAGCCTTCTGGCTTCCTCGGCAGGTATTTCTTCTGTATTACCTGATTGCAATCTTCTTTCAACAGTTTTTCTTATATCAGCCAAATCTTCCCTAAGTGCCACATGTTTAGGCTCGGGTACAGCTTCAAGGCAAAACTGTTCTAAATCTTCCCAACTTTGTATTTCTTCAATTGAACCCATAAAATAATATTGAAAACACTATATTTATAATATATAATGATAAAAAAGTCAATAACAAATAAAACAATTCCCAACCCTCCACTTTTTTTGATAATATAAACTAAACTCTTAACCAAAAAAGGATGCCAAATAGAGCAATAATAAAAGCTAATCTCAAAAACACAGTTACAGAAACAAATTTCGAAGGATTTGAAAGAGTCCACACAGGTAAGGTGCGCGACACATATGAAAAAGATGGCAAAAGGATAATCGTTGCTACAGATAGGCTATCTGCTTTTGATCGAGTTTTGAGTGCAATTCCATTCAAAGGCGCAGTTCTTAATTTATTCAGCGGATTTTGGTTCGATAAAACAAAGGATATTGTGGATAATCATCTGATTTCCACCCCAGATCCAAATGTTTCAATTGTTAAAAAGGTAAAGATCTTCCCAGTGGAAATAATTGTTAGAGGGTATTTAACAGGAACAACCAGCACCTCCGCCTGGACGGCTTATGAAAAAGGAGAAAGATTGTTTTGCGGAGTAGGACTCCCGGAAGGAATGAGTAAAAATCAGGCATTTGAAACGCCAATTATCACACCAACTACCAAGCCGGAAACCGGGCATGACGAAAAGATTTCCAGAGATGAAATCATCGCTCAGGGATTGGTCCCAGAAGATAAATGGAATAAGATTGAAGAGTACGCCATCGCAATATTCAAAAGGGGTACTGAGATTGCAGCGGAAAAGGGATTTATTTTAGTTGATACAAAATACGAGTTTGGAGAGGACGAACATGGTAATATAATACTTGCAGATGAAGTGCATACTCCAGATTCCTCCCGCTACTGGATGGCAGATAGCTACGAAGAACGTCTGGCAAACGACCAGGAGCCCCAAAGCTTCGACAAAGAGTTCATCCGTCTCTGGTTCAAAGACAACTGCGATCCGTATAAAGATGAGGTAATACCAGAAGCACCAAACGATTTAATAGAAGAACTCTCCTACCGCTACATCGACATTTACGAAAAGCTAACCGGCAAAGAATTCAACTACAATGCCGATATTCCTACTCTCGAAAGAATCCAGGAAAATTTAAATAGTTATTTCTCCGCTTAATTTAAAATTGTAAATTTAAAATTTAAAATTAATTATTATGTTAGTTCCAATCCTAATGGGGTCTAAAAGCGATGAGGCCCACGCAAGAAAAATCGCTCAGCATCTGGATAAATTCGGCGTCCCGAGTGAAATCTACGTAGCATCTGCTCACAAAGTACCAGAGCTTGTTTTGGATATTGTGAATGACTTTAATAAATCCAATGACGATATTGTTTACATAACAATCGCCGGTAGGAGTAATGGCTTATCCGGAGTAACCGCAGCTAACTCAATTCACCCGGTAATAGCCTGCCCGCCATTCAGCGATAAAGCCGATTACCTAACAAACATCCACTCCTCTGTCCAAATGCCATCCGACACTCCGGCAATGACCGTAATCGACCCACAAAACGCCGCAATGGCCGCACTAAGAATCCTGGCACTTACCGATAAAAAACTCCGCAAACAAATCGCCGAGCATATTAATGAAATAAAAGAATCCTTCTAATTTACAATTCACAATTTTAAATTTTAAAACATTGAAATTTAGAATTCGTTTGTAAATTGTAAAATGTAAATTTAAAATTAATAAATATGATAACAGCATTATCCCCATTAGATGGCCGCTACGCCAATAAAGTAGAAGAACTAATCCCTTACTTTTCCGAATACGCGCTGATTAAGCACCGCCTTATTGTGGAAGTTTCATGGTTTTTGGCACTTTCCGCAGAACATGGGATTAAAGAGCTTTCGCCATTTACTGACCCTCAGATTAAAATTCTGGAAAATCTCATTAAGAATTTCGATGAGAAAGAGGCGAAAAGGGTTAAGGACATTGAAAAAAAGACCAATCATGATGTTAAGGCTGTTGAGTATTATATGAAGGAAAAACTGGAAAAGACCAGCCTTAAAAAGCATCTGGAATTTATTCACTTCGCTTGCACATCAGAGGATATCAACAACTTAGCAATCGGACTAATGATTCAGGGTGCCGGCAATCATGTACTGCTTCCGGTGATGAAGGATTTGATTAAAGAGATTAACAGTCTGGCAAGAAAATGGAAGAAGGTTCCCATGCTCTCACTCACGCATGGCCAGCCTGCATCTCCAACAACTGTTGGCAAAGAATTTTTGGTATTTGCAAAGAGATTGGAAAGGCAGATGAAGGCACTGGATAAACAAGATGTTTATGGAAAAATTAACGGAGCTACGGGAAATTGGAATGCACACTTAGCGGCTTATCCAAAAGTAGATTGGATAAAGCTGAGTATAAAATTTGTTCACAATCTCGGCCTTGCATTCAATGCATACACAACCCAAATTGAACCCCATGATTACCAGTCTGAAATCTATGATGGTATGGCAAGATTCAATACAATTTTAATAGATTTCAATCGGGATATTTGGAGCTATATAAGTCGTGGAGTTTTTGGACAACAGGTTGTAAAAGGTGAAGTTGGATCTTCAACAATGCCTCATAAAGTTAACCCGATTGACTTCGAAAATTCCGAAGGAAATCTTGGACTCGCCAATTCCCTCCTCCGTCATTTATCCGAGAAACTTCCTATCAGCCGCATGCAGAGAGACCTTACCGACAGCACAGTTCAACGCAATATTGGTATTTCTTGGGGGTACAGCGTTTTGGCCTACAAATCAACGTTAAAAGGGCTTGGAAAGCTTGAGTTGAACAAAAAATTTATACAAGAAGAATTAGATAATAATTGGGCACTTCTCGCTGAACCAATTCAAACCGTAATGAGGAAAAACAACATTCCCAATGCTTATGAAAAATTAAAAGAACTGACTCGCGGAAAATCTATCACCAAAGAATCCGTACGAAAATTTATTAAAGAATTGAAGTTGCCAAAAGAAGACAAAGACCGCCTCCTAAAACTGACTCCATCTACATATATTGGGTTGGCTGGAGTTATTAAATAATTCTAATCGTAGCGCAATGGTGGTCCACAATAGCGCCACAAGAGCGCCACAATAGCGCCACAAGAGAAAACTATGATAAAAAAATCTCTAATCCGCGCAGGCACTTATAAGCATTACAAAGGAGGACTTTATAAAGTCATCAGTATTGCCAAACACACCGAAACAGGAGAGGATATGGTGGTATACAGGTCGCTGGATAAAGAGCGTCAGCTTTGGGTTAGGCCGCTTGAGATATTCAGGGAGAAGGTTAAGGTAGAAGGTAAACTTATTCCCAGATTCGAAAGAACCGGCAACTAAAAACTATGAAAAAATCCACATTAGGCTTATGGGCAGCTTTACTATCTACTGTATTCATTTCGAGCTACTCCACATTCAGTAAAGTACTTCTTCAGCATTTCTCAACCTACTCGCTCGCAGCTATAGCGCAGATTTTTTCAGTTATAACACTAATGCTTTTCTTTGGTGCATGGTCGCAGATTAAAAACTTCGGCCAGCTTAAGTATAAGCAAATGGTGGCACTTGTTTTTGTGGGGCTTCTTTCAGCTGTAATTCAACCACTTTTCCTTTTTACCGGTCTGCTAAAAACCAGTGCCATTAACGGAGTTCTTATCAGCAGAACACAAATGGTTATAGTAGGTATAATTTCAGCAATCTGGCTAAAGGAAAAAGTCGGCGCAAAACAAATCTGGGGAACTTTTATAATGTTTGGAGGAGCTTATTTTATTGCCACAAAAGGATTAACTCAGGAAATAAGTATTATGAGCGGAGATATTCTTCTGCTTGGAGCTGCATTTTTTGGGGCTCTTTCAACAAATGTTTTCAAACGTTATTTAAGTGATGTTTCGCCGCAGTTAACAGTTTTTTTTAGAAATCTTATGGGAGCAATACTTAACCTTACACTCGTACCATTTGTTTTTGGTTTTCAACACAGCTTTAGCAAAATATTTGACCTAAATACATTCATAATTACATGTGCATTTGCCCTGTTGGCAATAGTTGGAGCCCAATACTTATGGTATAAATCTATAGAATTGATCCCTGCAAATGAGGCATCAACAATAGGTATGAGCTCACCGCTTTATGGAGTTTTTATCGCCATATCCATACTTCACGAAACATTATTTTTCCATCATATAGTTGGAGGATTATTAATTGTAATTGGTTTAATTCTTGCAACTCTTCATCATCAAAAACATCCTGAACACCGTAAGCACCTGAATGCTAAGCACTGGGTACACTAATTTTATATCATGATAATAGGCTTAACAGGGCCCATGGCCTCTGGAAAATCAACACTTATAGAAACCCTCAAGAAATTGGGGTATAAAGTTGCAACTCTTTCAGACATGGTTCGCGAGGAATGCAGAAGGCAGGGCAGGCCAGAAGAACGCGAAGAATTGATGGATGTAGGACAAGGTCTCCGAAAGGAATTTGGAGCTGGTGTTCTTGGTATGCGCGCCCTTGAGGGCATCAAAAAGCAAGAAGGTGATAAGTGGGTGGTAGACGGCATTCGCAATCCAGCTGAAATCACCGAGCTGAGAAAGCATCCAAACTTTATTCTTATCGCCAATACCGCTCCAGAGGATGCAATAATCGATCGTATTTTCTTCCGCAAAAGACCCGATGACACACTTGATAAGGAAGCGATTAAGAAGAAACTTCGCCGTGAAATGGGCGAAGGCGAACCGGAAGATGGCCAGCAGGTTGGAAAATGCATTGAAATGGCTGATTATGTATTTAAAAACATCATGCCGTTAGAAAGGGTTGAGGAAGAATTCCTAAAGTTCTATAATCAAATTCCAAAATAAATTTACAGTTTACAATTTTAAATTTTAAAACATTGTAGATTGTGATTTGTTTGTAAATTGTAAATTTAAAATTGTAAATTAATAAATCTATGGAATACAATCGCCCATCAAAAGATCAGTACTATCTCGATATCGCAAAAAGCGTTTGCAAGCGCGGTACCTGCACAAAGGTGGAAATAGGCTGCGTTATTATTAGAGAAGATCAAATCGTATCTACCGGATATTGTGGAGCTCCTCGTGGAACCAAAAGCTCAATTGATCACGGATTTTGTTTGCGCAGACAACTGGGTATTCCATCTGGCCACCGATATGAAATTTGTAGATCAGTTCACGCTGAACAAAACGCCATAATTAATGCCGCCAGATCCGGTACCAGTTTATTAGGCGGAGATATGTATATTTACGGCAAGATCCAGGGAGATGACAAAGCCCAAACCCTGAATGCTTTCCCATGCTTTATCTGTAAAAAAATGATCATTAACTGTGGCCTCAAGCGCGTAATCTGCTCACTTAAAGATGGCGGTTACAAGATATTCAGTGTTGATGAATGGGTAGAAGATTGGAGAAAAGGAGATATCATCGATGACACATTCCAATATGGAGTTGAAACAAAGTCTGGAACCCCAACGGTAAACAACAAACCCATCAAAATTTCTCCGGTTTTAAAGAAGAAGGTGGAAAAGGCAAAAAAATAAGCTTAATCCTTAAGACTTACGACTTAAAGCTTTTTTAATTGACTTTTCCTCCATTTCTCATAAACTGAAGTCAAAGCATTTGAGCTCCGCAATCACGGGGCGAGCTGACGGAAGAAAACTCCGCAATTGAAAATTGAAAATTCCAAATTTAAAATTGCGAAGCTATTAGACCCGTCCGGAGACTACACTTCGTCACCAAATTAAATTAAGTAAAACGTCTAGGTGGTACCTGTCCGAATGATGAATATTGAACAAGGATTTTATATTTTATAAGTACTTCAAAATTATAAAATCACTAATCAATATTATTAAATCGATTATTTGGACCCGAGACACTCATTAAAGTCTAATCGAGTGTTTTTTTATGCCAGTTAAAACTAAAGCAACTAGCGCGCCTCATAAACAAAAGAACGGTGAATTCTATCATCTGGAATGTTTTGATTGTAAGCGAGCTCACAATGAATCAGAAAGCGTAACCAGCTGCACTAAATGCGGTGGTCCGCTAATAGCTAAATATGATTTTGATCTTATTAAAAGCCGTATAAACTTATTTGAACTTGAGCAATCCCCTATTTCAGCACGCAAATATCTGAATTTCTATCCAATAAAAAACTTTGAAAAGGTTATCAGTTTACGTGAAGGTGGCACCCCGCTTATACGTGCACGGAATTTAGGAAAAAAATACGGACTTAATAAACTTTACCTAAAAAACGAAGGCGCCAATCCAACCGGTGTATTTAAAGATAGGGGGACAATGGTTGAGGTTACAAAAGCCGTAGAACTAGGCGCTAAGGCTATTTGTGTGGCCAGTACCGGTAATATGGCGGCCAGCGTTGCCGCCTACTCTTCCATTGCTGGCATACCTTGTTATGTTTTAGTTCCGGAAGGAACCCCAATTGGTAAACTCTCGCAAGCACTTTCCTACAACGCCCGCATTATCCAGGTTCGCGGTACGTATTCGGATTGTGCGAATTTAGCTGAAAAAATGGCAAAGAAGCACAACTTCTATTTGGCTGGTGATTATGTTTTCAGGCGCGAAGGGCAAAAGTCTCAGGCTTATGAAATAGTGGAGCAATTGTTCTGGAAAAGCCCGGATTACATAGTGGTACCTATAGGCTGCGGCACAAACTGCTCAGCTATATGGCAGGGATTTTTGGATTTTAAGGAGCTTGGATTAATCGATAAACTTCCAAAAATAATCGCCGTGCAACCCGAGGGATGTAATACAATAGTAAATCAGGCAAATAAAAAACGGCTTAAATTTACCGCAGTTCAAAAACCTCAAACCGTTTGTTCCGCAGTGGCAGCTGGTTATCCGGTTGATGGTCATATAGTGCTTAAAACGATTAAGGATTCAGGTGGATTTGGTGTAGAAGTTACTGATATTGAAGCATTAAAAGCCGGGCAATCCATGGCCAAGAATGAAGGTATTTTCGCAGAACCAAGCGGCGCACTGCCTATAGCCGCCATAAAAAAACTGGCCGAAAAGAATTTCTTTAAACCGGATGACACCATCGTAACTATCATTACGGGTAATGGACTAAAGGATCCAATCTCCGCTCTCAAAATTCTTCCGGACCCACCATCTATAGAACCGGACATGGATGAAATAGATAATTATTTGAAATATAAAATCTATCAGATTAGAGGTGCAGAAATTGGCGGAGGAAAAATTTCTCTATTCAAAGGAAAAGTTACGGCAAAACAAATCGAGGATTTTATGAAAAAAGAATTCGATATTAAGTTGAACAAAAAAATTGTTCAAAAAATTCTCGACGAAGCCAGAAACTTTGAGCAGAAAGGCAAAACCATCACCCGCTCCGACTTCCAGAATATCATCGAAGAAACATTAAGTGACCTGAGTGTGAAGAAGAAAATTTTGGAGATCGAAAACTTCGAAGTAGTGAATTCAAAAATAAAACAAGCCAATGCAACGGTATTTGCAAAATATGACGGCAAAAAAATGACCAGCAACTCAAAAGGAGTTGGTCCGTTCGATGCCATCATCAAAGCCATGAAAAAACTTATCAAAGGCCAGGGCGGAATCAACGTAACTTTGGAGGATTATAATGTAGAAATAGCCCAAGGCGGAACCGATGCCGTGGTAAAGGTAACAATAGTGTTTACCGACAATAAAAAGAATAAGGTAATCGCCAACGCTACCTCTCCGGATATCATCGTCGCCTCCGTAAATGCGTTCGAAAAAGCTTATAACTTACTTTGGTGGAAAAACCAGGCCTAGCGGCAATTTACAATTTACAATTTTAAATTTTAAAATATTGAAATTTGAAATTTGTTTGTAAATTGTAAAATGTAAATTGTAAATTAAAACGTCATATTATGTCTAAACAGATTATATCAACAATAAATGCACCGGAAGCCATCGGCCCATACAGCCAAGCCGTAGTGCATGACGAAATCGTTTATTGCTCCGGCCAAATCGCCCTAAATCCCGAAACAATGGAAACAGTCGGCAAAACCGCTGCTGAACAAGCAAAACAAGTAATGGAAAATCTCAAATCCGTACTCGAAGAAGCTGGCAGCAATCTTGAAAAAGTCCTCAAATGCACAGTGTACGTAAAAGATTTAAATGATTTCACCGCAGTAAACGAGATATACGGCTCATATTTTCCAGAAAACCCGCCAGCAAGAGTGACTGTGGAAGTAAGCAGATTACCAAAAGACGTATTGGTAGAAATTGATTGTATAGCTTATCTTTAATTTAAAATTGTAAATTTAAAATTTAAAATTCGAAGTTATGTTCACCCCCGTAAATCAAAAACAATCCTTCCCTAAAATGGAAGAAGCAATAATCCAATATTGGAAGGAAAATAACACTTTTAAAAAATCAATCGAAAAGCCCGCAGGCGAGGAAAACCCAAAAGATTATGTCTTTTACGACGGTCCTCCTTTTGCCACAGGACTCCCCCACTACGGCCATTTGCTGGCTGGCACGCTAAAGGATGTAGTTCCAAGATACTGGACCATGCAGGGCTACAGAATTGAGCGTAACTGGGGCTGGGACTGCCACGGCCTGCCTGTGGAAAATATTGTTGAAAAAGAGCTTAACTTGGGCAGTAAAACTGATATTGAGGAAAATGGAATCGATAAATTCAATGAGTCATGCCGCTCAGTTGTGCTCAGATACACCGAGGAGTGGAAAAAGGTTGTAGAAAAAATGGGGCGATGGATCGATATGGAAAACGACTACAAAACCATGAATCCAGAGTATATGGAATCCATCTGGTGGGTGTTTAAGAGTTTGTGGGACAAGGGCTATGTATACGAAGGTTTTAAAGTGGTTCCTTACTGCCCACGTTGTGCCACCCCCCTTTCCAATTTCGAAACAAATCAGGGATATCAGGATAAACAGGATCCCGCTGTAACGGTTAAATTTGAACTAGCTGATAGCCCTGGTGTTTATCTGCTTGCCTGGACAACTACCCCATGGACATTGCCTAGCAACTTAGCAATCGCAGTCGGACCAGAACTAACTTACGCAAGGATAAAAGACGAAAATGGTGAAAAATACATCATGGCTCTGGATCGCATTCCCGACTACTACAAAAATCCTGACGAGTACGTGATAGAAGAAGAATTTTTAGGTAAAGAAATGGAGGGGGTAAAATATAACCCCCTACTGCCTTATTTTAAAGATAAACCCGAAGCAAAAGCTTTTACTGTCACTCTTGGTAATTTTGTAACGTTAGAAGACGGTACAGGACTAGTACATATGGCTCCATTTGGTGAAGATGACATGGCAACGCTTAAAGCGCTCGACATTGAAGCCGTTCACCCACTTGATGCTGAATGTAAATTCAATGAACTCGTTGATGAATATAAAGGAATGGATATTTTTGAAGCCAATCCACTCATCATAAAAAAACTGAAAAATGAGAAAAAAATAGTCCGCCACGAAACTATTAATCACAGCTACCCATTTTGCTGGAGATGCGACACACCACTTGTATACCGACCAATCTCAACCTGGTTTGTGAATGTGGAAAAAGTCAAAGATCAGATGATCAAAAATAATAAAGATATCAACTGGATCCCAGATCATATTCAGGAAGGTCGCTTTGGTAAATGGCTGGAAGGAGCCCGTGATTGGGCAATCAGCCGCAACCGTTATTGGGGTGCGCCACTGCCAATTTGGCGCAATGCAGATAACCCGGAAGATGTAATTGTTATCGGTTCAATTGCTGAACTTGAAGATCTTTCTGGAGAAAAAATTGAAGATCTACACAAGCATTTTGTGGATAAAATCATTATCGAAAAGGATGGAAAGAAATACGAACGTATCCCCGAAGTACTCGACTGCTGGTTTGAATCAGGATCAATGCCATATGCACAAATCCACTATCCTTTTGAAAATAAGGAAAAGTTTGAAAACAACTTCCCTGCCGAATATATAGCGGAAGGCTTGGATCAAACCCGTGGATGGTTCTATACACTTCATGTACTCGCCAATGCCTTGTTCAATAAACCATCGTTCAAAAACTGCATCGTGAATGGCATTGTGCTTGCAGAAGACGGCCAGAAAATGAGTAAGCGCCTGCAGAATTACCCAGACCCGAGCCATGTTATGGAGACATATGGAGCGGACGCTATGCGCTTTTACTTGATGAACTCCCCTGTTGTTAAGGCGGATGATATGAGATTCAGTGAAAAAGGTGTAAGTGATGTTGTGCGTAATTTCATCCTGCCAATTTGGAATGCATATTCATTTTTTGTGACCTATGCGAATATTGATAAATGGGAACCAAGCCGCGATACCGAAGCCGCGATTGGCCAATCGCGCCTTCCGGTATCATCAAACAAATTGGACCAATGGATCCTCCAAGAACTGAACAAATTAATTGTTCAAGAAACCGAATGGATGGGCAAATATGACCTTCAGAAAGCCAGTAACTTAATTTACAAATTCGTAGATAATTTAACAAATTGGTACATACGTCGCTCTCGTCGACGCTTCTGGAAATCCGAAGATGACGAAGACAAAGGTATGGCATATGCCACGCTCTACACCGTCCTTACAAAACTCTGCCAAATCATAGCGCCATTTATGCCATTTGTCAGTGAAGAGATTTACAGAAATTTGACTGGCGAAGAATCAGTTCACTTGAGCAAATATCCATCCTCCGAAGGCGAGGATTATAATCCTCGCCTGCAGGAAGAGATGTTTGTAGCTAAAACAATTGTCTCTCTTGGCCTTGCTGCACGCGCTAAACAAAAGATAAAAGTAAGACAACCGCTTGCCAAAGTACAAATAGCACTTGGAGACCAATACGATAAATCCACTCTGGATGATCAAATTGAAATAATTAAGGAAGAATTGAATATTAAGGAAATTGAATTTATCGAAAACCCAGGTGACCTTGCTACGGTCATTGCAAAACCGAATGCCGCACTACTTGGTCCTAAGTATGGTAAGGATGTCCAAAACATCATAATGACTGCTAAAAGCGGTAAATTTGAACGTTTAGATGACGGCAACATCAAAGTTCTGGATTACGAACTTACCCCTGAAGAAATGGAAATAGCCTACATGGGTAAAGAAGGCATAGATATAGAAACAGAGGCGGGTATTCTCGTCGCGCTTGACACCAAAATAACTCCGGAGCTGATGCTGGAAGGTGGAGCACGTGACCTTGTACGCCAGATACAGGAACTCAGAAAAGCCGCCGATTACAAAGTAGATGACCGCATTCAAATCGCCTTAATTAACGTCGACTCTGAATTAATAGATAAATTCGGCGACTATATTAAAACCGAGACATTGGCAACCTCTATTGAATCGGATATAGAAGATCCTGATCAATTTGAAGATTTTGATGAAGTCACTATTAAAATTAAGCGTTAATTGGTAAAATACCTACGAAGTCTTAAGCCGTAAGGAATAAGGATTCAGCTAAAGAACCAAGCTTAAGACTTAAGACTTACAACTTAAAACTTACAAAAAATTATGATAAAACGCTTTATACTACATATATTGGCCAACGCTGTAGCCCTATACATTATAGTTAATGTCATGGAAGGCAGTTTTATGGTCACAGGTAGCTGGAAAGGCTTACTAATTGCCGGATTATTTTTCGGCATACTAAATGGCTTTATTAAACCATTGATAAAAATAATCACGCTCCCTTTTGTTTTCATAACAGCCGGCCTGTTTACCCTGGTAATCAATATGTTTCTGGTATGGTTCGCCAAATACGCATTAGACGTTCTGCAATTTAAGGATGTGGCGATCCTAGTAGAAGGCGGCTGGGTCACCTACCTGTATGTAGGTATCATCATGGCCTTTGCCAATATGATTATTCATTGGCTAGTGAAAAACTAACCCGAATGGTGGCTCGCATCGTGGCTCGTGCTACGCTGTGGCTCGTATT
>JAHJBZ010000075.1 GCA_018813295.1 Patescibacteria group bacterium | reverse complement strand
TTCTAATTTTAAATTTTTAATGTGTTATTAGGGTATTTGTAATTTGTCATTTTTGATTTTTCATGATGTCTGTTTTCTGCTTTTGTGTAGCCAAAAAGTGGTGGGCATGAAAGTTGTGATTGTCAAATGGATGTTGACGTTATTATCCTCTAATTTTTTTATGGTGCAGGTATGGGCAAAGGGATGGGTAAACTTGAAAATTTGAAAATTTGAAAACTAGATTTTAATTTTGACAATTTTTCAGATTGTAAGATTTCCAAATTTTCAAAAATTTACGTCTTTTCTCTGTTTTTCCCGACACCATTAAAACCTATATAGGTCAAGGGCAAGGTTATTGAAAAAAGAGTCGAAATTTGGTATAATATAGAGATTTAAAAAATAAACACCGACAACAAAATGAAAACGAAAATCAAAAAACTAAGTTTAATTTTTACTACCCTTGTGCTTTTTGCACTGAGCATATACATCGCTTTTGTGCAGGGTAACATTGGTTCGGATGCGGGACAAGCGCCAGCTCATCTGGCTGCATCTTTCAACATGTCACCAGTTGTGTACACAGGCCTTCAGGCACATGTGGCGAACTTTTTTACTGTTGTGATCAACTCCCTGATGAGCGTTTTTGGAGACAGTGTTTTGCTTTCCATCGTTGTGCTCGCTTTGATTGTTGAACTAGTACTTTTGTATCCAAGCGTACGCATTCAGCTTAAGCAAAAAAAGATTCATATCTTCCACAAAAAACTTATCGACCGTTTTAATTCCGGCGAATTAAAGCTAAGTGAAACTAAACATGAACTCAATCTTTTGTATGCTGTGAATGAGAAGATGCATGCCAGAGGTGCAGTGTTTGTTGTCATTCAACTTGCACTTTTCATTACAGTGCTTTGGGGGCTATATCTTTTAGTTCAAGTTCCATACCTCTTACACGGTTCATGGAATGTTTTAAATTTCAGTTTGCTTAGCCAGCCTGCAAGTTATTTCATTCCATTTCTTGCTGGTTTGATTTATTTTTTACATTCGCTTACTAAAATTTATTACAAGGAAAAAGAGGATTATATCAGCAGGACCCAATCAAGAGTTGCACTTCTTTTTGCAGTTGTCGGTTCTGTGATTGTGTACCTTTTTGCAGGAACTTTTGCTGTTGCGTTAACTCTTTATTTCATCACATTAATTACATTCGCAACAATTCGTTACATAGTTGTTGAACAGCATGCTCGCAACTGGGGTAAGTTTGCAAGAAAGGAATTAATCGAAATGCTGCGGCATACTGATTTACATAAAAATAAATTCGATTATTTATCCCGTAAATGGAATCATCTTCCAGTTGTTCGTAATGTTAATTTCCATTTACTCGAAGAGGCTCTTTCTATGAGTCTTGGTATTTTACTTGCCCTGAATGTACTTGGGGTTTTACCTGTCTAATTACTTTAGTGTCTAGTGTCTTGTGCCTTGTGAAAAAAATTATCACTCAAAATAAAAAAATGAAAAAAATACTCAACATAACATTAGTCGTAGTGCTCGCCATTGTAATTACTGGCGTTTCACTTTACTTCACTCAAAAAAATCAGCTCGGAATATTTTCTGGAGATATTTTGCAGGATTTACAATCTGCAGATCCAGCTAATATCACGTCCATTGAATTTGTTTCTCCGAGCGGTTCTGTAGTTCCGGTGAATAATGTTGTTACTATCAATACTGTTTATGTTGAATTTGATCCATTGTCTGGTTTTACAAGTGGAAATTTAAGCGGGAATGATCTTACAAGTTCAACCGTTAGTTTTCGATGTGTAAATCAAGCACAGTGTACTACCGATGGCATTCAGATTTCAGGTAATCAAATTATTGCCCCGACTGGGTTTACACCTTTTTATGTTGAGATTTTCTTATCAGATGATCAAACTCAGACCACAAGAAATAATACTGATTTGTATGTCACTTCTGCTAATTGTGCAAATTTAGAGACATCTATTTTACGTGGTGAGGGTACTGGAATTTACACAGGTGCGGAAACCTTACCCACATCTGCTGAAAGTGTGATATTTGATTTTGCGCCGCAAGATGTTGAGTCTATTGTACTCAGTTATCCTTCTACAGCTGTAACTGGTGCACAAACATTTAATATTACTTTAACTTTTGTTCCTGGCCTTGCTGAACGTGCAGAGATTACATTCAGTTCTGGTGATGGTTCATATGAAATATCAGTGAGAGATGAAGAAGAAAATACATCTGATACGGCTTCTAATTTTGCCTATGTATTTAATGATTTGCTGGGACTCTCTTCACCAGTTGTTGCTTATACTTATTTTGATACAAATGAAATTTATTTGATTACTAAGGAATTAGGTCTGCATGTTAATAGTTACGAATGTACCGTTAACAATGTTGCCTATCCAAATCCAGCAGTGAGTACACCTCATGGCAATCCTACTCTGATAGGGTATTGTTTTGCAGGTGGTACGGCTGGCACTGGTGATGCTGCTGATATAATTACCCAACCGCTTTCTCAAGACAACACAATGACTCAGGGTGATACGACTTTGGTTTATGTCGCTGGTGGCGTTGGTGTTAGCGAATGGGTGAGCAGCCATCCATCAGTTATTGAGGTGGAATCACTTTCTGAAGTTGATGAAGAAGAAGCAGAACCTGTAATTGAATTTATACCTGATTACTTTAGCGGAAGTACTGAAAATTATGATGAATATGCCGGATCATATAATATTTACGATTGTGAAGAGGAATATGATGAAATTTCTGGGGATCTTGATTCCCAAACATGCTCAGTAGATATTACCATTCCAGTCGATTATACTGCTCCGACTAATAACTTTATTACAGTAGTTAATATCGGCAATGAGAGTGTGGAGGTTACTTCAGAAGTCGGTGCTTTGGCAGGCAGTTTATCCGGTACAGGAACCTGGACAAGCCTTAGTGGTATGAGTCTTCAATTAGAAGGAACTGTTACAGGTAGTCTTACCGGTACTGCTACCGGTGATGCAACCGGCACAGTTTATGGAACTGTATCTGCCGATATCAGTGCAGGTGCAACTTTCTCAGATCCGTATGCTCCGACTCCAACAGTTTTAACTGCTGACACTCTTATTAATAACTTTCCTACTTTAAGCATTACAACCGGTTTGCTCCAGGAAGTGGAAAATACATTCGGCACAACTGTTGAAATTATCAGTACTGCGGTAACTAATTATGCATATTTATATGCTAAGGATGAAGGTGTCAGTGTTTTAACCGTTACCGATGAACAAGGTTGTGTTGCGGCACTTGATGTAGAAGTTTATGGAATGGTTGTTGCACTTGAATCAGATGACTACACCCAGGGTGATGTAATTGAAATCGGAGATCAAATTCAAATTGCAGCTTATCTCGGTAATACTGCCGGTGAAGTTTTTGAAGAACAAAATGTAACCGCTGAGGCGGGTATTGAATGGTTTAGCAGTGATGAAACTGTAGCCACTGTAGATGGTACAGGAATTCTTACTGCAGTTGGTTCTGGCGTAACCAATATTACTGCTCGTTACGATACAGATGATGCGGATATTGGAACTGTTGAATCAGATCCTTTCCAGGTTACTGTAAATGAGCTAACAGGTTTAACAATTGCATTGGATGAAAGCGCTTACGAATTCCTTTCTGAAGAAGAGGTTGAAGCGGCCTTTGAAAGCGTGCTTCTCATTATCCATAATTCCGATGCCGTTGGCCGCACTATTACAATTGAAGGTCAGGTAATAAATATAGATTTGCCTGCTGGGACTTATAATACTGACCTTGAGGAAATTGAAGCAATTATGAATGGTGACCCTCTTGATCCATTGGATCTTGGAGTTGCTGGTGAGATTGCTGAGATTATGGATAATAATCCTGATCCAATGCTCCAACTACCTGTTGTTCAGGTTAGCAGTTTGCCTGGTTTTCCAGGAATTTTAGTTCTTGAAACTATAAATCAAACTGATGCTAATGTAGATGGTGTTGAAGACATTAATGAAAATGGAATTATTGATATTAGCACAACTGCGGATGCAGATGATGTTTCTATCGTTCCTAATTTTGGAAGCGGTATTGAATTACCACCTGAAGATACTTATTCACTTATGGTGATTGCTGAATATGAAAGCGGTAAAACAGAACGCTTAAATCCTACAGATGTGACATGGGTTAACACTCCTGTTAATTACTTGGAACAGGCATCACTTGATACCGGTTTACTTGTGTTTGGTGAAATCAGTGGAACTTCTACAGTTGTTGCGGAATTTACTAATCCAGATCAATCGGTTGTTACCAGTAATGATTTAATTGTTACAGTGCAAGGAGGTCCGATGATTGAATATGTACATCGTATCGGTTCCGGTTCGATTACAGAAGGCAGTCAAATTGACCTGGAAGTCAAAGTTACGGATGTAGATAGCATAGAGGATATTCAGGATATTAATATATATGTTGTTGAATCTGATTTTGAAACTTATGAGGATATAGATTCAGATCCAAATGCAGTTTGGTTTACCAGTACTACTTACGTCGAAGATATTGAAATAGAAGAAGAAGGTGATGGTGGCGAGGGTGAAGGAGAAGGTGAGGGAGAGGGTGAACCTGAAGCTGACTATTATCGCATTTATTCTATTCCTGTTGAGATTCCAGTGGATGCAAACTTATATGATGGCAATTATAAATTGGTAATTGTTATTACCGATGCAGCCAATCATACATCTGCTTATGTATATCCTATATATATAGGTGAACTTGCTTCCGGTGATGTGGATGGTGATGGCGATGTGGATATGGTTGATGTGATTATTTCCTTCCGAATTGCCAGCGGCAGTGTAACCGGCACTCAGTCTCAACTAGAGGCTTCTGATATTGATGGAGATGGAGATGTGGATATGATTGATGTTATTTTACTTTTTCATCAAGCTATAACTTAAGTCTTAAGTTTTAAGTCTTAAGTCTTAAGCTTAAAAATCTAAATTCTAAATAAACTCAAATTCTAAAAAACAAAATTAAAACCTAAAGAAATGGAAAATACAAATCTACCCCTTGGCTCACAAAGTTCGCTTGGGGGGACAACAGAGAGCGAAACAACTAATAACTTGCAACAAAATATGCAGGAACAACCCAAGAAAAGAAATAAACTCTTTATTGGTCTTGGTGTTGCTGTGCTTGCAATTGTGGTTGGTGCTTTTACCTATTTAAGCCCCCAACTTTTCAGAGCTGAACTTACTGAGATGGGTGTTCCTCCTTCTGCTACTAAGCTATACATTCCTTCATATGAGGGTGGTCCGGGTGAAGAGGGGAATATATCTATTAAAACAATGGATGAGCTTCCTGAATTTGACAGTATTACATTTACTTTAACTTATGAACCGATAGATGCTTTGATTTTTGGTGCAAATCCTATTCTTTTTGACGGAGATACTGAATTCCAGAATGCTTCTTTTGAAATGGCTAATGCTGGTAATGGTGAACTTGTTGTAACAATTATTTTAGATGATCCAATTGAAATAGATGCTTCTTATGGTATTAACCCACTTGATCCTCTGACACATCCTGTTTTATTCAAATTAACAACTCAAATCAGTCCATCAGTTGCTACTGGTGAAGAGATTGAGTTGGGAATAGAAAATTTAGCTGCACTTAATGGTATTACCCAAGTTAATATCGGAACAATGCAGGTTGGCACTATTACCGTTGAGAGTGTGGATGAGCTTAAGGTTCTGAATGCTGAGGCTACAGATGATACACATGTTGTAGTCAGATTTTCAGATTATTTGGATGAATATAGTGATACTTCTTATTATGACATTCCTGGTTTAACAGTTAATACTGTAGAACTTGGTAATGTTCATGGTTATGACCAAAAGACTGTAGTCTTAACAACTGATACTCAAGCTCCTGGTCAGCAATATGTGATGACTGCTGATTCAGCCGTTAGGGGTAATACGCAAGGTGCAGTTGACTCCAATCATGCCAGCGTTCTTTTTTATGGTTATGGTGCAGTTGTTGGAGTGCTTAGCGATTTCGGTATGGAAAGCGCTGAAGTGCCAACCAATAGTTACAATGAAGTCACAATTACATTTACCGATAATATACAGGCGGCTTCGGTAACTAAAAATGACTTCACTTTAGAAAATATTACCGACCAATTTGATGTTCCTACTATTAATAGCGTGGATTCGGTTTCCGGAAATGAAGTCACTCTTACAATAGATGGAAAATTCCTTAAAAAGAATACCTATTTAATAAGTGCAGTTTCACCGAGTTCTATTTTAAGCACCAGTGGCCGGTCTTTAGGAATTGATAAGGTTGCATTTACCGGAAATAAAAACGGGCCACGTATGATTGGTGCTACAGTTTCTCAAAGTGGTAATGATTATGTGCTGCAAATAAGTTTTGATGAAGCAATACATGGATCAGGAACTATGTACGGTCATATTTATGAAACCGGTTCAAATGTTGTTGCGCATGTTATCAATAACACTTCTGAATTCAGCCCGGTGATTTCCGGAACAACTCTTACTTTAACTGATGTTGATGGAGGCGTGTTTGATGTGGATCTGAATTATGCCTTTAGTGTTTCAGCTGCCAGTTATATTTTAAATAATTATAACGTGCCGGTTGATACAGCTTATAAAACTGTTACTTTCTGGGGATATGGTCATCTTGCAACGAATACGGTAAGTACTCTTACCCCAACCGCTAAAGATACTATAGAAATTGCACCAGGTAGTTATGATTTTACCGATGTGGAATATTCAAATGATGGTGATCCTACGAATGATAATATTGCTATTTTTGAATATGCGTCTCAGGGAAATATTACAGAACAAGATATTGATTCTGTAAGCATTGTTAATGGTAATTTAAAGATTGTATTTACAGATCCTCTTGAGCCAAATACTCATTATATTCTGCGAATAGTCGATGATTATGCCAGCGATAATACAATTGTTATAAAAGAGTTTGTAATAGATCAGGATTTAGATGCAGATAGTGCAGAGGCAACTGCAGCTACTGAAGTTTGCGTTGAATTTTCAGAGAATATTGATGAGGACACAGTGGATATAAATGATTTTGCAGTAGAGCCTTCCATTTCAGTCAGCGCTGTTTCAGTTGAACCTGATTTCCAGACCGTATGTTTAACCACTACTGCTTTAACTGCAGGCCAGGTTTACTATGTAAATGCGGCAGAGGATACAGGTGATATTATTTATGCATACACAGGAGCTAATGCACTTAGAAAGAGCGTTACTGCTTTTGGAGGTTATGGAGCAGCTGCAGCGGCAAGTGAAGTTACACTTTCCAGCGTTGATGTTTCTGACAGCACATCTATCCAGCTAAATTTCTCTGCCGATGTTGATTCTGCAACAATGACTCCGGTTAATGTCTATATTGTTAAATTTGATGATCCGCTTACCCAAGTGGAATTAAATGTTACTAATGTCACTCAAGTCAGCGGCAGTTTATACGAATTAACCACTGGTCTTCAGGAGCCCGGTGCTAATTATTTTGTAATTTTTGATGGAGTAAAAGATACAAGCGGTTTCTTGCTCGGTAATGCTCGGGTACTTAACTTCTTTGGCTTTGAACTGCCTGAACCAACTGTGACCGATGTTGATCCAAGTGTTGTTGCTAATGATGAAGATCAGGAGATCGTGTTAACCGGTCAGAACCTGGATACAATTCAAACTGTTGAGGTTGGCAATGAAGAGGTAACAATTGTAAGCCAGAGTGCTACTTCGCTTACCATTTTAATTCCTGCTGATTTTGCAGCTGGCATATATAATATTACTTTAGTTAATACCGCAAATGAATCTACCGAAATTACTTCAGCATTGGTCGTCAGTGATCCTACAATTCCTATGCAGATTGTTTCCGAAGAATCTCAATCAATTCCATACGAAGTACCAAATGATGGCGTTACCATCATTACTTTGTGGGTTCTTGTTACAGATCCAGTAGGTCTTGCTAATATTGATACTGTTATAGTTGATCTAAGTCAGCTCGATGGGCCAAATACACAGGAAATGGAAGAGGATGACGGTACTCAGCCTGCGAACAGTCAATGGTATACATACGAACTTACTGTGCCGGCAACAGTTCCTACTTCGGCAGATCCTTATGAACTTCCGGTTGAGGTTCGCAAGGGCAATGACACAGCTTATGGTACTGTCAGTTTACTTGTTACAAGTGATATTTATCAAAGTGAAGCTCCTACAATTGATCAGCTTTATGTCAGCCCGCTTTCTTTGCCTCCGGATGGTCAAACGCCAGCCGTTATTTACGCTCAGGTATCCGATACAGATGGTATCGACAGCATTTCTTCCGTTACAGCAGATCTGGGAAGTGTTGGTGCCGGTTTCCAGGTTCTTACCCCAATCTCACAGGCAGCTGCAACAGGAGATGAATTAACAACTCAATACTTCCAATCAGAAGAATTTACTGTTCCGGATACCACTCCTTCCGGGCAGTATACAATCAGTGTTACCGCAATGGATACGACTGGTGAAAGCTCAAGTGATACTTTGTCGCTTAATGTTTCAACTGAACTTACAGGTCCGTCAATCAGTTCAAGCAGCAGCTATATTTCACCTCGTCGGTCAGTTCCAAATGATGCCACTACAGCATTTTCTCTTTATATGTATGTTACTGATCCTGATGGGGTAGGTGATATTACAAGTGTTTCAGCAAGTTTTGGAACCCTTGGTATTTCCCCTAAAACTTTAACCAGAGATCCTGATATTAGTACTGAAGCTGAAAGTGCTTGGTATTCTATTGAAAATCTAACAGTTCCTACAACTGCTCCGACAGGTATCCATGAAATTGAAATAAGGGCAACCGATACTACCGGAGGTTCAGCTAACCTTATTATGCAGTTAGATGTAACAAATGAAGATACAATAGGTGATCCGCCTTATATTCATGAAGATCGCGGTTATACCACACCTACAGTAGCCATCAACGATGGTGAAACACCGATCACTATATATGCTTTTGTTCGGGATGACGATGGTGACCTTGATTCAGTTGTAATTAATTTAAGCAATGTCGGGCAAGTCGGATCCAATGCTTCTGATTTTAGTGAAGTTGGAGGTTCATCCAGTTCTTCATCTTCCAGTGGTAATGGCACATGTCCAACCGGTTCAAATACATTGGTTTGTATGACACCTAGTGTATCTGAGGGCAGTGAAGGACAATGGTTTATTCTTTCCGGTGTGACCATTAATCAGTCAACTACACCTAGCTCTGAGCCATACGAAGTACAAATTGCTGCTACTGATATGGCCGGGAAAACAACTTATGGCTATATACCTATATATGTAAATAATGGCGATTCTTATACCAACGATCAGGCACCACCAGAAATAGTAACGGCTGTAGCCACAAGTTCTACAACAGTTGAAGTTCTATTCAATGAGGAAATTTCCTCTGGCTCAATTTCATCAAATGGCAGTGAATTTACTATTATGGATCGAAATAACACAAGCCAAACTTTAGCAATTACCGGTGCCACAATTAATGCTGCCGGAACTATTGTTACTTTGACTACTGCAGAACAAGAGGGGGATAAGAGTTATGCTCTGGAGGGCAGCAGTGATATTTATGATGCCGTAGGTGTATCCCTTGTTGCCGGCGCATCCAATAGAGTCTATTTTTACGGATTTGAGGAGCTTGGTAATCCTCCGAATGTTCTTTATGTAACCGCTGTTGATACGGATATGATTGAAGTTGAATTCGAAAATAATTTACTTCCTTCAAGCTTAGCTCTTTCACCTGTAACAGGTGATCAGGCATTACTTGCAGCAGATTCAGCCGGTATTAATTATAATTTTGAGATTTATGAGAGCGGCGGAACATCTGATGAACTTAAGGTTATCGGTGTTGATTTTGCAGGCGCAGCAAACATTCTTCAGATAAGAACTGAAACTATGAAGTCAGGTCAAAAATATCGTTTGAGAATTTCAGATGTTGCTTCTTATGACGGCACTGCTCCTAGCGTAAGTGTGTACGAATATTTTGTGTCACTTGATATTCAATTATTACAAACTTACTCAACAGCTAATCGGGCGGATTTGAACGGAGATGGCGTTGTTGACTTTACAGATTTCACTATGTTCTCAGCTGTTTATGGAACTTCTTATCTAAATACTACTGATGATTATGATGAGGGAGATACCGATGGGACTGTTCCTACTACTTCTGAACCAAGCGGAGGGGATATACCCATAGAATAATTTTAAATTTACAATTTACAATTTTAAAACAAATTTTAATTTTCAAATCTTAAAAACTTAACAAAATGAAGACTTCAAGAATCTTAATCGCAGCAGCTATTATAATTTTACTTTCGAGCTTTCTCTCTGGTTGTATTCAGCGTTCATCAGAAGAGATATCGGTTCATAATGCTGCCGTCAGATCTCTACAAGCAGTTCAGGATGTTACTAAAGAAGTAGATCTTGTGCTTGTTGCTGATCGTGAGGGTGACCAGGTAACTGTAAAAGTTATGCTGGATAATCCGGAAGAAAAACCAATTACTTCAGTGCAAAGCTGGCTTTCCTATAATCCAAAAGCTTTGGAGGGCAAGAGTGTAGATTTCAGCAATTCTGATTTTGTGCTTTCGGCTCCTTATGAAAATACATTTGATGAATTTTTTGGCTTAGTGATGATCGGTCGTGGGACCAATGAAGCTGTAGTTGCCAAAAGCATTACAGTTGCAGAGGTTGTTTTTGATTTGATTGCAGACGGAACCACAATGGTTGATATCTATGATTATCAAACAAATTTAACGGGTCATGCATCCGTAAATATGATACTTGATGGCTTTCCTTATAACATTCTTAAGAAGCCTGAGAGTCCAGCTTTAATAATTCAAAATTCAAAATTAGAAAATTAAAAATTAATTTTGAATCTTGAATTTTGAATTTTCTAATTAGAAATATCATGAAAAGAAATATTTTAATCATCACAGTAATAATAACTTTGTTATTTGCCAGTAATTTGTTTACTTTTGCTCAGCAGGGTGATGCTGTGCTTGAACTGCAGTCAGTTGTTACACAAGCAAATTATGGTGATGAGTTTGATGTTGATGTTGTACTCAAAAACCCAGGGCAGCAGAACGTTATTTCTGTTCGCTCATGGTTAACATACGACACCAATGCCCTAGAAGGAGTTAGTGTTTCTACTGATGATTCTCTTTTTACATTGTCTGCCCCCGGTGAGGATAATTTCAGTTCAACCGAGGGATATGCCAAGATCGGCCGATCAAATATTAGCGGTGGTGTAACCGATGCTGAAACTACTGTTGCCACAGTCCGCTTTAAAGTTAAAACTCAGAATCCTGTGACAACTGTTATCAGTCCTCATGATTATCAGGTTACTGAACTCGGCCATACAAGTGTGAATATTATTGAAGATGGTTTCCCGGTTAATATCCTTTCCGAAAAACCGGATTCAGTTACCGTTCAATTAAATGGTGGTGCTTCAGCTGCAACGATTACAACTACAACAGAACCTGAACCAATTGTAACTATAGTAGATATTGGAGGAAATGGTTATGCAAATCTTGAGCGCCCTCAAAATCTGAGGGCAAACACAGGATCCGGTTATGTGGATTTAAAATGGGATGAATCAGATGAACCGGAATTAATGGGTTATAATATTTATTATGGCAAGACCAGTGGCCAGTATTCAAGACGTCGAACAATAACCAATGTTAATAGCTATCGCATTGATGGCCTTAATAACGGTGAAACTTATTATTTTGCAATTACTGCTTATGATCAAATAAATCGAGAAAGTGATTATTCTGATGAAGTTGGAATAATTGTTAATGAACCGCTTAGTTCAACTTCTCCATGGGAGGATGTAATGGCAGCCTTGCTTGCAGCTATTCCTGAACAGCCGCAAAATGGTCCGCTAGTTGGATGGGTTGTTTTTTCTGCCGTTGGACTTGGCGGAACACTTATGTTTCGTAAACGACGTTACGACGAAACGACGAAATAACAAAACAACAAAATTTTCAAATTTTTAAATTTCAAATTAATTAAATAAAAACAAAATGGCTAAGAAATCATCACATTGGGTAACTATTCCGGAAGAAACTGTTCATACACCGGTTTCTAAAACCCCAAAGAAATCAAAACAAGGTCCTGTAAAAAATAAACTCTTTTGGGGAGCCGGTTTTGTTGTTTTAGTAATTTTTACATTTGCATTAGTTGCCCCCAATCAAATGGCTTCGCTCTTGCAGGGGAATTTATTTGATCAGTATGAAGGCCTTAATATAGTTCCAGATGATATTGCTGATGAAGGTGTTACCGATACTACTGAGACAGTTCCGGCAGAAACAGATACCGGTGAAGATGCTTTGGAAGGTGTTGTTGTCGAAGCAGAAACAGAGGCTGTCAGCATCCAAATAGAACCTGTAGTTACAGAAGGTGGTGAAGGCGAAGAAGGTACATCTGACTTAGAAGCAGAACTCGATGCAAATCGTCAGTTACTTGAGGAACTAAGTCAGCAAATTGCTGAATTTAAAGAGCAAGGTGAGGCAACTGGTGAAGCGCTGGAGGATCTTACTGCAATAGTTGCTGATGAGATATCCGAAGGGGATTTACGTCCCGCTGCAAGTGATACAGCCGCAGCAGCTACTACTACTCTTGGCCAAACAACAACCGGTTATCGTATTAATACCCACACTGTTACAATTACACCGCAGGAAGCTTTACTTCAAAATACAGCTCAATATCAGGCACAATTAGCTGCGGCTACAACTACTGCAGATTATAGTGCTCAGCTTTCTACTGTAAGTACCACACCTGATTCTGGTCCTAAAGAATCATTGCTTATTGCTTTAGCACTTGCTTTTGTTAGTTTGCTTGGTTGGAGAATGTTAAAAATTGCTCGAGCATAATTTTGTGCCTAGTGTCTAGTTCCTGGTTCCTAGTGGGTTACGAATTTGTTTTTAGTTATCAAGAGAGTGTGCTAGAATATCTCTCGGTCTTTTAACTTAAACAAAATTATGGAAATCAAGTTCCACGGCCATGCCTGCTTTTCTATTAAAGATGGAAAAACTGTAATTGTTACAGATCCGTACGATGAGAGCATTGGTTTAAAAATGCCAAAATTAACCGCAAATGTTGTTACTATTAGTTTTGATAGCAAAGCTCATAGTGCTAAAGATGTAGTTGATGGCAACCCTATGGTTCTTAATTGGCCAGGGGAGTATGAGACTTTAGGAGTTCATTTTAAAGGTATTCATTCTTTCCATAATACAAAAGAAGACAAAGAGCAGCTTGAGAATGTTATTTTTACAATCAACTTCAATGGTATTCGTTTTTGTCATTTGGGAGCACAGGGAACAAAGCTTACTCCTGAGCAATTAGAACAAGTAGGGGATGTTGATGTTTTATTTGTTCCTGCTGGTAAAACTGAATCCGTTGATGCTAAAAAGGCAAAAGAGATTATTGAGCAAATAGAACCTCGCATTATTATTCCAATGACATACCACACCGAGGGAAGTAATCGTAACCTTGCAAGTCTTGAGGAGTTTTTGTCCGTTATGGCTGCAAAGAATACTGAGCCGGTTGATTCTTTTGTTGTTAAAAAGAGTGAGCTTCCTGAGGATAACTCAAAGGTTGTCGTCTTAGAGTCAGCAAACTAATTTACAATTTTAAATTTACAATTTAAAAATTTTCCGGTTTTTTAGAAGATTTGGGTTTCTTTTGTAAATTGAAAAATGTAAATTGTAAATTGAACATGACCCCGTAGTTCAACGGATAGAATAAGGCACTCCTAAGGCTTAGATACAGGTTCGATTCCTGTCGGGGCCACCACCACCTTTTGATTTAAGATTTATGATTAGCGATTTACGATTTTAGATTTTGATTAATTCAGAAAACTTCATACAGGATTTTCGGGATTTGTATTTGAAATCACCTCAGTGTGGTTCTTGGTCTAGGGGGAGTGAAAATTGTGATTATGGAGACATTATTACTGTATCCAAAGATTCTTACATGTGTTTTAACTCCGGTAATTGTCGTGATGCTTATTATTGTGAAGATAGTCGTGCACTTACCAACTGCACCGATTGCGCTTTTTGTGAGCAGTGTGAACTTTGTTATGAATGTGTTGATTGTAATAATTGTTATGACTCTAATTACTGCCAAGATTCCGTGAACTGCGAGGATATTCATTTTTCATATGATTTGAGAAGATGTAAGCATTGCATCGGATGTGTTGGGCTTAGGGATAAAGAGTATTACATATTCAATAAAAAACATTCACAGGAAGATTATGAAAAAGCTTTGGAAACTTTAGATTTCTCCAATCCAAAAATTTTAGAGGAAATTGATAAAAAATTAGAAGTATTAAAGAGAGAAATTCCTCGTAAATTTGTTCATCAATTCGATACCCAAAACTGTACTGGTGATTATATTTATCATAGTAAAAATTGTTATAGATGTTTTGATACCCGCCACACAGAGGATAGCGGTTATATTTATCAGGCTAATTTGGATATGGGTACAAAAGACAGTTGGGATTGTGGTCCAATTCCTACTGGTATGGATTTATGTTATGACATAGCTTACTCCCACTACCTCTTTAATTGTAAGCATTTATATTGGTGTGGGAATTTAAAAGATAGTCAATATTGCACTAATTGTTTTGAATCCAAGAATCTTTTTGGTTGTCATTATATAAAGAGCAAAGAAGATGGATATTATATTTTAAATCAAAAAGTAGATGAGGATTTTTATAAAAAGACAACAAAAGAAATTATCGATATTTTGAGAGAAAAAGGTATTTATGCACTCTACGATCTTCTTTTTAAAGATCTAGATAGAGATGTTGTTAGTGTGTCTGACGATCAATTGGGTCGCAGTTGTACTTTATGTGGAGATAATTTTGAAATTACCGAAGACGAGATTGGTTTTTATAAAAAAATGGATATTATACTTCCAATTTATTGTCCAAATTGCAGAGCTGAACAAAGGATCGATCTAAGAAATGAACGTAAAATGTATAAAAGGGAATGTGGGGGATGCAAAAATCCTCTTATTACAACTTATTCGCCAGACAACCCACATATTGTTTATTGTTTAGATTGTTATTGGCAAAATATTGGTTAAATAATTTAGCATGAAGGATAGTGTCACAAAAAAATGTCAGGGATGTAAAAAAGAATTTTTAATTATTCCCCAGGAACAGTCTTTTTATGAAAAAAAGAAACTTCCCACACCTTCTAACTGCCATGAATGCCGCAGGAACAGACGAAAATCTTTAAGGAATGAGCGTAAATTGTATCAGCGTAAATGTGATAAGTGCGACAAAGATCTGGAAAGCACATATCCAAAAAATTCTCCTTACATTATTTATTGTGAGGAGTGTTATTATAATGAAGTAAATTAGATTTATTTAACAGGATGAGGCCCAGCCTCAACAATTGTACTTGGGATGTTTTTGAAGCGTTTGAAGTTTTCGGTGAATAGTTTTGCGAGTTTGTTGGCTTGTTTTTTGTATTCGTCTTTATTTTTCCAGGTGTTTGATGGTTCCAGTATTTTTGCATCTACTTGTGGGCAGGCTGCTGGCATATCTAAATTAAAAATTGGATGTGTTTTATATTTCACTTTATCAAATTTTCCATCAAGAGCTGCATTTACCATTGCACGTGAATTTTTGATGCTTATGCGTTTGCCAATTCCAAAACCCCCACCTGTCCAGCCGGTGTTGATAAGGAAGACATTTGGTTTATATTTTTTTAGATACTTACCAAAAAGGTCAGCATATACATGAGGATGACATGGCATAAATGGAGCTCCGAAGAATTGGGAGAAAACTGCAAGCGGTTCCACGATCCCATCCTCCGTCCCCGCTAGCTTACTGGTGTATCCAGATAGGAAATGATAGATGGCTTGCTTGTCATTTAATTTTGCAACAGGTGGAAGCACTCCGAATGCATCGGCTGTTAAAAAGATGATTGTTTTTGGATGTCCGCCCAGTCCTGATCTAACTGCGTTTGGAATAAAGTCTAACGGATATGAAATTCTTCCATTTTCAGTAATACTTTTGTCGTAGAAATCAAAAGTTCTATCCAGCGGATTCATGATTGCATTTTCTACCACCGCTTTAAATTGCATGGCTTTGTAGATTTGTGGTTCATGCTTTTGTTCCAATTTGTAACATTTTGCATAACAACCACCTTCGAAATTAAAAACTCCATCCTTACTCCATCCGTGCTCGTCATCCCCGATCAGCTTTCTTTTTTTATCGGTTGAAAGGGTTGTTTTTCCTGTACCAGAAAGTCCAAAAAATAAAGCCATATCACCATCTTCAGTTGCATTTGCAGCACAGTGCATTGGTAGTACGCCTTGTTTTGGCATCAAAAAATTCATAACTGAGAAGATTGATTTTTTCATCTCTCCTGCATATCCGGTTCCTCCAATTAAGATTATTTTTTTACTTAAATTGATAATCACAAAGGCGTCGGTACCGGTTCCGTCCGTATCCGGATCGGATTTACAGTTCGGGGCAACCAATAATGTAAAATCCGGTTTGAAGTTTTTTAATTCCTCGTGCTTATAACGAAGAAGCATGTTTCTGATACATAGGTTTTGGCTGGCAAGCTCATTAACCACTCTCACGTTAAGGCTATGTTTTTTGTCGGCTCCGGCATATCCGTCGAAAACGAATAATGTGTCTTTTTCTGAAAGATATTTTGTGACTTTTTGGTAAAGATGATCAAAAACTTCTTGGCTAATCGGTTTATTAACTTCCCCCCAATCAATTTCATTCTTAAATTTATCTTTAACAATAAAACGAGCTTTTGCTGCCCGCCCGGTGTAACGTCCTGTTTTAACTGCCAATGCCCCTGTGTTACTTAGTTTACCTTCGCGCCTGATAATCGCTTCTTCCACCAAATGCTCAAAACTGAAATTGCTATAGACTTTTCCTTTAGCAAAAATATTAACCTTTTCTAGCTCTTTGGGGTCGAAAAACATTTTTTATTATTTAAGGACGCTTTTTACTATACCCCCGGCTTCTTAATATCGTCAAATATTCTGATTTAATAATGTTGAATGATGATTTTATATTTTATAAGTACTTCAAAATTATAAAATCCATGTTCGATATTAGTAAATCTATCCTATCGGGCTACGAATGCAGTTGCACCTAGCCATGCGAGGTCAAAAAATGACTTCATACTATCTGAAAAGGTTTTGCTTTCAATGATTAAGCCGATTAATTCGTCCGGATTTAACGAGATAATGGCGACTTTGTTTCCATAGATTGCAATTTCATTTTGAAAGTTAAATTCCTTGGGGTTAACCATTAATACTTCCAGTAAATTTGGGTCATATTTTTTTGGATAATACTCATCGATCATATCTACGCCTTCTTCTGTTGCCGGGGTAATGTACCTGGTTTTAATACCGTTTTTTACTTTCTTATGGCAATAGCGTTTAAAGTAGTCGGGGATAAGTTTTCCCACATCTTTGATACTTGTGTAACCGAGTACTTCTTCTTTCGTGGTTAAAATGTCTTCAAAAATACTTTTAATCCCCTCAATGCCTTCGTAAAACCTAATCTTTGGTTTGAAGGCCAGGGTGTTGGAAAGTGAAATAAGCTGGGGGATAAGGTCTTTTGTTTTTTCTACGCGCTCCTCTGCCATTTGCATAAAGCGGTTTGGATCTTCTGCTGTAAAATGCAGAACTTTGCCTTTTTGATAAGAGCTAACAAGTCCTTTTTTAACCAGATTATCCAATGTGTGGTAGCACGTGGATCTATTAACCCCAGCACGCCTGGCTATGGCGCTGACAAAAGATCCGCCTAACTCGAGTATAGACAGATATACCTTTGATTCTTCCTTTGTAAGGCCTAAATTTGTTAATTCTTGCTCGATTATCATGGGTATTAATGTGCTTTGCTGACTCCAGGTATAACCATGGAGCCAGCAAAGGCTGCTCGATTATCATGGGTATTAATGTGCTTTGCTGACTCCAGGTATAACCATGGAGCCAGCAAAGGCTGCTCGATTATCATAGTTTATTTGTTGTTGAGTTGGTTCAACAGAAAAAGATAAATATTGAGTGAATGGTTTATTTAAAATAAAATTTCTACCTAAATTATAGCATATATTGTTGAAACAAGTCAACATGCTCTTGACTTGATTGAAAATATATGATATTCTGTTTCTCGAAATCACTTAACTACCTAATATATGAAAACTTGCAAACAATGTAACAATTCCTTTGAAGTCACAGATCAAGATCGTGATTTCTATGAAAGAGTTAGTCCTGAAATAGGCGGAAAGAAGTTTCCCATTCCGGAACCTACACTCTGTCCGCCATGTAGATCACAACGTCGTATGTCCTTTCGTAATGAGCGCAGTCTTTATCATCGCAAATGTGATCTTACCGGTAAACAAATGGTAACTATGTTTGCACCTGAATCTCCTTATACCGTTTACGATCAGGAGGAATGGTGGAGTGATAAATGGGATCCAATCGACTATGGTCAGGATTTTGATTTTTCACGTCCTTTTTTCGAGCAATTCAAAGAGCTTCAGTTAAAAGTTCCACGCATGTCACTTTCTGTTATTAATAGTGAAAACAGTGCTTACACAAATATCGCTCTTGGCAATAAAGATTCTTACCTCATATATACAGCGGACTATAATGAAAAATGTGCTTATGGAAGAACTGCTCTCAGGAATTTTAACTGTTTTGATTTTGATTTCATGGATGATTGTAAATTCTGTTATGAATGTACTGATGTCTACAAAAGCCATGAGTGTTTTTACTGTCAAAAGGTAGAGAATTCATCCGGTCTTGCGTATTGCTATAACATGCAAAGCAGTAAAAACTGCATGTTTTGTATCAACTTAACCAATGCGGAGTACTGCATTTTTAATGAAAAGGTATCCAAAGAGGAATTTGAACAAAAGAGGAAAGAGATTTTCTCGTCTTATGCTGTTTTTCAGGCAGCGAAAAAGAAAGCTCAGGAATTGTTTTTGAAATTCCCTCGAAAATTTTTGGAAAATTTAAATTGTGAAAATTGTTTGGGTAATTATCTAAAAGACTCTAGAAATTCTGAGTACTGTTTTGATTCTAACGATTTAGAGGATTGTAAATATTGTTCTTACATAGGAGGCGGTGGGTTGAAAGATTGTTATGATTGGGATTTTTTTGGAGGAAAAAGCGAGCTTTGTTATGAGATGGTTAGCTCTGCTTATCAATTGAATAAATGTGCTTTTTGTATGAATTCATGGGAAACACATTCCGATTTATATTATTGCGATCTAATGCTTGGTGATCAAAATTGTTTTGGATGCATTTCTCTTCGTAAGAAAAAGTACTGTATTTTAAATAAGCAATATACAAAAGAACAGTACGAAGAGCTTGTACCGAAAATCATTGAACATATGAAGAGGACAGGAGAGTGGGGTGAATTTTTCCCAATGGAATGTTCTCCGTTTGCATACAACGAAACTATTGCCAACCTTCACTATCCTATGACCGAAGAAGAGGTTAAAAAGAAGGGTTGGAGATGGCAAAAAGACATTGAGATTAAATCATACAAAGGTCCTGTATACGAAATACCAGATCGTATCGAAGACACCCAAGATGATATTTGTAAGGCTATTTTGGTTTGTGAGGTTACCGGCAAGAATTATAAAATTATTCCTCAGGAACTTAATTTCTATAAACAATTTAATCTTCCAATCCCACGCCGATGTCCTGACCAGCGTCATTTAGACAGGATGGCGTTACGTAATCCTCGTAATCTTTGGGATAGGAAATGCGATAAATGTAGTGCGGACATTAAAACTACATATTCACCTGATAGATCTGAGAAGGTATACTGTGAGCAGTGCTATCTCGAGTTGGTCTACTAAATAGATGGACTAATCGTAGGACTAATAGTTGAACTAATCGATAAGTCCACCAATAAGTCCAACAACGAGTCTGCCAATTAGGAATTATGAAAAATTGTAAACAATGTTCACAGAGTTTCGAGATTACCGATAAAGATCGGGAGTTTTATAATAAGATGGATGTGCCTGAACCAACCTGGTGTCCGGATTGTCGTGAGATGAGGCGTATGGCGTGGTGTAATGAGATGATGCTTTATCCAAACAAGTGCCAGCTTTGCGGCAAAAGGGTAATTTCGCAACTTAATTCAAAAGATCCTCGGCCTGTTTATTGTGTTGATTGCTGGTGGAGCGATAAATGGACGTCTAATGCATATGCTCAGGATCTTGATTTGAATCGTTCCATATTCGATCAGCTTCATGAACTGGAGTTAAAAGTTCCTCATTGCTGTGTATCAACCGATATTAGTAATGAAAATAGCGAATATACTCATCATGCTGGTCAGGAAAGAAATTGTTACATGCTTTTTCATGCTACATTTGCTGAAAATTGCTATTACGGTTATGGCGTAAAGAAGGCTTTGAATTGTGTTGATGTGCATTACTGTCATGACTCTGAATTATGTTATGAATGTGTCGACGTTAAGAAATGTTATAAACTTGCCTGGTCTCAGGATTGTACAAATTGTGCTGATAGTTACTTTTTACAAGACTGCACTGATTGTAAGAATTGTTTTGGGTGTGTGGGTTTGAAAAATAAACGTTATTACATTAATAACAAACCTTATACCGAGGAGGATTATGAAAAATTTTTGGCGCAATTTAATGTAAATACTTATTCTGGAACTCAAAAGTTAAAAAAACTGGCAACGGATTTCTTTTTAAAAATGCCAAAGAAGGCGCTCCGGATGATCAATTGTGAAGACAGCTTTGGAGACCATTTATTCAATGCGCATGATGCTATGTATTGTTTTGATTGTAGCGATATGGAACACTCAAAATACTGTAGCCAGATGCAATTGGGCGTTAAGTATTGTTATGATATCTATCAATATGGTGTTGAGGCTGAGCTTTGTTATGAAGGTGCAATGATCGGAACAAATGCTTACAATATTCGTTTTTGTTATCTGTGTCTTTGGCAGGTGTCAGATTTAACTTATTGCATTGATTGCTATACCAGTAAAAATTGTTTTGGATGTTTTGGACTTCAGAGAAGTAAATTTTGCATACTAAATAAGCAATACTCCGAATCCGAATATAAAGATTTAGAGAAAAAGATTATTGAGAAGATGAAAGCCGATGGAGAGTGGGGTGAGTTTTTACCTATTAAATATAGTCAGTCAGCTTATAACGAAACTACTGCACAATTGTGGTACCCAAAAACGAAAGAAGAGGTTTTAAAAAACGGTTGGCAGTGGCAAGATGATTTGCCTGGCACTTATGGCCAGGAAACTTTGAAGGAAATTCCCGATAATATTAATGATGTTCCGGATACAATTATAAATGAAGTGATTGCATGCGAGAGCTGTAAAAAGAATTATAAAATCATTGAGCAGGAATTGAAGTTTTACAAAAAACAGGGTTATCCTCTACCTCACCAATGTTTTCAGTGCAGAAGGATTGCCCGAATGGATATTAGAAACAGGCGGGATATTTATGATAGGAAGTGTGGCAAATGTACTATAGATATAAAAACTACTTACTCACCTGATCGTCCTGAAAAAATTTATTGCGAACAGTGTTATTTGAAGGAAGTTTATTAACCAATCGTGGCGCAATTGTGGAGCCACTTCGCGTAGCGCAATAGTGGATAAAACTACAATAGCGCCACCCCGCCTAAGGCGGGTTCCACCATAGCTCCACAATAGAAACATGCAAAACTGTAAACAGTGCCAATCATCGTTTGAAATTGCAGATAAAGAAAAAGCTTATTGCGACCAGCTTGGCGTGCCCGTATCCGATACATGTCGCCAATGTCGTTTACGCAATATAATGGCTACACGGAATGAGTGGAAGCTTTATCGAAGAAAGTGCGATTCTAGTGGTGATGAAATAATCAGTGCATATCCTCCCAATAGCCCTTTTACCGTTTACAAAAATGAAGTGTGGTGGGGGAGTGATTGGGATGCACTTGATTATGGCAAGGATTATGATTTTAACCGCCCATTTTTTGAGCAATTCGCTGAACTCCAAAAAGCAGTTCCCAGAGAGGGGACTACGGTTTTTAATTGTGAGAACTGTGACTATAACAGTCATATTCGCGAATCGCGAAATTGCTATTTAAACTCCCTTGTTCATCAGTGCGAGGATATGCATTACTCTTATTGGATGACGTTCGACAAGGATGTTGTTGATTCTATGTATACCAATGAAAGTACACTCTGCTATAACTGCATTAGTGTAAATAAGGGATACGGATGTGTGATGCTTGAGGAGTCTAATAATTGTAATGAATGTCATTTTTCTTTTCAGCTCAAGGGCTGTGATCATTGTTTGTTTTGCACGAATTTAACCGATCAGAGTTATCAATTGTTTAATAAACCTTGCAGGCAAGAAGAGTTTGAAGATATTAAAAATAAAACCCTAGATGGCTCATGGGCTACTTGGCAAAAAGCTTATCAGCATTATCTGGAGATACGAAAAAAAGCTGTTCATCGCTTTGTTCATAATTTAAATTGTGAAAATGTTACCGGAGATCACCTTTATAATTGTAGGAATTGTGACAATTGTTTTGAAAGTTTTGATAGTGAAGAGGGTGTGAATTCCGTATCAATGGCTAAATCAAAAATAATTCAGAATTCCTACTCTGCCGGGTGGCAGGGGTGCGAAGGGGTTTACCAAAGCGCTGTAACCAGAGGCTCAAAAGATATAGCTTTTTGTACTTACACTTGGTATTCAGGCACTTTGCGATATTGTGATAGTTGTAATGCGTGTAACGATTGCTTTGGGTGTATTGGTTTACAGCATAAAAAATATTGCATTTTAAATAAACAATATTCAAAGGAGGAATATGAAGATTTGAAAGGAAAAATCATAGAACATATGTCCGCTCCAGGCGGATCGGGGGAATGGGGTAGGTTCTTTCCATTTTCACTTTTTCTATTTGCCTACAATGAAAGTGCTGCTATGGATTTCTTCCCATTAACAAAAGAGCAGGCTTTGGAATTAGGTTATGGTTGGCGTGAAGAAGATGCAAAAGACTATCAAGTTGCTACCATTAGTGAGATTCCGGATAATATTAAAGATATTGGAGATGATATTACTAAAGAAATTTTGGCATGCGTGGATTGTGGTAAGAATTACAAAGTTATTGCGCAGGAATTGAAATTTTATCGTGAAATAAATTTACCAATTCCACATCATTGTCCCACTTGTCGTCATAGAATTCGTTTTGAATTACGAAATCCTTTAAACTTGTTTAGCAGGCAGTGCAATAAATGTAAAAAAGAGATAAAAAGCACTTATCCGCCCGATTGTCCTGAGGAAGTTTATTGTGAGCAGTGTTATTTGAAGGAAGTGTACTGATCTTGAAGTTCCAATTTGGCACTTCAAGTTGATATTAGCCTAAATTAAAACCAATTTTTTGTTGTTCTTTTGGTTTGTCAGTTAATTTTTCAATTGCTTTCCAAATATGCTGAAATTCACGATTGTTTTTATTGGAATTCTTTAATACAAATTCTTTTATTTCTTGCAATTCTTTTGTAAGTACTTCATGTGATGCGAGTGCTTGGCGTAGTCTAATAAATGCACGTACTATTTCGATGCTTACACTGATTGCGCGTTTGCTCCTTAGAATATTAGCTGCCATTAGAGCTCCGTGTTCTGTAAAAACAAATGGTAGTTTGCGACGACCACCCCAACTTGAAGTCGCAATTTGCGACTTCAAAATATTTTCGTTTGAGGTGCCAATTTGGCACCTCAAAAAATCCCATTCTCCTTTTGTTAGCTGGAATGAAAAATCTTCAGGAAAACGGTTGATGTTTCTGCGAACTTGCTCATTTAATCGTTTGGTTGGAACCCCATAAAGAATAGCCAAGTCCTGATCAAGTATAACTTTATGATCACGAATGACATAAATTGTTCTTTCGATGCTTTCTACTGGTATAATAGCCTTAGATTCTTTTTTATTCATAAAATTCAATTTAATACTAGGAGGCGATAATAATGAAAAACTGCAAGCAATGCAACATAAGTTTTGAAGTTACCCCACAAGATCTGAAGTTTTATGAAAAGATCGATATTCCTGAACCAGAATTGTGTCCTGTGTGCAGAATGCAGCAGCGTTTGATGTATAGGAATTTTTTCAACTTATATCATCGAAAATGCGATTTAACAGGCAAGTCCATTATTTCCATGTACGACGAGGATGCAAAGTTTCCCGTTTATGATATGCATGCTTGGTGGGGTGATGAATGGGATGATCTTGCATGTGGTCGGGACTTTGATTTCTCACGTCCATTTTTTGAGCAACTTAAAGAATTGTTTAATTCTGCTCCGCGTATGAACATTTCAAACACTCAGTGTGAGAATACGGATTATTGTAATTTTTCATTCGGTAGTAGGAATTGTTATATGGTATTTGGAAATGTGGATAATGAAGATTGTTATTATGGACATATTGTTTGGCAGTCTAAAAATTGTTTCGATTGTCTTTATACCTATCGATCTGAATTTTGTTATGAGTGTACTGATTGTGTTCAGTGCAATGGTCTCTCTTTTTGTACTGGTTGCGACAACTGTTCTGATTCCCGTTTTTTAGTTAATTGTAATAATTGTAGGAATTGTTTTGGCTGTGTTGGTTTAAAAAACAAGGAGCACTGTATTTTTAATAAGCCTTATTCAAAAGAGGATTATGAAAAAAAGATGTCTGAATTCAATCAGGGGAATATTAAGTTAATCGAAATTGCTCAAAGTCGTGTTAAAGAATTAGTTGGGAAAGAAATAGTAAAACATTTCCATGGTTTTAATTGTGAAAATGTAACGGGAGACTACCTTTATAATTGTAAAAATGTTTTTGATTCCTATGATGCAAAAAATTGTGAGGACAGTCGATATTTAGCAACTGCAGAGAGCTTTTTAAATTGTTATGATGCCAATTATTCTCCATCTAAAACAGAATGGTCAATTAATGTTGTTGCTGTATCTGGTTATAAATTAATGAGTTGTCATAACGTTCACGATTCAGCAAATATTTACTATGCAGACAACTGCTACTCCTGCAAAGATTGTTTTGCGTGTGCAGGGTTAAAGGGTAAAAAATATTGTATTTTGAATAAACAGTATTCAAAAGAGGAATATGAAGATTTAAAGAATCGCATTATTGGGTATATGAAACAGACTGGTGAATGGGGTGAGTTTTTTCCACCGGATTTAACTTCTTTTGCCTACAACGAAACAATGGCACAGGAATATATACCTTTATCTAAGGAAGAAATTGAGTCTAATGGGTGGAGATGGAAAGAAAAGGATGAAATTAGTCAGAAAAAGGGATCTGATTATCAAATACCGGATGATATTAAAGATGTTTCCGATGATATTTCTGATCAAGTTTTGATTTGTGAAAAATCTGGTAAGCACTACAAAATCATTCCTCAGGAACTTAAGTTTTATCGTGCTTATAATTTACCTATACCTCGAAATTGTTTTGATCAACGTCAGGAGGATCGAATGACATTACGTAATCCTCGGCATCTTTTTGACCGCAAATGCGCTAAATGCCAGTCCGACATCAAAACTACTTATTCACCGGATAGGCCGGAGACGGTATACTGTGAAGCGTGTTATTTGAAATCTGTTTATTAATTTCTGCCTACGGCGGTGGCCTAATTGGAGGTCTAATTGGTGCACACCAATAAGGTCACCAATTAGGTCCCCAATTAGAAATTATGAAAACCTGTAAACAATGTTCAGCACAGTTTGAGGTTGCCCCGAAAGATCTGGATTTTTACGATAAAATAAGTCCGGTTTTTGATGGCAAGAAGTTTTCCATCCCAGAGCCCACTATGTGTCCCGTTTGTCGTGAACAACTACGATTACTTTGGAAAAATGAACGCAAGCTTTATAAGAGGGATTGTGATTTGTGTAATAAATCTACTATTTCTATCTACTCTCCTGACAAATTATATCCTGTTTATTGTTATGATTGCTGGTGGAGTGATAAATGGGATGGCCTAGAGTATGGCCAGGAATATGATCCTGGTCGTCCATTTTTTGAGCAGTATAAAGAACTTCTTCTTAAGGTTCCAAAACTTGCTGCCCATCAAAATAATAATGCGGAAAATTGTGAATATACCACTAGTACAACACGTAATCGTAACTGTTATTTAATTTCTTCCTCCGGTCATAATGAAGATTGTTATTATGGAATTTTTATGCCGCGAAATAAGAATTGTGTGGATTGTATTCATGTAATGGATTCGGAAAAACTTTATGAATGCGTTGATTGTGATCGAAGTTACAGTTTGGCCTGGTGCCAGAATGCAAAGGATTGCAGTGATTCCAGGTTTTTATATGACTGTCATGGTGCGAGGAATTGTTTCTTTTCTTATGGGCTTCGAAATAAAGAGTATGTATTTCGAAATGAGGAACTTTCGAAAGAAGAATATGAAAAGAAAATGTCAGAAATTGATTTTACTTCGCATGAAGTTGTTAAAAAATTAAAATCTGACTTCCAGGAATTTATTAAAGGTCACACACGTCTTTATTACGATGGTCAGAATAATGAAAATGTAGTAGCTAGCGATCATATTTTTAATTCCAGAAACTGCGCGTACTGTTTTGATTGCAATAATTTAGAGGATTGTAAATTTTGCGGATGGTATAACGATTCTAAAGATTGCCAGGATGTGTATGCCTTTGGTTATGGCAATGAAAAGTGTTATAACTCCTTGGAAATTGGAAATAATGCCAATGGTGTACTCATGTGCATCTCTAGTTGGGATAATAGCAATGAACTTCTTTATTCTTTTTCTTGTCATACAACTTTAAATTCATTTGGGTGTGCTGGTGTTCGTCGCAAAAAGCACTGTATTTTGAATAAACAGTATTCACCGGAAGAATATGAGAAAAAAGTTGCTGAGATTATTGCAAATATGCAGGCGAATGGCGAGTGGGGAGATTTTTTTCCTGCTGATTTTTCTCATTTTGCATATAACGAGACTATGGCTCAGGATTTTTACCCCCTGAATAAGGAAGAGGTTCTGAAAAAAGGATGGCAATGGAGAGATGAGGTTGATGAGATGCCAAAAGCTACAAAAAATATTCCAGCTAGCAGGCTACCTGATCGAACAGATGACATCCCTGACGATGTTTTAAATTGGGCTATTAAATGCGAGGCTACAGATCGTCCATATAAAATTATCGCACAAGAATTAAAGTATTATCGTGAAAATAATTTGCCAGTTCCACATTTACATCCAGATGAGCGTTATCGCTACAGGATGGAACTTCGAAATCCTCGTACGATTTATGATCGGAAGTGTGGTAAATGTGGTACTCCGATTAAAACGACTTACTCGTCAGATTGCCCAGAGAAGGTTTATTGTGAAAAATGTTATTTGAAAGAAGTGTATTAATAAACACGCTCCGAAGGCGCGCAATCGATTGCGCGCCTTCGGAGCTCTTGCATTTTGTAAATCAACTAGCCAAATGAGCGGTTTTCTTGGTAAAATTAACTCTAAGTTACTATAAAAAAATGCAATACCATTATCTTCATGTCATAGTTCCTCAGGGTGAGGCGGAAAATCCGAAAAAAGAAGACTTGTTCCGTCAGGTTTTGGTGAATTTTCAGAATACGGTTAAAGATAAACCTATTTCATTGGAGTTTTTTGGTTATGAGCAGTACACATACTGTTACGTTGTAGTTCCAGATGATTTATTGGAGACACTTGAGGGTCTGATTTATTCAACTTTTCCCGATGCTGAAATTAAGCCGACTAAGGATTATACTTCCGGGTTTATGCCTGGTAAAAATGCTATTGCCGGTACTACTTTAAAACTTAAGTTTTTTGATATCTATGCCCTCAAGGATTATGATACATTTACTGAAGATTCTCAGTCAGGCCTTTTTTCAGTTATTTCAAAGATTTCTTCAGATGAGCAGGTGTGGGTACAAATTGTTGTAAATCCGGTTAATGAAACAGCTGGTTATCATTTTAAACGTGGCTGGGCAATGCGTTTTGCAAGAATCCGTCAGATTTTTCATATACGTGATTGGTTTAGGGCGAAGAGTAAGGGTGAAGATACAATTAAAGCCAAACGTGCTAAATTGGCTCAAGAAAAATACAAACAGGAACCTTTTGACGTTGTTATTAGATGCGCATATGTTGCTGAAGACCCTCAACTTGCTAGCAGGAAGTTAGAAGCTGTAAAAAATAGTTTCTACCAATTTAATTCAACTGATATTCAGGAATTTACGGCAGAAAAAACAACCACTTCCCCTAAATTTGCGGAACTTTATAAAAAACGTTCAGTTTCCGGAGCTTATAAAATGGGTGCAAAGGAAATTGCCACACTTTATCATTATCCCAACGCCGATCACGTTCCGCATATCGTTCATGTTTTAGCAAAAAAACACGAGCCACCTCAAGACTTGCCTAAACGCGGAACCCCTGAGACATCGTTTTTTGGTACTACTAATTATCACAATAATTTTGTGGAATTTGGCGTAAGGCGTGATGATCGCAGACGTCATTTATATACAGTTGGTAAGTCAGGTTCTGGTAAATCCAAGTTCCTTGAGCTTTTAATAAAAGAAGACTTGGAAGCTGGGCATGGAGTTGGAGTGCTCGATCCGCATGGTGATCTTATTGACAATATAATGCAATATATTCCTGAGGAACGCGTGAAGGATGTAGTTCTTTTTGATCCATCCGATGTAGAAAATCCAATTGCGTTTAATCCACTGGAAAATGTTGGAGAGGAGTATAAAATGCAGCTTACAATTGGATTTATTGACATTTTTAAGAAGCTTTTTGGTGATAACTGGTCTGATCGTTTGGAACATGTGCTTCGTTATACAACCCTGGCTTTGCTTGATAGTCCGAATACAACAATTCTTTCTATTTTAAAGATGCTGACGGATAAAAACTATCGTCAGAAAATTATTTCACGTATCCAGGATTCCGTTGTTAAAAACTTCTGGGTGTCTGAATTTGCTGCATGGAGTGAAAAGTTCGATGCCGAGGCAATTACTCCGCTTTTAAATAAGGTGGGGCAACTTGTTTCTACAAATATGATTAGAAACATAATTGGCCAGCCTCAAAATAAATTCAATATTCGCGAGATGATGGATGGGCAGAAGATTTTACTTATGAAAGTATCGAAAGGTTTGCTTGGAGAAGAGAATTCCCAGATACTTGGTGCTATGGTTATTACAAAAATGTATCAGGCCGCCATGCAGCGCGCGAGTGTAAAAGAGGAGAACAGAAAAGATTTCTACCTATATATAGATGAGTTCCAGAACTTTGCGACGGAAACATTTGATGAAATTATTTCCGAAGCGCGCAAGTATCGCCTGAGTCTTACTCTTGCTCATCAGTATATGGGGCAATTGATGAATATCGTACAAAAAACGGTATTCGGTAATATAGGTACAATTGTGAGTTTTCGTGTTGGTGCGGAAGATGCAAAGGTGCTTGCGAATGAATATACGCCGATATTCCAAGAACGAGATATTATAAACTTAGGTGTTCGTGAGTTTTATACCAAGATGTCTGTAAATGGTGAAATCCGTGAGGCGTTTTCCGGAAGAACAATAGATTGCCCACCTGTAACTAATGATTTTACTGATAAAATCATCAAGCATTCACGTAAGAATTACTGCACACCTAAAGCTGATGTCGAAAAGCTTCTCTCTAAGTGGGATGAGGCAGGTGAATTTACCGAAGATAATACCGCGCCGGATATGGAGCAGGAATTTGAGGAGCCGCTCATCTAATCCCGCTTAGCGGGATTAGATGAGATTTATCATTTATCATTTTTCAGTGACTGATTGCAGACAATGCAAATCACAGTTTGGTATTACCAAGGCAGATGAGATGGTTCATAAGAAAATGAACGTGCCTGCGCCTACATTGTGTCCGGATTGCAGGAACCAAAGGCGTATGGCCTTTAGGAATGATCAGAATTATTACAAAAACATCTGTCATATTTGCGAAAAAAATATAATTTCCATTTATTCACCCGATAAAACTATTCCGGTTCTTTGTTCGGATTGTTTTTGGAGCGATAAATTTGATCCATTGGAATATGGAGTGGACTTTGATTTTAGTCGGCCGTTTTTTGAGCAATACGGCGAGATGCGAGCAGGGGTTCCACGTATTGCCATCTTCAATACGCAAAGTGAAAACAGTGATTTTACTGTTCATAGTTCCAAGAATCGCAATTGTTTTATGGCTAGTTCACTGGTCGACTGTGAGGATGTTCACTATAGTGATTGGGTTATGCAATCAAGAGATTGTATTGATCTTCTTTTTTGTACCCATATGGAGATGTGTTATGAGTGCGTGTTTTCACACAACTGTTCCCATTCAAATTATCTCGAATTATGTTCGAATGTTGCAGAATCTTTTCTTTGCTTTGACTGTCGAGGTTCTCAACGTTTAGTTGCTTGTGTTTCTATCCGTAATCGTAAAAATCATATTTTAAATCAACCCGCTTCCAAAGAAGAGTGCTTGAGTACAATTAAAAAGTTAAAAACCGATCCTAAATTTTTCGCTGACTTTAAAAAGAAGTATGAAGATTTAAAAGCTTCATTACCAAAGAATGCAAATTGGATGCTTAATACTCAGAATTGTACTGGTAGTTATATTATAAATTCCAAAAATGCGAAGTTTGCTTTTAATGTTGAAGACGTGGAAGATGCGCGTTATATCTATGAGTCCAAAAGTGTAAAAGATGGATATGATGTAACTCGAACTTTGGGGGAATTTTTATATGAAACACAGGGTATTGTTGATTTGAGCTTTGGAAAGTTCTGCAATCTTACGTATCACTCCGATAACATGGCATACTGCGACAATTGCCAAAATAGTAGTTTCTCATTTGGGTGTGTGGGGCTAAAAAGCCATAAATACTGCATTTTGAATAAGCAGTATTCTCAGGATGAATATCGTCAGTTAGTACCGAAAATTAAGGAACATATGAATAAAACGGGTGAATATGGTGAGTTTTTTCCATTTAAACTTTCTCCCTTTGGTTACAACGAAACTAAAGCTCAAGAATTTTATCCTTTGACTCGTGATGAGGTTTTAAAACGTGGTTGGAACTGGTCTGATTATGAAACGCCACCACCTGATACCACCAAAACAATTCCAGCTCGTCGTTTGCCAGATGATATCAAGGACGTTCCGGATGATATTTTGTATTGGGCACTTGAATCTGATCTTAGCGGTAAGCCGTTTAAAATTGTCCCACAAGAGCTTCAGTTTTATAGAAAAAAAGGATTACCAATTCCACATCTGTCTCCAAAAGAACGTCATAAAAATCGTGTTGCCCTTTTAAATTCTCGCAAGTTATATGATCGTAAGTGCGATGAATGCCAAACTGCGATTAAAACTACTTACGGCCCTGATCATCCGGAGAAAGTATTTTGTGAGGAGTGTTATTTTAAGGCTGTATATTAATTTCTGCCTTCGGCGGGGGCCTAATTGGTGACCTAATCGATGTACACCAATAAGACCACCAATTAGGCCACCAATTAGAAATTATGAATTGTAAAAACTGCAACACTGGCTTTGATATCACGCAGTCCGATAAAGAGATTTACGGCCAACTTGCTGTGCCCGAACCAACGCTATGTCCCGACTGTCGCAATAAGCGGCGTATGGCCTACCGAAATGACAGATCTTTTTATCGTGATAAGTCGGATCTCTCTGGTAAGTCTATGATTTCTTTATATGCTCCAGGTAGACCTTATAAAGTTTATCTTTCTACCGAATGGTATAGCGATAACTGGAATCCTTTGGACTTCGGACGTGATTTTGATTTTTCTCGTCCATTTTTTGAACAGTTTGAAGAATTACAGAGAGAAGTTCCTCGAATGAATTTGGATATAGTTAATTGTGAGAATAGTGAGTTCTGTAACTACTGTGGAGATGACAGGAATTGTTATTTGGATATTGCCGGAGAGGCGAACGAGGATTGTTATTACAATTTATTCGTCAAATATTCTAAAGACACTGTTGATTCTACTTTTGTTTATAATTCCAGGCTTTGCTATGAATCCATTAACTGTTATGAGTGTCACAACGTTAAATATGGTCAGTATTGCAACAATACATCCGATAGTGCTTTTGTTTATGACCTAATTGGTTGCAAGAATTGTCTCTTTTCTTACAATTTACGGAATAAAGAGTACTACATTTTTAACAAACCTCATTCGAAAGAAGAGTTTGAGAAAAAATGGAATGAAATTTTAAGTGGATCATACACCCTTCTCCAGTCTGCTATAGAAAAGTGGAAGGAGCACCTTCCGGTAAACGCAATTTTTAGGGATAGTTATCAGGTAAACTGCGAAAATTGCACTGGTAACAATTTAAAAGATTGTAAAAACGTGCAATTTGGATTCAATGTAACTAATGCGGAAGATTCCAAGTATCTCTACGACGTTTTGGATGCAAAGGATTGTGTGGATTTAAATTATTCCTTATATAAACCGGAATTATCTGTCGAACTAATAAGCACATTAAATATGACGCACTCGGCTTTTAGCATGGCCAGTCATTATTGTCATGATATTTTTTACTGCGATCAAACAAATCACTCCAAACACTTGTTTGCTTGCGATGGATTAACCCATAAAGAGTACTGCATTTTAAACAAACAATATTCGAAGGAAGAGTACGAAGATCTAAAGTCCAAAATCGTAGAGCATATGAAGAAGACAGGGGAATGGGGTCAATTTTTTCCAGCAAATCTCAGCCCTTTTGGTTACAACGAAACAGTTGCTCAGGAATATTTTCCATTAACGAAAGAGCAGGCTCAAAAATCTGATTTTAAGTGGCAGGATTATAAGGCACCACCACCAGAGGCCACAAAAAGTATTCCAGCAGATCGCTTACCGGATAGTATTACTGAAATACCAGATGATGTCACGAACTGGGCTATTGTTGATGAGGTGAATGGACGGCCATTTAAAATTATTCCTCAGGAATTACGTTTTTACCGTAATCATTTTTTACCAGTTCCGCACCGCTCTCCCGACCAACGTCATTTAGATAGGATGGCTAAACGGACACCACGTAGATTGTTTGATAGGAAGTGTGGTAAATGTGGTGCTAATATTAAAACGACTTATGCCCCTGAAAGACCGGAGAAAATTTATTGTGAAGCGTGTTACCATAAGGAAGTTTATTAATTCCTGCCTTCGGCGGGGGTCTAATTGGTGACCTGATGGGTGTACACCGATAAGGCCACCAATTAGAACACCAATTAGAAATTATGAAAAACTGCAAACAATGCAATGTAGGGTTTGAAGTCACAGATCAGGACCGCAAGTTTTATGAAATGGTGAGTCCGGAGTTTAACGGTAAAAAGTATTTAATTCCAGAACCAACTTTATGTCCGGATTGCAGGCAGCAACGACGGCTCTCTTTTTGTAACGAAAGACACTTGTATTCTGGTGAGTGTGGAATGTGTAAAAAAAGGACATTAACTGAGCAACCTCCGCATAACAATCAACCAATTTACTGTCGTGAATGTTGGCATAGCGATAAATGGAATCCAATTGATTATGGCAGGGATTTTGATTTCTCTCGTCCTTTTTTCGAGCAGCTCCTTGAGCTCAAAAAAAGTGTGCCGACTTTAGCGCTTAATACTCAAGGCACTATTCAAAATTCAGAATACATACATTATGCTGGCTCATGCAAAAATTGTTATTTGATTATGCATGCCGATTTTTGTGAAGATTGTTATTACGGGTATGGTTTTAAGAAAAATATCTTTTGTGTGGATGGTTTTTATAACCTTCAATGTGAACTTTGTTACGATTCAATTTACGTTCATAAGAGCTATGGCTTAAAAGGATGTCAGGATTGTATAAACTGTCATTCAAGTGCATTCCTTCGAGATTGTATTGGTTGCAAGAATTGTTTTCTCTGTGTGGGATTGCGTGAAAAAGAATATTGTTATAAGAATGAACAACTTTCCAAAGAAGAATATGAAAAGCATATGTCTGAAATAGATCTAGGGGATTATAGTCAGTATCAAAAATATAAGGATGAGAGACGGGAAATCGAAAAAAATGTACCTTTTAAGGAATTTCAGGGGCATAATTTACAAAATTGTTCAGGAAATTATCTGAATAATTGTAAGGATGTTCATTCGAGCTTTGATTGTGAAGATGTTGAAAATGGGAAATATTTATATCAAGTGGTAACAGGTGCTAAGAATGTTTATGATATTTATCAATATGGTCTGAATCTTCAGCAGTCTTATGAATGTACGATAAGCGGTGAAAATAGCTATCATTTACTTTTTTGTGACAACTGTCACGTCAGTTCTGCTGATTTGATTTATTGCTGGTATATGGAAAGATCAAAAAACTGTTTTGGATGTGTAAATATGCAGCAAAAAACTTATTGCATTTTAAATAAACAATATTCAAAAGAGGAATATGAAGGACTTGTTTCTAAAATCATTGAACATATGCAGTCTACAGGAGAGTGGGGAAATTTTTTCTCCTCTAGTATTTCACTTTTTGGTTACAACAAAACTTCAGCGCAAATGTATTATCCTCTTGAAAAAGAAGAAGCACTTATAAAAGGATTTAAGTGGGATGATTATGAACCACCACTGCCGAAAGTTGATAAAACAATTCCCGCAAATCGGTTACCGGATAACATCAAAGACATTCCGGATGATATTTTAGATTGGGCCATTGTATGTGAGGTTACGGGAAAACCTTTTAGGATTATTTCTCAAGAATTAAAGTTTTATCGTGATCAGAATCTTCCTATCCCGCGCAGATCTCCCGATCAGCGTCATTTGGATCGCTTTCATCGTCGTAACCCTCGTCATCTTTATGGGGGGAAGTGCGATAGCTGTCAGAAAATAATTCAAACTACTTACTCGCCTGATAGACAGGAGAAGGTTTATTGTGAGGATTGTTATTTAAAAGAAGCCTATTAATGCCAGACTGCAAACAATGCAACACCGGCTTTGAGATCGTAGATTGGGACCGCAAGCTTCTGGATCAATTGAGTATCACAGTAGGTGATAAGAAGTATGCGATTCCTGAGCCGACTTTGTGTCCTCAGTGTCGCAGTCAAAGGCGTATGATTTGGCGGGCGGAATTAAATTTATTTAAAAGGAAAAGTGATTTTTCAGGTAAAACAATACTTTCATTTTATCCTCCAGAAGCTGATTTTAAGGTGTATGGGCATGATGAGTGGTGGACGGATGATTGGAGTCCAGTGGAATATGGGCGTGACTTTGATTTTTCACGTCCGTTTTTTGACCAATATCTTGATTTACTTAAGGTTGTTCCATTGCAAGCTCTTTCTAAACAGGGGAATGAGAATTGCGATTATATAAATTGTGCTTCCTGGAATAAAAATTGTTATTTGGTTGCAGGTGCAAATCATAATGAGGACTGTTATTACGGCAATTTTTTAAATTCTTGTCTGAGCTGTGTTGATATCAGTTTTATCAGTAAGTGTGAACTTTGTTATGAATGTGTTGATTCTAAAGATTGTTATAACTTAAAATATGCTTTTAATTGCCATAATTGCAGTGATTCATACTTTTTATATAACTGTAGAAACTGCAGGTATTGTTTCGGTTCAGTCAATTTGGTCGGGAAGGAGTATGTGTTTATGAACGAACAATTAACTAAAGAAAAATACGAAGAAAGGATTAGTAAGCTGCAACTTGATCGTCGAAGTCGCGTTATGGAAGCTGCTGAGTTTTTTGAAAAACATCGTTTGCAGTATCCTCATAAATATATGCTCGGTGAATTGAATGAAAATGTTACAGGAAATGGAATTAATGAGTCTCGTAATACTTTTGAGTGTTTTGATGTAAATAAACTTGAAGACTGTAAGTACTGCACTTGGTTTAATGAGGCTAAAAATTCAATGGATATTTATGCTTGGGGTTTTCCGTCGAGCGAATGTTATGAGTGTATGGAAGTAGGAGATAATAGTTATCACGTTTTATTCTCTATTTCCACTTACAATGGAGATAATGTTCTTTATTCATATTATTCAATGAACTGCCGAAATATTTTTGCTTGTGTGTCTTTGAGGAATAAAAAATATTGTATTTTGAATAAACAATATACTAAAGAAGAATATGAAAAACTTGTTCCAAAAATCATAGAGTATATGCAGAAAACAGACGAATGGGGTGAGTTTTTCCCGATGTGGGTTTCTCCGCTTGCCTACAATCAAACTGTTGGCCAAGATTATTTACCTATCACTAAAGAGTATGCTGAAAAAATTGGTGTCAAGTGGGCTGATGAACCTCCAATTCAGTCACCTGCTGAGAAATTCGAAATTCCAGATTCAATTTTAGATGTAGATAAGAGTATTTGTGACAAAATTCTTACATGTGAGAAAACTGGTAGGCCTTACAAGATAATTCCGCAAGAATTTAAGTTTTATAAGGAAAATAATATTCCTATTCCTGTGTACTGCCCTGAGGTACGTCATAAAAACAGACTTGCTCGTCGTAATCCGCGCAAACTTTGGGATAGGAAATGTGGTAAATGTGGTATTGATATTCGTACGTCTTATGCTCCAGACAGACCAGAGAAGGTTTATTGTGAGAAATGCTATCTTTCTGAAGTTTATTAATTTAAATTGAAGCCAATTTTCTTAAGCTCTTTTTTGTCTGTATTTGTTAGTTTTTCAATTGCTTGCCAGATGCGACGGAATTCACGGTTGTTTTTGTTTGAATTTTTTAGCATAAACTCTTTAATTTCCGATAGCTCTTTTGCTAATTCTTTGTGGGATTGAATTGCTTGGCGTAGCTTTATAAAAGTGCGGATAATTTCGATATTTACCTTAATTGCTTGTGGGCTACGTAGTACGCTCGATAACATTGCGACTCCTTGTTCTGTGAAGGCATATGGTAGTGTGCGGCGACCACCACGACCTTTTGAGATCACAGTTTGTGATCTCAAAGAATTTTCGTTTGAAATGCCAATTTGGCATTTCAAAAAATTAAATTCTTCTTTGGTTAGTTGGAATGCAAAATCTTCGGGAAAACGTTCAAGGTTTCTCTTTACAGCTTGAATAAGACTACGAGTTTCAATTCCATAAAGTTTTCCTAAATCTTTGTCCAGCATTACTTTCTTATTGCGTATGGCATAAACAACCCCTTCAATACGTTCTTTGGGGATAATTGATTTTTTAGATATTGTGATACCTCTAGGCTCATTATTGTCCATAATAATTCATTTAAATACTAAATATTGTTTAAAGTGTAGTAAACATTTGTTTACCTGTCAAATGAAAATCAAAAAATTACAATAAGTTAACGAGCTATAAAACTCGTAGCTCCCAGCCATGCCAGATTAAAAATAGCTCGCTGGGTTTTTGCGTAAATTGGACTTTCAATAATCATACCCATTAGTTCGTTTGGGTTTAATGAGACTATTGATACCTTATCTCCATATATATTTATCTCATATTCGAACATAAATTCTTTTGGGTTTATGAAAAATATTTCCACCAGATTTGTATCAAAGTTTTTTGGGTAATATTTTTTCGTATATTTCAACGCGTGCTTTGAAATAGGTGATAACATACGGGTTTTTATACCACTCTCTATTTTTTGTTTTGCATAATCTCTTAGATATTCTTCAGTTACTACTTCCGGCAGTTCAGCCAGATTGGTATAACCAAGAAGTTCACCTTCGGCTGTTAGTGTGTCTTCAAAAATATTCTTAATTCCCTGAATTCCTTCGTAATATTGGATTTTAGGTTTATAGGCTAATGCGTTTGTAATTGAGAGAAGTTCCGGCAAAAGCTTCTCTGCTTTATGTAACCTCTCTTCCATTTGATTTACCAGGATCTTTGGACTATCTATGGAGTAGTACTTCATCTTGTCTTTTGTAAAAGTACTAATCACTCCTTTTTTGGCGAGGTTGTCCAAAGTGTGATAACAGCTTACGCGATGTACTTTTGCTTTTTTGGCGATTGCGCTTACGTATGAACCACCTAATTCTAAAACAGCAAGATATACTTTTGCTTCTTCTTCGCTTAGGCCGAGTTGTTCTAGGTCGGAGACTAGCATATGTTGTAGAAATGTTTCTACACTTATTCTATCACACTAAAATGCTTATTGCAAGCCAAAAAGATACCTTTTTTAAGATTTATTAATATCTGTTGTATTGACATATTTACAGTATATGATAAAATATTGACAGCATCAAAAAGTATTGTTTTATCAATTAATTTATTTTTTATGCAAAATTGTAAACAATGTAAATTATCGTTTGAAATATTCCCCGACGAAATTGAGTTCCTAAAAAAGATGATATTCACTTACGGTGATAAAACATATAATCTGCCAGAACCTGTTTTGTGTCCGGATTGCCGTTCGCAAGGTAGAGTCGCACACCGTAATGAGCAATATTTATACCAACGTAAGTCTGATATGTCTGGGAAACAAATAGTAACGTTGTATAGCTCAAAAGCTCCATGGGGAGAACCATATAAAGTGTATACACAGGAGGAATGGAATGGTGATGCATGGGATGGCCTTGAATACGGACGAGACTTCGATTTTAGCCGTCCTTTCTTTGAGCAATTTGCAGAACTACATAAGGCTGTTCCAAGGCTGCCACTTATGCAGGTAAGCAACGACAACAGTCCATATACAACTGGCACGGGTTATTGTAGAAATTGTCATTTAATTAATTCATCCGAATACTGTGAGGATTGTTATTATGGAAAACTTCTTCAAAAATGTAAGACTTCTATCGATTGCAGTTATTTGTATGACAGCGAGCTTTGCTATGAATGTTTTAATGTTTATGACAGTTATAATTGTAAATATCTTTCTTACGCTACCAATTGTTCCGATTGTTGGTTTTCGGAAAATCTAAGTGGGTGTAAAAATTGTTTTCTGTGTACAAATTTGAAGAATAAAGAATATTACTTTATGAATAAGCCTTTAGATAAGGATGAATATAAAAAACGCATTTCGGAATTTACTGGTTCATATACCAATTTTAAAAAAGCTTCGGAAATTTTAGATAGCATGAGAAAAGAAAGAATTCATAAGTATGCCAACATTACAAATTCTGAGAATTCTACTGGAGACTTTATTCTAAATTCAAAAAATTGTCTCAATTGCTACGATGTTAATGATAGTGAAGATTGTAGATATGTGATGGTTGGTGTTGAATTAAAAGATGTTTATGACTCATCAAATATGTACGTTAAGCCTGAGCTGAATTATCAGACACTGGGTACCATCGAAACATTTAACATGGCTTATACCCTTTATGGTTTCCATAGTCAGAATATTTTGTACTGCGAGCAGATATTTCACTCAAAAGATTTATTTGGCTGTGTTGGATTAAAGAGAAAGCAGTATTGCATATTCAACAAACAATATACAAAAGAGCAGTACGAAGAATTAGTTCCAAAAATAATAGAGCATATGAAGAAAACAGGGGAATGGGGGTACTTTTTCCCAGTTAAATATTCTCCACATGGTTATAATGAATCACTTGCCTCTGAGTACTATCCTTTAAGCAAAAAAGAGGTAATCAAGAGAGGATGGAATTGGCATGAAGAAGAAGATTCAGCGGTATATCAAGGTGCTGATTATCAAATTCCTGATAACATTAAGGATGTTGGTGATGATATTACGCAAAAAATTCTTAAATGTGAAGAGTCCGGTAAATTTTATAAGATTATTCCGCAAGAACTTCAATTTTATCGCGATGGAGGCATTCCAATATCTCGAAGATGTCCTGACCAGCGTCATATAGACAGAATGAACTTGAGAAATCCAAGAGAGCTTTATGATAGGAGGTGCGATAAATGCAAGATCGACATTAAAACAACTTACTCACCAGACAGGCCGGAAAAAGTTTATTGTGAGGAATGCTATCTAAAGGAAGTATATTAAATAAAACTGTACGGACGCGATATATCGCGTCCGTACAGTTTTGAAATTATTTTTTCACTGCTTTTGGCATTAATTTATTGCGTTTCATCCAATCAATAATTATTAGCCATAATAGACCACCGATAAGAACTAAGCTACCGAATAAGCCCATAGCTGCAGCTGGAGAAACAAACATGCCAACAAGAATTACAGCTACGATTAGTAAGAATCCTAGGAGCTTTAACCATTTCATCTTATCCTTTTGGAATAATAAAGCAAGAATGATTGTGGTTGCCCAAACCCCCCAACCTCCTATTGCGAGAGCGAGTGGTGGGTATCCTCCGTAGGCATTGGTGAACTCTCCTTTAAGCGAAAGTATAATTGTAACTGTTAAAGCGATTGGGGTAATAAACCATATGCTTAGCTCCCAAATTAAACCAACGGGACGAATTGTATGTTCGTTAAGTTCTGACTTTAGTTTTTTGGTACCCAGCAAGAATGTTAGGATTAATGCTTCAGCAAGTCCTACACCAACAAGACCATAGCTGTTCATCCAGTGGTCCACAATATCTAACCAGTAAAGTCCTGCATTTGTTACAAAAAGCAGGCCAAGCAAGAAGCCTACAAGACATAGCCAGAATAAAATTCTTCCTCTTTTCCATTTTGGGAATCTGTCCTGAATAGCTGTGACTGCAGCTTCTAATAAGCTGAATGCAGAATCTATTCCAAGAGTAAGCAGCATTAAAAAGAATGCAAATGAGAAGAACTTAGCAAAAGGCAGTGCCGCCAAAGCTGTTGGAAATGCGACAAATGCCAACCCCGGTCCGCCGGCAACAACCTCTGAAACAGAAACATTAGTAACTGCTGCAAGTGCACCTAATACTGCAAATACTACAAAACCTGCAAAGAATTCTGTTGCGGAATTAGCAAGCCCTGCAAATGTAGCCTGCCATGGCAGGTCTTCCTTTTCTTTTACATAACTTGCATAAGCTATCATTACACCAAACCCAAGGGAAAGAGAGAAAAATACCTGTCCATAAGCAGCCATCCAAACGCTAGGATTTGTTAATACGTCCCATGTTGGAGTTAAGTAGTATAAAATTCCTTCTGCTGAACCCACTCTCATTAGGCCGTGTACCAGTAAAATGATAAGCAATATATAAGGAAGCGGAACGGTCCATTTAACTACGGCACCTACACTTTTTGTGCCCCAGCGGGTGATGAAGTAGCAAAGGATCCATGTTAGCAATGCCCCAAAAACCAGTGGCCAAACCAGTCCACCTAGTTGCATTGGGCCTTCGGAAATTTGAAGTACGTTACTGTAGAAGTAAGCGCTCGCATCTCCACTCCATGGAATTGATGGAGATTTTACGAGATAAAACCAACTCCATGCCATGACAGCTAAGTAATATGTCATTATTACAAAACCCGTGAGTATGGCCCACCAGCCTACCCACTCAACACGTGGGGAAATTTTGCGCATGGCATGCGGGGCGCCGGTTTTACTGCGTGCGCCAAATGCATATTCCGCCATAAGAAGCGGTATACCAGTTGTGAGGAGAGCGACGAAATAAGGAACTAAAAAAGCGCCTCCACCATTTTCATAAGCTATGAAAGGAAAGCGCCATAAATTACCGAGCCCTACTGCTGAACCAATTGCGGCTAGCAAAAAAGTTGTCCGAGAGCTCCAAAGCTGACGAAGTGCCATAATCATTTTGGTTAGGAAATATTTCTTAATCAGTATAGCTGATTATTTCCTAAAAAATCAAATATGAGTTATTTTAAATTTTTATATATATCACCACCCCTAAATCCAATTCGGACCAAAACTCCTTTTCCATTTATTTTTGCGAATATAATTCTTATTTTCCCGTGACGAATTCGCCACAAAGAAAAGCCACTGATTTTTTTAATACTTAATCCTTTTAATTTTAGATCTCTAATTTTTGGGAAAATAATACTTTGTAAATATTGCCTTTCCTTTTTATGCAATTTTAGTAGAAATTTTGTAATTTCATCCATCTATTTCAATAATTTTATCAATTAATACTTGTGGATCTATTCCTTTCGGAAAAATTAAGCCAGTTTCCCCCTTTTTTTCGTAAGAAATAATATCTTTATCTTTTTCCATAGTTATTATTGGTTTAATGAGTAGTCCATCATCAGTTTCTTCTGCTATAAAATGTTTTGTCGGGAATTT
>JAHJBZ010000074.1 GCA_018813295.1 Patescibacteria group bacterium | reverse complement strand
TTTTTTATCTAATCCTCGTTCTCTCCTGCCACATTGTAAGCAGCGGACTTGCAATAAAGATTGAAGAATATGTTCCTACAAAAATACCTATTATAAGTGCAAAGATTAGAACTCTAATTGATTCTGCGCCCCAAACGTATAAGGCCATTAATGGGAACAGGGTGGAAATGGATGTATTTATGGAGCGGGTTAAGGTTTGATTCAAACTTATGTCTGCAACATCTCCGAATGTATCATCACGTGCTTGCTTTTTAAGGTTTTCCCGGATACGGTCGAACACTACAATTGTATCGTGCACAGAAAAACCCATAATGGTTAGGAGTGCGGTGATAAAAAAAGCATCAATTTCAAACCTAAGCAGCGCAAAAATCCCGAGTGTTATAAGTACATCATGAGCAAGGGCAACGATTGCACATAGGCCAAACTTCCATGGGCTAACGCGTTTTGGCACTTTTCTAAATGCATAAGCTATATAAAGTACAATTGCTATAAGCGCAACACTAAGAGCAATAATTGCTTTGCGTTTTAATGTGTCTCCGATTTTAGGACCAATTGTGGTAAACCTAAGCATCTCAAATCCACCAAGGCTTTCGCTAACTGATGCATTTACGCTATCTAACTGCTCTTCGGTCATGTCTTTTGCATGAACAATGTAGGTGCCTTCACCTGTTGCTGTAATCTGACTAACGCTGTCTGGGTAAGCAGCTTCTATTACTTCGTATAAAGAGCTGCTATCCGTTTCGGATTCGAATTGGAATTCCATTAAAGAACCACCTGTAAAATCAATCCCCAGTTCCAATGCGTTACCATATGTGGTTTTATTATAAACCATTGCTCCAATGGAGATTAGCACTGCAATTATGGAGAAGGCGAACCAAACTTTTGTATATTTTATAAATTTAAACTTCATGATTATTAATTATTTGGTGTTTAATATGCTTTTACTGAACCGGAGTAGCTTTAAGTCTTAAGTTTTAAGTCATAAGCTAGCTTAATCCTTATTCCTTATGACTTAAGACTGAATTAGATATCTAAATTTTTCACTTTTTTAGCATGCGTTTGAATAAACTTGCGACGAGGTAAAACCTCAGAACCCATCAGGGTGTCAAAAATTGAATCAGCAGCTTCTGCATCTTCTACAGAAACCCTAAGCATAGTACGGCGTTCTGGATCCATGGTAGTTTCCCAAAGCTGATCCGGATTCATTTCACCAAGACCTTTGTAGCGTTGGATAGAAACTCGTACTTTTTTAGGTGTTTGTCCTTTCTTCTCTTCGCTTTCGATAGACTCAGCGCCTTCGGCTTCTGCTTCCTCATCATCCTCCTCATCCTCCTCTTCTTGAGTTTTGACCTCTACACCCCAATCTTTTAACACCTTTTCTTTATCTTCATCAGTATAAGCGTATTCAGCAGTTTTTCCTTTGCTAATTTTATAAAGTGGCGGTTGAGCTATATAAATGTATCCCGCTTCAAGCAATGGCTTAAAATAGCGATAAAACAAAGTAAGAAGAAGTGTACGAATATGTGCTCCGTCTACATCCGCATCAGTCATGATAACGATTCGATGATAACGCGCTCTTTCTATATCGAACGTCTCCCCTATTCCAGTGCCAAGAGCTATGATTAGGGATTTGATTTCGTTGTTACCAAGCATACGATCAAGGCGAGCTTGTTCTACATTCAGGATTTTACCGCGAAGCGGCAGGATTGCCTGAGTGAAGCGATCACGCCCCTGCTTTGCACTACCTCCGGCTGAATCACCCTCTACAATATAAAGTTCTGAGCTTTTCGGGTCGCGAGATGTACAATCAGCTAACTTTCCAGGTAGTGTCATACCTTCGAGGGCACCTTTGCGAAGAACTGTATCGCGTGCCGCACGGGATGCAAGGCGAGCACGGGCAGCGAGCATTCCTTTCCCCATAATAGATTTTGCATCATTAGGATTTTCTTCTAAATACTCACTGAGCTTTTCATTAAAAATTGTTTCAACTGCAGTGCGAATTTCTGGATTACCGAGTTTTGATTTTGTCTGCCCTTCAAACTGTGGATCGGCTAATTTTACTGAAATGATAGCAGTCATTCCTTCGCGCACATCTTCGTTGGTCATGTTTAGATCTTTTTCTTTCAAAAAGCCTTTGTTGCGGGCATATGTGTTTATTGATCTTGTTAAAGCGGATTTGAAACCGGTTAAATGCATTCCGCCCTCCAGTGTGTGGATGTTGTTTGCAAATGTGATGATGTTTTCGTTATAGCTATGAGTGTATTGAAGTGCAATCTCTATTTTTGCTTCAGGGACTTCATGTTCTATATAAATAACTTCACAAATTGCGTCTTTGTTTAAATTTAAATGATCAACATATGATTTAACACCTCCTTCAAAATAAAATCTATATTTATATGAAGCATCGCCAGCAACTTCGCCCTCGTGTCTGCCTGAACGTTTATCTTCAAGGGAAATTACTACACCTTTAGTTAAATATGCCTGTTGGCGTAAGCGTGTAATAATAGTTTGGGTATCAAATTCAATTGTTTCAAAAACTTTTGGATCCGGCCAAAATGTAATAGCGGTTCCTGTTGCTTTAGTTTCGCCAACTGTTTTAATGTCGCTGGTTGGCTTACCTATTTTATATTCCTGGCTGTAAACCTTTCCATCTCTGCGAACTTCTACAGCTATTTTGGTAGAAAGTGCATTAACTACAGAAACACCTACACCATGAAGACCGCCGGAAACTTTATAACCGGAATCATCTCCTCCAAATTTACCACCGGCATGCAAGGTGGTTAGAACAGTTTCAAGCGCGGATACTCCAGTAGCTTTATGTTTATCAACAGGAATACCACGACCATTATCCGCTACTGTAACGCTTCCATCTTCGTTAAGAATAACCATAATCTTATCGCAATAGCCAGCCATGGCTTCATCGATTGCATTATCTAAAACCTCCCATACTAAATGATGAAGACCGCGAACATCAGTTGTTCCGATGTACATTCCTGGGCGTTTGCGAACCGGCTCAAGGCCTTTTAAAACTTGTATTTGATCTGCAGAGTATTTCTTTTTATCTTGTGGCATTTTTAGAAAAAATTTAAAAAAATATGTGTTAGGAAATAACCTAATAAATTTTACTCGAAATAGGCTCCATCTGCAATAGCTTATTAAGTCTTAAGGAGTAAGGATTAAGTCTTAAGCTGAAAACTACTAAATCATTTAAGACTTATGACTTAAGACTTAAGACTTATGACTTAAGACTTAAGACTTATGACTTAAGACTTAAGACTTATGACTTATTTATCCTCCAATAGAAAGAAATTCCCCAAATGTCATTGAATCAACGGTGGCTCCGGTTTCAATTAGGGTAACGTTTTTTAGGCGGTTTGCATTGACGTCGAGCATAAAGCTAAAGGTCTGATCGCCTATTACGTAATTACTGATTTGAATTGATTGAAATGGGTAATGCATGCTGATCTGACCACTGACAACCGTCAAACCATTATCTTTCATAAAATCAATTACGTACTTTTCAGCCAATACTTCAAAATAATCTTCTATTTCTGTGTTATATGCGGTGTAAAGACCATGGGTAACCATCGAGAAATTATCGTTTGTAAAGCTATAAGTACCGTTTACACTTAAAGGAAGTGTAGTTAAATAAAGATTTTGAAATTCAAGTTCTCCGAGATTTTTGATTATCAAGTATCTATCCTCTACCACTAAATACTTACTGCCCTCTATTAGGTCTTTGAATTCCTCTAAGGCATTTTGTTTTTCCGCCTCAACATAAATTCCTCCAAGTACTGCTGAAGCCAATTGGCTCAGCATGATTTCCGTTGAAATAACCTGACTGATATCTACAACAAAAACGTTATATACCTTTTTGGCTGAAGAATTATATTCGAATTGAATTTGTATCGGGTGCCTTGGGTCTGTTGGATCAATAACATAAGCATCTGTTATATCGAAATAAGTGAGAGTTACCTGATCCAGAACCTTAATTGTATTAATATCACCAATTTGAATATCGTATTTTGCCAATTCATTCAGAACAAGTTGTTTAGCCAGATCCTGGGCAACGGCTTGAGCCCGGAGTGCTTCATCGTCTTCTACATCCGTTAATAAATCCGATATATCTTCATATTCTTCCGTTCCGCTTACACCATTTTGAGTTAGAATAACCACCAAATCATTTAATTCGAAACTGCCCTTAAAAGATGCGCCTGAGACAACTACGTCGTTAACAGCATTTGTAGTGTAGTCATACATTGCATCAAAACTAACGGATGAGCCATCCGCAGTTCTATCAACCAGGCGTGCATTTTTAACCTTGAAAGAAAATGGTGAATCTTCCTGAGGTGTAATGCCTTCTTCTGATAAGCTAATTCTGGCATTAGCGAATGTCGACACAACATCGTTTACCGTAGGAACTTCAACATCTACTTGCGCCTCCCCTTCCAAAAAAGCCTTTAGGTTTTCGGAAAGAAGTTCATCCCGTGTTTTACGCGTTAGATATTCCTGAAATTCTGTTTCATCTATAGACAGCGCAGCGCCATGCATCTGATCTTCTGCATATTCAATCCTTTGAGCTAGTAATCTGGCCTGCTCCAAAAAGATTTCCTTAGCGGCTAAATCTGTTTCAAGTTCGTCAATATTTAAACTTTCATAACTATTTTTCAAATATTGCTTTGCGGCTAAATAACGATATGCTGAAACCAATGCGGCACTTATTTCTAATCTGTCCTGTGTAACTGCAAATCTCACTTCTTCCATATCCCCTTTGGAACCATTGCTTTCCGCAAGAGTTAAAAGTATTTGCCCAGTCTTATCAAAAACATCCAGCAATCCTGATGTTGCCTTATCTATATGTGCAAGAATCAGGCTGTGAAGCATTTGCGACTGATTTTCAAACTCCTGGATATTATTTGCAATCATATTATCATCCCATGCATTTAGCCAGTCTGACGCAACTTTTTCCGCATCTGTCAGCTTGAAATCATCAAGATAAGCCCTTAAATCAGCAAGGTAAGTACGAAGCGATTGTATGCTATCTTCAGAAAGGATGTATGAAAGTAAATCCTCTTTTAAGAGGTACGCCGGAGATCCATAATCAACAGTTCCTAATGCGAAGTAAGTTTCAGTGAGCCATGCCAGAGTTTTTTCATTATTTTTTATTGGAGATATGGCACCTTCAAAATCAGCCAATAAACTTTTAGTATCCGCTATTAAATTTTCATCCTGAATTTTTCCAAGAATATAGTAGGCAATTGTTTTTGCATGATTTAATGCCAGACTTTGCTTTGTTCGCTCTATAAATGTTAAAAGCGAAAGAGTTTTATAATAACTATTTTTTAATGTATATACCCATCTGGATTTAATTAATTTATCCTCAAATTCAACATATTTGCTATCTGCTTTTAAGTTGCGCACTACCCATTCATCTTCCAGAACCGATTCGGAAATGGAAGCGAGCTTTAGCTCCTTCTTGAGTTTTGATGTTTTCAGTAAGGCATACCCTGGAACCAGCTGAGTTTCCACATAAGTAACCTGATTACACAAAGGAACTGTAAACTGCGTTAAATACACATCATTTTCATTGTATAAACTTAAATCAGCGCTTCCTGTTATAACCGTCAGTCGGTTCATTGGGGGTGTGTAGGTCATTACCCCGATGGAGTGCCAGAAGTTTGTAGAACTTTGAGCTGTTGAAACTTCAATGTCATCAAATGCATTAACCCAGATGCTTCCGCTAATAAGCTCAAATACCAAACGGGGTGAAGTTGAGTTGTAAGCAGTTTCTTCGGTAAATTTGTTGTCTATAAAAGAGAGTTCGGTATTCTGATCCATTCGGATCACATTGTTTTCAAGGGTGATTTCTGCAAATGAAAGCTCCCCTGTTTTAATCAGGCTTCCAGAAATTAATGACTGGCCGGGATTCGCAGACAGATAATCAGCGTCATAAGCGGTTTTTACCTGCACGTCGTGTTCTTCTACAAACAGAATTTCCGGCGCTACCATGCGGTAAGTTTCACCTACCTGAGTAAGCGTTGCCAAAGCATACCAAGCTCCTGTTATCAGCAAAAAAAGGATACTGAGGAATAGGATTTTTTTCGAGAAATGTTGTTCTAGTACTTCTGGCATTTTTTTATTACAAGATTAGCTATTACAAGATTACAAGATTATCTGTTTATTATACCAAATTTAGCGCTAAAACTCAAGGGGTTTACGACGATACAACGATACGACATAATTTTTCAATTCTCAATAACTAATAATCAAAAATACACCCCCATCAGAAGGCGACATTAGCTAATGTCGCCTTCGGGGGTTGTTTTATTATTCGAAAATTGTAAAATTATAAAATTTAAAAATACTTATCAAATTTCGCATTAATTAGGACAATAGGTAGAAAAACAAAAAAATAAAAAACCCCTCTAAGACCCTTGACATGTGTAAAATTTTGTGCAACGCTAAGTACTGAGGGGAAGGAAATTGGCTTAATAATTCATGATTAAGCTTATTTTTTATTGATGGGAAAATTCTTAAAAGTTGCTCTTTAACAATTAGATTGATGAAAAATTGGATTATTGGTCCAGTGACCCAATTTGCCCCTCCGCTAAATTTACGTTGTACTTTTGTACGATTTACCAAATCATATATGTGAATCCAAAACCGTAAATTGGGAGGGGTAGCTTAGGTTGTTGGACTGAAAGATATAAGCTTTTTTATGTGCTTGACATATTATAAATTTACTGTATAATATATTCACTATGAAAAAAGGCTCAGAGCTAAATTCATCGGCATCTCAAGAATTAGATCAAGGATCTAAGGAGTCGTTAATGGCTGGTGTAAGGGATTGTATAGGGTCTGTAATCGGATTTTTAGAAGAATTTCATGAAGACCAAAGAGGATCAGTGGAAATTAACAGGCATAGAATTATGGGTATTCTTGGGATTCTTACTGTTGTTTGTATGTTTGGAGGTGGCGTATGTAAGCCTGAAAATCCTTATGCAGCTGCCGATGCCTTAATTCAGGTAAAAGGATTAAACTCAGGACATATAGCTAAACTTAATGAAATGGGCATTACACTTCCTAAAAGTGCAATAAACAATATATTTGTTGACGAATTATTTCCGGAAGGCGTTAAGGGCTATCCTCATTTTAAACGTACAGTAATGGATGCCCTGCAGCCAAAAGAAATTGCCTGCGCGGACACGGGTGCATTTGAATGCGGCAGAACGCGTGCAGAAAATACAGCCGCAATACTTAGTTATTGTGCTCTTGGAAGACATCAAATTCTTCTTTCATATCACGGACATTATATAAAAGGATGGGAAGATGCTGACTGGAACAGGCGACTTATATTAATACACAGATTTATGGCATCTCCCAGGATGCAAAATACTGTGTTTGTAGGAATATTAGGTGAGCTTAAGGATAAATATGACGGGGATCCAAAACAAATGGCTTCAGCATATTATTCCGGATCCGGTACAGGCGGATGGTGTGATCCATGGACATTAGCAAAATCTTTTTTACCGTCTCAATATAATTTTCCAAGCAAACAGGAATATTCCAGCTCTGTAGCTAAAGCCTATAAAAAAGCTACCGGTAAAAAGAAAGTTGAAACCCAGGGAGACCTTAAGGCTTTTGCACAATGTGTAACTGAGAGAGAAAGCGGGTGGTACACAAAATAACACTGAAGAATTATATACTTAAAATATAAACAGATTATTTCACAAGGAATAATTGACTTTTTTTATTAAATAATGTATAATATAACATATAATATTATGACTAATAATCCTACATCAAAGCGCCCAGATCAAGAAACACATGAAGAGGATGTAGATTCATCGAAAAGAACTTTCTTATTTGGCATAAGAGATCGCGTAGAACCGGTAATTAATCCTGCCGTTTCAGCGGTGCAGGATCTTCATGAAGATCAAAGAGGAGAGGTAAAGCTTAATAGGCGTCAGCTTATGGGAGGAGTAGGAGCTCTTACCGTTGCAGGTATTCTTGGAGGTGGTCTTGCTTTAGCGCCAGAAAGCGCAGAAGTTCTGAGTATTGAAGAGTATGTAAGGCATTGGTATGGTATAAGCGGCGTACAGCCAACTGATGAACAGGTGCAAAAAAAAGTTGAAATGGCTGAGCAGCTTCTTCGTAATGTAGACCTGGAACATAGTCCGGATCATGTTTATGACAGGCACATTAGAACGTACTACAAAAAAGAGTATGTCGACAGGATTCAAAGTATGTTCCCCGATTTAATCCACCTTTTAGATGAGCCACTTAGGCCTGTTAGGATGGTTGATGGCTCTCCTTTACTAGATACCCAAAAAGACCTCACTATCTTCCTTAGAAAATCACTTGCGGAAATGGTTACGGAAAAGAATCGTGAAATGTTCCAGGATACCGGTCATCAGCTTAGCGTTACAAATGCATGGCGTCCTCATCAGCAGCAGGCTGCAGCATATGTAATTATAAAAGGGACTTCGGAATTTACAAGTAAAGGCGGAGCCTGTGCAAGGCCTGGTAACAGCTATCACCAGATTGGCTTAGCTATGGATGTAAGTAACTGGCCTGTGGCTGCGCCTTATCTTGCTGAACTTGGAATGGTTGGCGGCTGCAGTACAAAAATTGTTGATGACCAAGGGCATTGTTCTCTTGGTGAGATGACAGAAGCTAGTACTATTTCTCAATGGGGATGTCAAATTAATCCCGACATTGGTGACTGGACACTAAAAGCCGGTAAATTGTGGCGCAGAATTACTAAATAAATGATGTCCGTAAAATCAGATCTTTGGTTGAACACTTTTTTTACTCGTGAGTAAATTTTGTGTACAATAAAAACCCTTTCTATGAGACGTGATAAATCGCGTCTCTACAGTGTGGGTTTTCAGGAAACAGATGACATTTTTTTGGCCTGATCATCAAGTGTTATTTTCTCGATTATATCCTCAATATCCCCTTCCATAATTCCATAAATATTACTCCAATTCTGATGAATCCGGTGATCGGTTACGCGGTCCTGCGGGAAGTTGTATGTGCGTATTTTCTCTCCCCTATCCCCTGTTCCGATTTGACTTAATCGCTCCTCCCCTCTTTCACTTCTTAGCCTTTCATCTTCCAGCTGATAAAGCCGTGCGCGAAGTACAGACATGGCTTTGTTTTTGTTTTT
>JAHJBZ010000073.1 GCA_018813295.1 Patescibacteria group bacterium | reverse complement strand
TTTATTAATTTATAATTACACAAAAAGTTTTCCTAGAAGTGAGGAATTTGGCTTAAAATCACAGTTAAGGCGTGCATCAGTTTCAGTAATTTCAAACATAGCTGAGGGATTTAAACGAAATGGAATAAAAGATAAACTTCGTTTTTACAATCAATCTCAATCTTCACTTGAGGAAGTAAAATGTCAGATCATGCTAGCTCATGACCTTAAATATTTTGATGAAAATAGATTTGTGGAATTGGATCAGCTATCCGAGGAGTCTGGTAGGGTTCTTTTTGGTTGGGTTGAATCACAAAAAAACTGCTGAATCCTGTTTCCTGTTTTCTGTATCCTAGGAATTTTGTTTGTAGTTCTCCATAACCCTCCTAACCGACTCCTCCAACGGCGGCATATGTACACCTAAATTTTCACGTTTATCTGTGTTTAGCACATCATTGGAACGGCGTTTGTTTAATTCGTCCTGATCTTCCTGAGACATTAAATTGATTTCAAAATCCGGATCAACAATTTCTTTATATGGAGTCATGATTTCTACGTGATTCATTGCTCCGATATTTGTCATATTAAAGATTCCTGTTTCACCTCTTTCTATTAATTCGATGGCAGCTGGAATAAAATCTTCCATTACCGTGCAGGAATTGGTTACGTTTATCATTTGCGGGTACTGGAGCAACTTATCAATCAGATTTTTTGGGTGTGATTTGCCCATAATCGGAATTCTGATGCGCAACTGAAGAACGTTTGGGAATTCTTTTAATAATTTTTCTGAAATTACTCTCGATCTACTATAGAGCGATCCAAAAAAGTTTGGTTCGTCTTCTTCGCTGAATCCTTTACCTCCGTTATTTCCGCTATAAACACAACCACTGCTTATTTGAGCTACTTTAACCCCTTTTTCAAATGCTGCTGCTGCGATATTTAAAGAGCCACCAACATTTACCCCAAATGTTTCTACTGGATGTGTTTCACACCAATCTACATTTGGCGTTCCGGTTTTGCCGGTAGCGTTGATAATATAATCGGGCTCTATTTCTTCGATTGTTTTTTTAACTTCATCAAAATTGCGAATTTCAATTCTTGGACTATGAACATCGTGACCTTTTGCGTAAAGAGCCTCTTTGAGCTGAGAGCCGATAAAGCCGGTGCCACCAAAGAGGAGAATCTTCATAGGTAAGAGTAATAATGGTGGGTGCACTGGGACTTGAACCCAGGACCAATAGCTTAAAAGGCTACTGCTCTACCAACTGAGCTATACACCCTTGTTGTCGTTTAAAAACGCTCAAATATTCTACGTGGGCTCTATTTAAAAGTCAAATAGTTCACGCTTCTTCTCCGACAAAACTAGATAGCACGAATACGACTGCAGGCAATGAGAACCAAACGTTGTAATTATTTATCATCAATTGAACCATGTAGGATTCCCGATACATCTGAAGCACTGCCTCATTCATTATAATGCTGCTTTCCTGCACAAGTGATGCGCCGGATGCATAAATCAGAATAGTACTGGTAATAAGGCCAGCAGAAAGAATGCCATAAGTTAAACTTAAGATCAGACCCATAGTATGGGATCCATTTTTTCCCATATCAATCATAAATCTTCCACGAGTTGAAATTACAACGATGGTGAGGACAAAAATAAGGATTTTTAGGATAATAAGAGAGCTTTCATTCTGGGCAAAATCAAAAACATTTATCAGTGCGGTGTCTCCAATAAAATATCGTTCGATAATATTTCCTATCCCATCCGCAGTTAGTATTGCGATGTAACTACTGATGATTATTTTGAGTGTTTGATTGCGGCCAACTATAAAACTGTACGCTATAATTACCGTAAAGAAGACAATAACGAAGAGGTCCCAGCTCAAATTAATCTCCATTTTTTATTTTTATTTTGTTTGATCAATAAAATTATACAGTAGAGTGATTTTTTTGCAAACAATTTTGCTAGCCTTAAGGAGTAAGGAGTAAGCCTTAAGCTAAATTTAATGTAAAGGCTGCTTAATTCTTAAGACTTATTACTTAAGACTGATAAAAAAGCCTCCATTTTTTATTCAAGCCGACTTTTATTCCAATTCGGGGAGAGGATTTTATGTTTTTTGGTATAAATCCATCGTCATAAACATAACATTTTCCGTTATTACATAAATCAACTCCATTATGGCTTTTTTTAGCCATTCCTAGTGCTATGCAAAGTTTACCTGGGCCATCTGATAAGTGGCCTCCTCTACCTCTTCTTTTCTTCATTTGCTCCTTTCCGTCCAACGGTTCAACCCCCCGGAGTAAAACTGCTGCCGGAAATCCCTTTTTTTCCGTTACTATGTTGGCGCAGTGGTACATTCCGTAGCAAAAGTAGACATAAAGATGCCCGGCTTCGCCAAACATGACCTCATTTCTCTTGGTCATTCCATTACAAGCATGGCATGCAGGATCGTTTTGGCCAATATATGCTTCAACTTCATTAATTCGGCCACTGCAATTTCCAATTACCAAAACCTTACCCAAAAGCTCTTTGGTTACTTCGAGTGTTGGGCGTTTAAAAAATGATCTTTTTAGTTTTTTCATTATTTAATAATATTGATTAGCGATTTAAAATTTTAGATTTAGATTTTAAATTTGCAATCAATATTTAATATTCGTCAATTTCTCACGTAGATTTCTTTGCTGTTTTCAGTAGTAAGAGTCAATGTTTCTTCGGAGAATAATTTGTCTGCAATACTGTAGGTATAGGTAACTATAAAAGGAACTTGTGCGCCAGGGCAGTCTGATTCAATCATTATCATTATCATTTTATTTTCCTCTTCCTTAATGTCTAAGCCTCCTGATGCTGAACATAGACTCGTTCCGGAGATGAAGGTGTCATTAGTCAGAGTGAGGGTTGCTGGGGTGTTGTATTCCGTGTCATTTGCATATATTGCTGTACGAGTCCATGTTCCTTCATATGTATTTCCACTATCTTCATCTGTTTGCTCTGGGGCACAACCCGTGAATATTAATGCTGCACAAATAAGAGCAAATAATAATTTAATTTTCATAATTTTTTGGTTAAGTAACGGGTTGGTTTTACTAATTTCTTACGTATGTCTCCATTACATTTGCTACGATGAAGGTCATTATTTCTTCTCCGTCTTCATTTTCCTCGATTGTGTAATTGTAATCCAGTGTAAATGGCGTTTGAACTCCACCTGGGCAGTTGGATTCCAGCATAATCATTGTCATTGCAGTGCCTTCGGCGCTGTAGGTTCCGGATGTAGAACAAACATCAGTGGCTGAATCATAAGTTCCGTCATCGTAAAAGTTTAAATCTGATGCAACGGTATGCTCCAATATGCCATCTATATAAGTTGCTGTTCTGAGCCAGCCGCCCAGATAATCTCCTTCTTCTAAATCGACTTCCTCATCCATGATGGCTACAGGAGGCATTTCCTCTTCGTCTGTTTGGCCTGGTACACAGCCTGTAAACATTAATGTTGTAAATACAAGAGCGAGTAATAATTTTAGTTTCATGGTTTTTTTGGTTAAGTAACGAATTGATTTTACACTTCAAAAGAATAATTTCCTAAACATTTTATGCCCCTCTTTGAATGTACATTTATACATGGGTTTAAAAGATTCGATCATGATTCCAAACGCATCCCATTTTGAGTACAGCTTTGATCTATATAAAAACTCAGGATCTTTTGGGCCTCTGTATTTTTTGTAAACTGATTTTATAAATTTTGGGCCATAATTCCATAAATGTGCAAAATCTGTGGCGGGATCACCGATAACCCTGTCGCTAAAATCGATTACACCTGCAAGTTCTGAATCGTCGTGTTTTATAAGTACGTTTGAATAATGGATATCTATGTGAATAAAGGTGTTTTTGACTGATTTGGTTTCCAGAGCTGCACAATCTTTAAAATATTTTTCTGATATTTGCCTTTCTCTTTTATTTAACTTTGGAAACACATATTTTTTTACATCCTTAAATATTTTGGCGGTTTCTTTTTTTGAGTCATAGAATTTAACATCATATTTTTTTATTTTATCTAAAGGAATTGAGTGTAGCTCATTAAAAAATTCAACTAATTGATTAATAATTTTTTTCTTGTTTTTCAATGCCACTTTATTTTTATAAATCCATGGTTTAAATTCTTTTCCTTTAATTATTTTATATCCCGCAAAACTTTTATCTTTTGCAATTAAGGTGTAGTTTGGAATTGGTAGGGTTATTTGTTTATTTAAATATTTAAGTAATTCAATTTCTTTTTGGAGCTTTTTTAAATATTCTTTATTTTTTGGGAAACGAAAAACCCATTCATTATCTAAAATTATAACGTTATGATCCCAGCCATGAGTTAGATATTTAAAATCTTTCCATTTATGATCTGGGAATTCTTTGCGAATTAATTCTAAATATTTTTTGTGAGGCATAGTTAAACTTACTAACACAAAAGTGGTAACACGCATTTTTCTACTTATTTTTTGTTTGTTTTTGGGTTTAAAAAGCGAAAATACGGCATTTTTGATGAGGTAAATATTTGTTTTTCATAAAAAGCCCATAACCCCCTGCCTGAGGGGTTGATGGACGTTGGTTCGAATTTTGAAATACTCTAATAAAATATTTTGAATATTGCTATAATCCAAGTATGAGCAAAAACGAATGTGCAAAATGCAAATCATCTTTTGAAATTACAAAAGAAGATGAGGTATATCTAAATAAAATTAATGTGCCACAACCTTCATTTTGTCCTGATTGTCGGCAGCAAAGGCGACTCTCTTTCAGAAATGAACGAAGTCTCTATTACAGAAAAAGTGATTTGAGCGGAAAAAAGATAATCTCAATTTATCCGGAAAATTCTCCATACAAGGTTTATTCGCAGGAAGAATGGTGGTCTGACGAATGGGACCCGCTGGACTATGGGAGAGGTTTTGATTTTAATCGTCCTTTCTTTACACAATTCGCAGAGTTAGAAAAAGAAGTGCCAAAAATTTCATTAGTAACAAAATCAAACGAAAATAGTGACTATGTTAATTGGGGAATGTCGTTAAAAAACTGTTATTTGATTACCGCTGCTCGTGATAATGAAGATTGTCTTTATTCACACTGGATATGGAGAAGCAAGGATTGTGTAGACTGTGGATATACTTATGATTGTGAGATCTGTTATGAATGCACTGATTGTGCAAACTGTTACAACCTCTACTACTCACAGGATTGTTCAAACTGTAAAGATAGCAATTTTCTTAAAGATTGTGCAAATTGCTCAAATTGTTTTTGCTGTATAGGGCTTCGAAATAAAGAATATTGCATATCCAATAAACAATATGACGAAACATCTTACAAAGAAGAAATCAAAAAATACCTTCCATTTACACATGAATTCATTAAAAAAGTAGAAGATAATTTAGAAGAAGCTATCCCAAAAATCCCGACAAAATATTATCACGGCTACTCTACGGTAAATTGTATAGGGGACTACATGATTGAATGTAAGAACTGCTTTAACTGTTTTGATATAGAAAAAAGTGAAGACTGCAGATACGGTGAGAATATTATGAGGTGTAAAGATACTGTAGATTGTGCCAGAACGACACTTTGTGAAATGTGTTATGAAGGATTGAGCACAGTTAATTCATATAACACTCATTTTTGTATAGCAACCTGGTTCTCTAGGGATTGTATGTACTGCGATAACTGTAATAGCTGTAAAAATTGCTTTGGCTGTATAGGGTTAAATAATAAGGAGTACTGTATTTTGAATAAACAGTATTCCAAGGAAGATTATGAAAGTTTAAGAGATAAGATTATTGAGTACATGAAAGAAACAAAAGAATTTGGAGAATTTTTTCCAGCTGAAATGAGTCCATTTAAGTATGAGGAAACCGTTGCAAATGAATTTTACCCCGAAAAAGAAATACTTATTCAGGCACGTGGTGAAAAGGAGCCAGGTGATTCATTAAAATGTGTGGTTACAGGTAAACCTTATAAACTAACAGCAAAAGAGAAAGGCTTTTACGAAAAGCATTCACTTCCAACTCCAGACAAATGCCCGGATCAGAGGCATAAAGAACGGATGGAAAAAAGAAACCCAAGAAAACTGCATAAAAGAAATTGTCAAAAGTGCAATTGTGAAATTATGACCACTTATGCACCTGATAGACCGGAGAAAATATACTGCAAAAAATGTTATCTGGAACAAACATATTAAAAATACGACTATCTTACAAAATAGGTTTTAACTTCATACGCTACGAGGAGCTAATAGTTATAAAACCACTAGGCTATAATTACCTTTGGCTTTTTGAGTAAAAAATATATTAACTTTTACGACTTTTACTACTTTTACTTTGGTGTCACCGGCTGGAATTGAACCAGCGACCTCAGGCTTATGAGTCCTGCGCTCTAACCAACTGAGCTACGGTGACACGTTTAATGCTCAAATAAATTACATTGTTTCGAAAATATTGGCAAGTTTTTCTGCGATACTTGTCTGAGCCTTTAATATCTATTACAATCTGACTGACATTTAACCTTAATAGAATTATGAAAAAGTTAATATCAATATTTGTTCTCTCTCTTTTGCTTCTTTCTGCTTGTGTTACAACCAATGTTTACCCTGGTGAGAAAGATGGGCGAACTTATCAAAGTCAAAACACCAGAGTTTGTGAGACTTTAAAATTTGAGTGCGACGAATACGAAATACCTTTTAGTGATTATACAGGGTGTGGGTGTGAGTTGATTGAAGCTTTAATCGATGAGGAACCCCCGCTAAGCGGGGAAGATCTAGTAGAAGATGAAGATGAGGGTACAGAGGAAGAGGCTGTCGAACCCCCGCTTAGCGGGACTCCGTCAGAGGACCTAGTTGATGAACCAATTGAAGACGAAAATCTTCCCGAGTGTGGAATATATGAAGAGGGGCAGATTGATTGTGATGAGGGTATGATGTGTGGAATTTTGGAAGATGAAACTGAACCAAAATGTTTATCTGAGAATATTTGTGATGATTTGTGTGAAGAAGGGGTTGATTGCGTGATTATGGAGAGCTATCCAGTTCGAGTGCGGTGTGTTAACCCAGAGGAACCAACAGGAGATGAACTAGTTGAGGAACCGGTAGATGATGAGGAAGAAGCCATGGACCAGGGTGAAACCACTGCTCCATCTGAGGAATCAGTTGAGGATGGAGTAGAGGAATCGTCTGATGATGGCAGTGAGGAGGAGGATGAGTAAAAAATTGTTAGATATTTAAAATCCGAAGGCGCGATTGATCGATCGCGCCTTCGGATTTTGTTATTGATTTTATTTATCTCTTTTTCTTACTATAATATTTCCCTTTCCAAACATATTTGACTCCTATCCAAACTAATTTAAGTAGGAATAGAGAAATTAATAAGTAAAGTACCACTTGTGCGAAGCGTACAAGGTAGGTTGCAAGATGTAAGGTTATTCCCTGGAATACTTCATTCACATTGTCGACAAGTAATTTTGCTTCGTATTTCCAACTATCTTTAATATCCTTCCAGTCAAAAATTAAGTCTTTATAAATGTTGATATTAAAGAAGGTGTAATTTAAGCGGTCGAGTTGTTCAGCCTTACTATCGTTGTAGCGGTCGATTTGCTCTTTTACGTAAAGTTTTTCATTACTAAGCCTTTCAATTAATTCCAATTTACTATCTATAATTTTTGCCAAAGTTTCAGCGTCATTTTGGCGTGTGGCAAGGACACTAATTTCGTCATAAGCATTCTGAGCTTCTTCGAGTGTTTCTTCGATAGAGCTTAGTTTTTTCGTTAGAATATCTAGCTCATCTTCATATTCTTCAATGGTTCCTTTAATACTTTCAACACTTGCATTAAATGTTTCCGGTTTTAGGGATTCCACAATGGCAGCAATTTCATCTCCATATGCTTTTTCTACTTTAAATCTGTAGTAGCAGGCATCCTGGTTTTTATCGGAACTTTCGAAAATTACATAATCCAGAGCTTTTAAATTGGAAATTGTTTCGCAGGTTTCATCGAGTTTTCGAGTATTAACCGTTCCGTAATATTCCTTAACTTCATAATCTTCAGCGTCAGATCCGGTGCTGTAGCCAGGTTCTGGAATTGGTGGGAAGTAATCCATACTTGAAAGCATCATTGCTCCACCTTTGGCAAATGATGCCTCTTCCATTGCATAGTCATAATCGTAGCCACCTCCATAATAGCCATCTCTATAACTAGTCGTGTTAAATATAGTTTTTATAGAAAAGCTGATAAGGGCGATGACAACGGTAATGGCAACGATTCCCAAAATTATCATACCGATAATTTTGGCGATGGACTTTGCAGACCAATCGAAGTTTTTGAGAAATTTATTCATTCTAATTAAAAGTTAAGAGTTAAAAATAAGTCATAAGTCTTAAGTCTTAAGTAATAAGCCAGCTTAAAGCTTAAGACTTACAACTTAGGACTTTTTGGATTAAATATTCATCAACCAGAACTAGTGCGGCCATGGCTTCTACAATTGGAACGGCTCTGAGAGCAATGCAAGGATCGTGTCTTCCTTTTACTTCGATTGTTTTATTCTTTCCTTTACTATCGACAGTGTTTTGCTTTTTAGTAATTGAGGAGGTTGGCTTAAATGCAACACGGAATACAATATCCATTCCATTACTTATGCCACCTAGTATCCCGCCTGCATTGTTGGTTACCGTCACAATTTTACCTTTTTTTGATATAAATTCGTCGTTATTAACTGATCCCATCATATGAGCGCTTTTAAAGCCACTGCCAACCTCAAATCCCTTTACGCCTGGAATACTGAGCATGGCCTGAGCCAGACGAGCATCTAATTTATCAAAAACAGGGCTACCAAGTCCTGCTGGGGCGTTTTTTATTGTACATTCAATAATTCCCCCAATGGAATCATTTTGTTTTTTTATAGCTTCGATCTCTTTTAGGCTAGGTTCTATTAATTTGGCTGTGATTTTAACTTTGGGAATTAGTTTTTTTGCTATGCTGCAGGCTGCTACGCGTCCGATAGTTTCTCTGGCGCTGGCTCTGCCTCCACCTCTGTAGTCCCTGAGCCCATATTTTGCTTCATATGTGAAATCAGCATGGCCAGGGCGGTACAGATTTTTAATTTTTTCATAATCTTTTGATCGCTGATTTTTATTTCTTACAATTAGGCTAATTGGTGTGCCTGTTGTTTTACCTTCAAAGACACCAGATAAAATTTCGACCTTATCTGCCTCCTTTCTCTCCGTCGTCAATTTACTTTGTCCGGGTTTTCTGCGATCAAGCTCTTTTTGAATTTCTTTTTCAGTTATCTGTAAGCCAGCAGGACAGCCATCAATAACAACACCAATAGCGGATCCATGTGACTCGCCCCATGTGGTGATTTTAAATATTTTACCGAACGAATTTCCTGACATATTTATAGTTAAATAACGAAGTAACGAAATAACGATACAACAGGTTTGAAAATTTGAAAACTTGAAAATTTGAAAACTAATGTCCAAATTTTTAAATTTTCACTTTTTTCAATTTTTCAAAACTACTTAAACATTATCAATGTAGCAATAAGGGTGTAGGCACTAATTATTATTATAATTCCTATTATTGCATTTTTAATTATCTTTTTTGCTTTATCGACTAATTCAGTGTTGGCGTAATTTGTAATTAGCATTCCTGCTCCGTAAACTAACATTCCAAGGGCTATTAATCCTACAAACCCGAGTATGAATTGTGTAACCCGGCCAATTAAATTAATTAGTGCTGTTATATTTGAAGCGGCAATTTGCCCTGCCTGCTGTTTAACTGGAATACTAAAAAGGTTTTCTATAACTATTTGGTCAATTGCAAGAAGTATTAAACCTACAATTATCCATATAAATACTTTTCGTTGTTTGGTGATTTGCTCTTCTTCTCCAGCAGCGACTACTAGCCGAATTCCGCTTATAACCATCATAAAAATAGCAACTGCACCAATTATTGCTTTTACATAATTGATGACTCCATATATCTCTGCGCTAAATCTTGCTTCGGTTGATTCATCAAAAGCCTCTATGTACCCTGCGCTGTAAGTGCTTACAAAAGTGCCTGGGGTTCCATACAAAACGTCAATTAATCGTTCTATTAGAAGAATTGCAACTAGACCAATTACTGCATATATAATACTTTGTCTTTGTTCTGTAATAACGTTCTCTTCTCCTTGAGCAAGAATCATACGAATGCCACTTATGATTATCCATATCACCGCTAGGCCAGCTATTATATTACGGATAACGGTAATTACACTCTGTGCGGTGTCCCTCAGCTGTCTTTCTCCTAGATATTGATAAGCAATTGTTTCAGCTTTAATAAGTTCAATGTCGTCAGAAGTTAATTCGTTAATTACACTTAATTCTTCATCTATATCTGCCAAATTAAAACCTTCTACAAAATCATTCATTCCTGTGTAACCTTCATCTTCTAGTATAGCAATTACCCTTTCTGACAGTCTCCCCCATACATTTTCGCTGTAATCAATTACATCTATTCCAGTTGGATTACCATATTCATCTACACATATGCTTGGGGTTCTATCGGTGTCACATTCATCTCCCCAGTCGCAATCAGTGTCTGTATTGCATATACCTCTTAACCTATCTTTTATATCATCTAAAGGAGAAGTAATATCGCTTTGCGCGAGAGTTATGGGGGCAAAATTGAAAAAAATTATTGCAATTAGGGCAAGTAAGCTAAGTTTTTTAGTAAGATATTGGAGCATGTTTAAGTTATGAGAGATGTAGATATTTGGGCTACTTTTGATGATATGACGGTATTTATTAATGCATACGCAGAGTAAATTATAACAATACCTGTTATTCCTCCTATGATCATATTTTTTGCTTTGGTAGCTCCTTCTTCTTGATCCATTGCCGTTAAATACATAAAGCCAGCATAAATTGTAAAAATTATGGCAATTGGCCCCAAGAATACTAAAATAAGCTGAATAACACTTGTTATTTCAGTTATTGCTGCTTCGGGGGCTCCGGCTATCACTTCGGTTGGAGTATTTATAACGTAAATTGCATTAACGATATTACTTGCAAGTAATATTATCATCATACCTATTAAACCCCATGCTAAATTCTTTTTTTGCTTTGTTACCATTTCTTCATCTCCTCCTGCTGTAATCAAACGAATACTGCTTATTGTCATAATTAATACAATTACAGATCCTAATAGATATTTAATGTAATCGGTAATATCTCTTAATTGGTCTCTTGCGGCTTCGTAGTCGATAATTTGTGCAGAGGTTGACGTCTCTGGATTGAATATGTTTGCAATGTTTTCTGCGGCGATAACCAAGATGAATCCTATGAAAACATATGTGAAATTTTTCTTTTGTTTTTCGATTGCATCTTCTTTACCCCTGGCAAATATTAAAGCCATTCCATATAAAGTACCCATTATTAAAGCAAGAGCTCCTAACATGTAACGAGCGATAACAACGAGATTTATAACGAAATTAATAGCCAGATCTTCACCAGATTTACTTGTATCTACAAAAGTTCTTAAGTTTCCGCGTAGGTATTCGTCCCAATCTTCACCAAGGTAACTTTGGGCAAAGCTGGTTTTAGCCATTATCAAAAGAACGATAACGAATAATAGTACCGGCCATCCTTTTTTTATAATTTGTAAGATTTTTTGTGTCACATTTTATTTTTTATTTGGTTGTATTTTACTATAAACTTGTTAACGACACAACGAGATAACGACACAACGACACAACGAGATAACGAGACAATAAAAAACATTTGCATTTAATGTCAGATTAGTATAAAGTAGTCGAGCTTAAATATTTAGTATCTAATGGTTCGCTGCGGCGAATCGCAACTTCCCATGGCTAAAAGATCTACCCCCAAGAAACAACAGGCAAATTCCCAGTCCAGCAGGCGCTATAAAGCTTTTCAAAATAAGGCACGAAAGCGTTTGCTTAATACAACAAGTTTATCTAAATGCCCAAAATGTAAAGAGGACAAACTTGCCCATACCGCTTGCCCGACTTGTGGGACGTACAAAGGTCGTTCCGTTATAGATAAAGATAAGGAAGTTGAGAAGATTACTAAGGTGAAAGCATAATATTTATCAATTATCATTTTTCATTTTTCATTTTTGGATCTTGAGCGTTAGAATGAAAATTGAAAATTGTAAAATGTAAAATTAACATTATGGCCAGCTGGAGACACCTATCACGTGTGATTGTGATGCAAAGCTTCTTTGAACACGAAGCGCGTGGGTGTGATTTTGATGAAGTTTTGAATTACAACTTGGATGAATTTGGTGAAAAGATAACAGACAGAGCTTTTGCAGAGAATTTAGCGAAAAAAATTGAGAAAAATTATGCAGAAATACGTTCTTTGATTAAAAAGTATGCTCCTGAATGGCCTGTTGAGAAAATGGATCCAGTTGAAAGGGCAATTCTTGTTTTGGGTATTTGTGAATTGATTGATCCCGAAAAGGATGTGCCGGTCAATGTTGCAATTAATGAGGCTATTGAGATTGCAAAAACTTATGGTGATGAAAGTAGTGGTAAGTTTATTAATGGTGTTTTAAATTCAGTTGCGCATGATGACACCCTAAAGGCGTAATTTACAATTTTAAATTTTAAATTTACAAACAATTACCAATTTACAAATTACAATTTCCAAATGTTTGAAAATTAGTGCTTGAAAATTATTTTGTAAATTGTAAATTGAGAATTAAAAAGATATGTACAAAAAATTCGAAAAACAAATCGGCATGAAGTTTAAGAATTGGCATTTGCTTCGAAATGCTTTTGTGCATCGTTCTTATTTAAATGAACATAAAAGTAGTGAATTGGAGCACAATGAACGTCTTGAATTTTTAGGTGATGCAGTTTTGGAATTGGTGGTGACAGAATATCTTTATACCAACTATCCTAATCCGGAAGGGGATTTAACGAATTGGCGCTCTGCTCTCGTGAAGGGGGAGATGCTTGCAAAAATAGCTCGTGATTTAAATTTAGGTGAATATCTATTTTTAAGTCATGGTGAAGAAAAATCAGGCGGGCGAGATAAGGATTATTTACTCGCTAATACTTTTGAAGCTGTTATTGGAGTTATTTATTTGGAACTGGGTTATAAAAAAGCTCAAAAGTTTATTACCAAATTTTTACTGACGCATTTAGATGATATTCTTAAAACAGGTTCACATATTGATGCCAAATCTAAATTACAAGAAATGGCCCAGGAAAAGGTTGGTGTTACTCCTGCTTATAAATTACAGCACGAGGAAGGCCCTGATCACAGTAAGGTGTTTACCATGGGGGCTTTTATCAGTGAGCGAATGGTTGGAAAAGGGGATGGGAGTAGTAAACAGATAGCAGAACAGAAGGCAGCCGAGGATGCGTTGAAACGTTTGAAGTGGTGAAACTTGTCTGAACCGCAGATTTACACTGATTTTTCGGATTGCGCTGATTTTGATTATGCGGATTATTGCACTCGTAGAGACGTTGCATTGCAACGTCTCTACGTTGGTGAATAATTAAATAATTACAGCAAATAACAATCACTGAAATTTGCCACGAGGGCAAGGAGAACAAAATCATAATAATCATTTAATCTGCGTAATCAGCGGTTCAGACAATTTATTTAGGGATGATCTTTACGGCTCGATCTGGGTTTACACCAACACTTTCGGTTGTTACTACATCTTTGTATTTGTCGGAATTTGCTAAGTGTGTATGAACCTTGCGCCTAAAATATGGGTTCATTGGAGGCAGTTTTATTTCTTTCTGAGTTTCGATGGCATATTCAGCCTTTCTTTCGGCTAATTTGATTACGCTTTCTTCTTGCCTTTTTTTATAACCATCTACATCGATAATAACTTGTGTCCTACTATCAATTCCCTGCTTCCATAACAGACATTTTAGTAGATGTTGTAATGCAGAGATTGTTTCACCGTGCCATCCGATTAAAATGTTAGAATGCTCTGTTTCGATTTCAACGTAATAAGTTGTTTCACCTTCCTTATTAATTTTGACTCCTGTATACGAAACATTAAGCACGTCGAGAAGTTTCTCCAAAGTCTCTTTTATTAAGAGTTCCATACTTTATTGATTAGAAGATTCAAAATTCAAGATATTGCCACAAGAGCAAGGGGAGCAAGATTATAATTTTGAATTTTGAATTTTCTAATCTTGAATTTAAGAATAGTTTACATCCAAAAATTTCTTTGGGCAAATTAATCCTTAGATCGGTTAACTACTACTTGTTGCCCGATTCCAAAGAGGGTAGAGGTTCCCCAATAAAAACCAACAGCGGCTGGCAGGCTGGCAGTGAATACAGCAATCATTATTGGCATAAAATATTGCATCATGTTGCTCATCATTGGCATGGGATTGATTTCTCCTTTTTTAACTGGTTTATTGGTTTTCGTTTTAGCAAGGGTTAATTTCATCTGAATAAACTGAAGACCGCCAACAATGATTGGAAGTACAATTATATTTATTTTTGTAAGATCAATAATACCTAAAAAGTTAGGGTTGACGCCTTGGAGGTTAAAAGTTTTTAATGTTCCGTATAAAAGTTCCGGGCTAATGGTATCCAGTCCATCTCTAACAACATAAAATAGGGCGATTAAAATTGGAAATTGAATAAGAATTGGTAAGCAGCTGCTCATTGGGCTTACTTTGTACTTCTTCCATAATTCCATAGTTTCTTTTGCTAATCTCTGAGAGTCATCCTTATATTTTATTTTCAAAGCATCCAGTTGGGGCTGAACTTTTTGCATCTGTCTTTGTGCCCTTAATGCTTTATGGTTTGGCCCAAGCAGAATTAATTTAATTATGAGTGTAAGTAAAATAATTCCCCATCCTAAATTACTGTCAGGCAGAATTGAAATAAGGAATACAAGTGTGTTAAAAATTGGCCTATAGAAAGCTTCTGTCCAAAAAATCTTTAAAAGTGATGGGGGTACGATATTGAATTCGTGGGTGTAAGTTTTTTCAGCTTCTTCGATATTTGTATTTAATGAGATTCGATAACGGCCTTCTTCGTCAAACAAACTCCAGCTCCATTGGCCATAGCCAACCGTGTAGTCTTCTTTTGGCGCTATTTCAATTAGCTCTATTTGCGTGCATAACTGTGGATCAATTTCAGTTTCTTTTAATATCCATTCCCCATTTACATAACGTTCTACAGTAAGGGGATTTTTTGGGCAGCTAACCGGAATAGTGATAATTGATTCGCTATTATTTTCAATTTTCAGACTAACTTCCTTACCTATTGCTATTTTTGATTTTGCGGTAAGTACAACGTCATCTTTAATGCCTTCTTGCTGCTTTTTACCACTAAAGAACTGAAATATCATCAGGAAGATTAGGACGAATAGTAATGGGCGTAATAATTTATTCATGCAGCTCGTGCCGGTTAAAAAAATCTATAATTCCTTTGCCTAACTCCTGATAGTTTGCTTTTTTTTCTGCTGCTGATTTTGCTATAACTAATACTACTAAATCTGTTTTTAATGAGTCCATATTTAGGCGAATTGCTTCGTAAATCTTTCTACGCAATTCGTTACGATCGACTGCTTTTGGCGCTACTTTTTTACTAACTACTACAGCAAATTGCGAAATAGGCTCTGTAGATGGCAGGAATTTAAAAGTGAAATATGTATTTTTATAAAGCCCTCCTTTATCAAATAGCTTCTGGATTAATCGGCGATTTGAAATACGATTCCTTTTATTTAGCATATCATCATGCACTAAGGCTCTTTCGCCCTTTGTTGCGACGATTATTTATTACTTTTGCTCCGCCTTTGGTGGCCATGCGTGCCTGAAAGCCATGCCTTTTATGTCTCTTTCTTTGATTGCGTTTGCTTAGCATACTTTTTCATACTTAAAATGCTTTGATAGGTTATATATCTTCAGAGAAAAAGTCAAATAAATAGCTGTCCCGCTAAGCGGGATCAGCTTTTAAAATACTCATCCACGAATTTTTTAACCTTCTTAAGTTTTTCGACCACCTTGTCATCATCTCCAGCTTTGAGTTCAGTAGCTTTTACCCTAATGCTAATAGATCCTTTATATTTATTTGACTTTAGTTTTTTTAAGAAGCTCTCCAAAGGAAGAATTCCTTCATTTGGTAAGGAGTATTCTTTGTGGTGACGTACATTTGAAAGATGTACATGAACTATCAGTTTTTTAAGATGTTCATAAATTCGGATAAGATCCCATTTTTTAGACACTGTTGATGAGGTATCAAGTGTTACCATGCCGAATTTTTTTAAGTCTGTGATGTTATTTAAAGCTCGTGCCGGCAAAAATCCGAGGATGGTTTTACCCGGAGCATTTACTAGCGCAATTTGAATATTCTTCTTTTTTCTTAATAGCGGCACTTCTTTTCTAAGCCAATTTCTAAACTTGAAATCAAGTAGTTTTGGAGGAGTAATTACTACTAATGGACATTTTAGATAAACCGCCATTTCCACCACATGTTCCACGCTTTTAGCTGTTCCGTTTATTGGTGTGTTCAATGCTATGACTGGTAATTTATACTGATCAGAGAGTTCTTTGATGTACTCAGCGTTTTGTGTGTCGTAATTATTTTTATCTACGTAAATTTCAATACCGTCGTAATTTGCTTTTTTGGCAAATTCAAAAATGCGGTTAAGACCGTATTTGCTCAATGAATCTGTGTGTAATGTAATCATAACTTCAATTTTTAATTTTTAATTTGAAATTTATTTTGATTAATTATAGCATTTGTTGTCTAAAAATAAAAATTATTTTGGCTGTTGATATCCTTTTTGTTCAGCATCTTCTGTGCTTGTGAAATATAACCTATTGTCCGGTGTGATGTTAAAAGCGCGTTTATCAAAAATTGAGTAATAATATTTACCTTTGCTGCTGGCTATATATAAGGTGTCTTCCGGAATGGTTTCCGCTACATAAAAATCCTCTAAATCGATTTGGTTTAAGGGTATTTCAAATTCACTTTCAGCATCTAATTCCAAAATATTGTCCGCGCTGTAAGCCAGGCGGGCATTTCGGCCGCTGATTTTACCAATCAGATTTCCGTTTTCTACATCTAATAACTTTATTGTGGTTACTCCTTGGTTTATTTCATCTACAAATTCAATTTCCGGGAATGAATTTCTCATTGCCTGAAAATAACCGGCTGCATACCCCGCGGTTAGTCCGATTGAAAGGATGAGGGTGATTGATATTGTGATGTTGATTATGTCGGATTTTTTCATATTGTATTGGGGTTAATGATTAGGAATTTACGGCCCTCCCGAAGGCGAGGATAATTACCCTCGCCTTCGGGAGGGGTGCGATTTAAAAAATCCCCACCGAAAACATATTGCCGGGAGGGGGTATTAGGTTTAAATTGGAAGTCAGTATAGCTGATAAACAGTATAATGTCAACATATATTTTCATTCTTGGCAAGGATAGGAATTTGTCGTTAGCGGAGCTACATGCTCGCTATCCAAATGGTAAGTTTGATGGCGATGGTGATTTTGAAATTTTAGAAATTGATCAAAAAATCGACCAATCTGAATTCAATCACTTGGGTGGTGTTATTAAAGTCGGTGAGCTTGTTGCGATAGTTAATCGAAATAATTTATCAAATGAATTGACTCAGCAATTAATAGCTCATCATTCTGGTAGCAAATTAAATTATGGGATTAGTGTTTATGGCTGGAGTGAGAAAAATTTGCGCTCTTTGCTTTTGGATATGAAAAGGAATTTGAAAAAAGAGGGGGTTAGCAGCCGATTTATCAATCAGCAGTTTAAAAATGTATCAACTGCTCAATATAAGGGGTTAAAGGGGAAGGGGATTGAGCTTTTGGTCGCTGTGCACGGTGATGATTTTTTAATTGCTAAAGTTATCGCTGTTCAGGATATAGATTCCTATTCCGAACGTGATTTTGAAAAACCCTTTCGTGATATGAGGGTTGGTATGCTTCCACCGAAACTTGCGCAGATTATGATTAATCTGGCTGGTGACAGTAAAACAATTTGGGATCCTTTTTGCGGAGGGGGAGTGCTTGTGATGGAAGGTCTTTTGATGGGGCGAAATATGCTTGGATCGGATATTAATCCAGAAACTTTTGAGGGCGCAAAAAAGAATGTAGATTGGCTAGGAAAAGATGCTGATCTCTTTTTACATGATGCCACCCAACCCCTAAAAGGTAAAAAATTTGATGCGATTGTTTGTGAGGGGTATCTTGGGCCACCACAAACTCGACTTCAATCGCCAGACAGACTTAAACCTTTATTGCAAGAATTAGATGAATTATATGTCGGATTTTTTAATGCTCTTGTCGAGATTAATTTTAAAGGTTCGATTGTTATTGCGTTACCGTTTTTCCGCTGTATTGGCAATCAGGAATTGGATTTAAAATCGACTATTGAAAAGATTGAGAAAATGGGTTTTGTTTTAAACCCGAAAATCCTTAAATACGCCCGACATGATCAGGTGGTGGGGCGAGCTATTTATCGATTTCAATATCGTTAATTTTCTTTTAGCTTTTTTGCCACAGACGACATTGTAAGTATAGAGAAAGTTGTAGTTACAAAAGCCATTAAGATTAGGATTGAGAAGATATTCGCGTCAATGATTCCCATAGATAATCCAATAGAGGCGATAATCAGCTCTACAGCGCCGCGGTTGTTCATGGTAAGCCCAATTGCGAATGATTCCAGAGGTTTTATTTTTAGAAGGTATGCCATTCCGCCTGCCCCTATTATTTTACCGAGAATTGCTATTACGAATATCGATAGCATAAAATACGGCGCTCCCGTAAAAGCACTGAAGTCCAGATGAAAGGCCAGGCTGGCAAAAAAGATGGGGCCAAAAAAACTGTAACTTAACCCGTAAATACGGTCTTCTATTTTTTTGAACACTTGTGTATCGATCACTTCTTCGCGGATAAGGAGGCCGGCTGTAAATGCGCCGATAACCATATGGAGGCCAATTGCTTCTGCTATAAGGCCCATTAGGAGCGCGATAATCAGCGTTAAAGTAAATCCTTTGTTTTTCCAGTAAATGATACGGTTCATAAAAGATGAGATATGCATACCTCCGTAAATAACCACCGCAAAGAATATGGTAATTTTTACTATTAGCCATAACAGTGGTATGAGTTCAACATTCCCATTTTCTGCCAAACTTAATGCAATGGAAAATAAGACAAGCGCCATAATGTCATCTATAATTGCCGATCCTATTGCCAGGTGGCCTACTCTCGTTTTTGTCAGACCGCAATCTTTAAGAAGTCTTGCTGTAATAGCAATGGCAGAGGTGGACATACCCATTCCCACAAAAAAAGCTGTTACCGCGTTATAGCCAAAATGCCTCGTAATTAAAAAACCGCCAAGAAATGGCAAAATAACACCACCTGTTGCTATTAGTAAGGATTTCTTTGAGGAACGGATGAATTCTTTTGGGTCGCTTTCCAGGCCTGAGTGGAGCATGAGGAAAAATATCCCGAGCTCCGCTAATACTTTTATCATTTCACTGTCTGCCGGCACCAGCCCCAATAATACAGGACCTACTAAAATACCTCCAAGCAGTTCCCCGAAAACCACTGGCAGCTTTAAATAGCGGAATATTTTACCCGCTGTCCAGATCACCACCATTAGTATTAGTAGAGTGGAGAATTCCATCATGTTTTATTGTAACAGAAAAAATTCTAAGCTTTAAGCTTTAAGTCTTAAGCTATAAGCTCTAATTTTTCAAATCCCAATTTCCAAATGTTTGAATATTGAAAATTGGGATTTGTTTGAATCTGCCTTAGGTGGGGTAAATTGAAAATTATTTATTACAAACACCCACTCCCCACCAAATCTATCCACACAGGAGCATCAACTCCTGCTCCTGGCGAAGACTGAGGAAGTAAATCAAGCCCAAACATTTCAAGTAATTCAAACAGTGTAATCTGGTCTTCTTCTATCTGCCATAAGTCAGAAACTCCCCAGTGTCCAAGAAGAGTAACTACATCAAGTAAATCAATACCTATAATTCCATCAATATTAGCATCTAAGAAGCTTTCCGGACTGAATGCAATAATACCTCCCCATCCGCTAATATCATC
>JAHJBZ010000072.1 GCA_018813295.1 Patescibacteria group bacterium | reverse complement strand
GATGATATTAGCGGATGGGGAGGTATTATTGCATTCAGTCCGGAAAGCTTCTTAGATGCTAATATTGATGGAATTATAGGTATTGATTTACTTGATGTAGTTACTCTTCTTGGACACTGGGGAGTTTCTGACTTATGGCAGGTAGAAGAAAATCAAATTACATTACTTGAGTTACTTGAGATGTTCGGACTTGATTTACTTCCTCAGTCTTCACCGGAAACTGCAGTGGAAGCTCCCGTGTGGATAGATTTGGTGGGGACGGAGTGTTTATAAATCCTGTATCCTGTTGCTGTAACTGAAACTGTTGCTGAAGATAAGCGCAAATCCCGAAGGCGAGATTGATTGATCAATCTCGCCTTCTTTTAAGGTTATAGTATTGCTTTTTAATTCATTTTTTGCTATAATGAAAGGATTTAAAAATACAAAAATGAAAAATTTGAACCACCACGACATTCATGAAATATTTTCACAAATATCAAACTCATTAGCCTGCCCTGAGTGCGATTCACAAATATTACCGCATCAAATTAAAATAAACGACATTGTAGATAATGAGTGCTTATTTGATGTTAAATGTCATAGATGTAAATCTGAAATGACTCTGTCTGCACATATTGAAAAGAACATAAACGACATCGCAAAAACATATAACAAATCCTCTCAGATTATGCATGACAATATAGTTGAGGAGGGAATCAGTAAATATGATGTAAAGGCAATACGCGAAGAACTAAAAAACTTTTGTGGTAGTTTTATCGAAACATTTTGTATGTATTAATCTTCAATTGAAAATTGTAAATTGTAAATTGAAAATTACTAGTGTATCCCTGCTTCCTTAGTAATCGCATTGATATCACAAAGTAACTGGCGATCGTTTTTTAGCTGATCGGATATTCGTTTAACAGAGTGCATTACAGTTGTATGATTACGGTTACCGATAAGCTGACCGATCTTAGCAAGAGACATGTGGAGCTTTGTTTTAGCCAAATACATAATAACCTGGCGCGGAACCATACAATCACGAGTACGCGAATCACCAACAATATCACTTTTTGGAACGGTAAAATATTCAGTAACCGAATCAATAAGGCTATCAATTGTAACTGCGCTCCTCGGAGCCGGGTCTTGGACTACAAAACCGATCATTTTAACTTCCTTTTGAGTCTGCTTCATCATCTTGGCAACCGATTTTACAGTTGGAGCTGTATGTTCCAGTTCATATTTAGCAATAGATTGTTTTAAAATGCCCTCAAGCGCACGCACGGAACTGGTGACATTAAAAGCAATAAACTCAAGAACTTCTTGATTAATAAAAACCTGAGCCTCCTGGCATTTATACTGCAAAATAGCCAGGCGTGTTTCATAATCAGGCATTTGTACATCAACAATCATTCCTGATTGAAAACGGGAAACCAAACGCTCATTAAGCAAAGCAAGTTCATGAGGAGGTCTATCAGAACTTATAATAATTTGTTTCCCTGATTCATAAAGCGAATTGAATGTATGAAAGAATTCCTCCTGAGTTCTGTCTTTATTCGCAATAAACTGAATATCATCAATAATCAAAACCGTTACCTTACGATATTTATTCCTAATATGATTCATGTTTCGGGCTTGAATCGCATCAACTACCTCATTAACAAAGCCTTCGGTTGTTGTATAAACGATAAAGTTACTAGGATCATTGCGCATAATCTCATTACCAGTAGCTTGCAGTAAATGCGTTTTACCCAAACCTACACCACCATAAATAAACAAAGGATTATAGTTTTCTGCGGGATATTTAGCGACGTTTTGACATGCAGCATGTGCCAAACGATTTTCCGGAGAGGTTATGAAATTCTCTAAAGTATATTTAGGATTGAACATTTTAGAAATAATCCCCTCCTCCGATCTCTTTTCATTTTTATTCGGGAGCTTCCGAGGTTTTTTGTCAGGAAAATGTTTAAGTAAATCAATAACGCGAGAATCCGCTTCACCCAAAGCAATATCAACTTGATAGGTGATCTTCTTAATTTTTGGATCAACTTTTTGAGCAGCCTCTAAAGTTATTTTAGAAAAATGGGTAATATGCCAATTTAAAAAGAAGGGTAAAGGCAGACCCACATTTAAAACTCCATCTTCGAAAGAAAGAACCGCAGTATTTTTAAACCATGTAATTATTTGAGCTCTTTCAAACTCTTCAAGCAACTTCCCAACAATGGCAAGCCAAAGGTCTTTTAAGTTCATTATTAGAAGATTACAAAATTACCTACAGCCAATTAGAAGGTAATATTTTGTATTTTTAATTTTTATTGGAAGCTCATAGTATCCAATTTTCCCCAATTTGCAAAGCGGATTTAATTGACGTAAGTGAAAAATGTCGAAGACCCGCTGTGCCTGTGCGCCGTGGCGTAGTGGGAAAAATGATAAACCTGCCTGCCGGCAAGCAGGTGAAAAATTAGGAATTTATTAAAATAAATTCACTATATCATTCCAGGTAATAACAAAAATCAAAAGCATAAGTAAGGCAAAACCAACTGTATGAATAACCCCCTCCCATTTTGCATTAGCCTTGCGACGTGTAATAACCTCGAAAATAATAAATAGAAAACGGCCGCCATCTAAAGCTGGGAATGGCATTATGTTAATAACACCCAAAGAGATGGAAATCAGTGCAGTAAATTGTAAAAGTGCCACAAATCCCTGCTGAACGAAGTAATGAGTCATCTTGGCAATCCCGACAGGGCCAGCTACACCTTCGGGTACAGTTAACTTAGCAACCAGACTAACGATAACCTTACCGAGCATTTTAACAGTAAGTACCGAAAGGCGGCCCACCTCCTTAGCAGATTCAATAGGAGCTACATAAAAAGGATATCGCAAATCCTGAACTTCAGTAATAAACTGACCAGAAGAAAATTCAAATCCCAACTTACCTTCACCATCTGTCATCACTTCCAAATTAACTTCAGTTTCACCTTGTACAACAACCAAACTAACTAATTCATTTGGATTAAGCATAGAAGATAGTTCTTCAGCATCAGGAACAGACTCATTATTAACGCGCAATATCATATCACCTGATTCCAAATCGGTTTCAGCAAGAGGAGAATCAGGCAGAATACTATGTATATAAAGAACTTCCTCCGCCTCAACAATGCCCTGCTCAATGCCCCGACTCAGATCTTCTTCAGTTACCAAAAAAGGTTTCATTCCGATAGTAAAACCAATTGTAATTAGAACCCATGCCAACAAAAAATTCATTGCAACACCAGCCACGATTACAGCTGCCCTTTGTCCGATTGTTTTGGAAAGGAAACTCTTCTTATCTTTAAGTAATTTTGGATCACTGCTATCCTCGCCATACATACGCACAAAGCCACCAAATGGTATCCAGTTCAAAGAATAAACAGTTCCTTTTTTATCTTTGAAAAGCTTTTTTGCCTGCGGAGGCAATCCAATGCCAAATTCCTCTACTTTAACCCCCGCCCTGCGAGCCACAACAAAATGCCCTATTTCATGAACAAGGATAAGAAGTGAAAAAATGACCAGAAATGCGATTATTGTAAGGAATATCATATTAATAAGGATTAAGGAAACAGAATTCAGGATTCAGCTGTTTTCTGTTTCCTTAATCCTGTTTCCTTAATAAAAAAATTAAACTGTCATAACATCCTGCTCTTTATGCTTAGCAGCTTCTTCTATTTTCTTGTTAAAATCATCAACAATATCCTGTAACTCTTTTTCTCTTTTAGAAAGCTCATCTTCACTAATTTCCTTTTCTTTTTGCATTGTCTTCAAATGAGCAAGGGCGTCATGACGAGCATTGCGAATAGAAATACGTGCATCTTCAGAATATTGATGAACCAATTTAACCAACTCCTTTCGGCGCTCCTCGGTAAGTGGTTGCAAAATAATTCGAATCACGGTCCCATCATTTTGAGGATTAAAACCTAAATTCGCATTTGTAATGGCCTTTTCAATGTTCGGTAATTGATCTCTATTCCAAGGTTGAATAGCAATTTGATTAGATTCGGGAATAGAAATACTGGCAAGGCCCTTAAGGGGCATTACTGCTCCAAAACTTTCAACCATTATACTTTCAACAAGTGCAGTGTTAGCGCGCCCCATCTGAAGCTTGCCATATTCCTCGTTAAGATAGCTTATGGCATTCTCCATTTTGGCTTTAGCATCATTTATAAGTTGATCAGACATAGTATTTTGATTTAAGATTAGTGATTTTAGATTTTAGATTTAAATCGCAAATCACTATTCGCTAATCTTAAATCGCTAATCATTAAGTAAGTATTTTTGAAATTAATAGATAAATAACTTTAAGAAACCACCGTACCCACTTTTTCCCCCATCGCAGCTTTCAAAATCGCACCTTTTTTATGCATATTAAAGACTAAAATTCTCATATTACTTTCACGACAAAGAGAAAAAGCGGTTTGATCCATTACTTGTAAGTTTTTTTCAATAGCCTCGTCATAACTTAACCTTGAATATTTTTTTGCGCCCTTAACTTTTTCAGGATCAGCTGTATAAACTCCATCAACCTTAGTGGCTTTAAGAATGATATCGCAATCCAACTCCACAGCACGAAGTGCTGCTGCTGTATCAGTGGTAAAATAGGGATTCCCTGTTCCGCCAGCGCAAATAACAATACGACCTTTCTCTAGATGACGAAGAGCGCGCCTACGAATGTACGGCTCAGCAATCTGAGGAAGATCGAGAGAGGTAGCCACACGACAAAAGGCCCCCAGCCTCTCAATAGCGCTTTGGAGTGCCACAGCGTTCATAATAGTCGCCATCATACCCATATAATCCGATGTTGTACGCTCAATACCAGCCTCCTGGGTATCACGATAACGCCAAATATTGCCACCACCATTTACAATAACAACTTCGATTTTATGTTTACTCAAGCTGACAATTTCTTTCGCAATCTTATTAAGTGATTTTGAATCGATCCCCTGACCATGATCACCAAGTACTTCACCGGAAATCTTAAGCATTATTCTCTTATATCCTTTTCTTTTAGGCATAGTTTTTTATTATTTGAATTCACTAAACATCTTATAGATTTACCAAAAAAGCGTCAAACCTTTTAAGCTGTAAGAATTAAAGTCTTAAGAATTAAACTTAGAGCTTACAGCTTAATCCTTAACGCTTGTTAAGATTTTATCCACCTTATCTTCCAACTGATGAACATCACCTTTTAAATCATCAAATTCATGATGCACCTCATCTTCTAATTTATGCAATTCGTTTTCATCTTCATCCACCCTATGTGCTAGAGCTGATAATTTCTTTTCTTCTTGTTCTAACATTTTCCTTTCTGAATCCAGGAATTTCTCTTGAGCTTTTAGTTCAGCCTCTTGCTCATGAAGTTCTTCCATGAAAGATGGTGTTATATGCCCAGGTTTCACAATCTTAATAAAAGTATGTTTAATGACATGCCATAATTTTTTAAAATGTGCTTTTTCCACTTTTCCTCCTGCAATAACTGAAATAACCGGTATGCTGTAAGCGCGACCCATAGCCGCTTCAATAAAACCTAAAACAATAAGAGCTAAAATAACAAATTCACCATAACGGGTAATTTCGAAGGGCCAAAGAAGAAGCGATAAAACAAAAAGAACAACGCCCTGCCTTGCATGAAATTGAATAAAGTGACTATCTCTGCGCGCAAAAAGTACAACCAAACTAAACAGCCATAAATAACTCAAGGCCGCTAACTCCTTATTTTGTTCGATATCCTCTGATGTTATTTTACTTTCATCCATTATAAAACAAATTTCTTTTGATGAAGTATATTTTTAGCTTTATCTGCAGCCCTGCGAGAAGCTGATTCGATTGTATTAGCTGCTTGTTCCGCTACCAATGCAATCATTCTCAGGTGATCATCTTCAAAGTGAGCATCCCCCTTATTGCGCCGAAGTACTAAAAGTCCAACATCTTTCAATTTAACAAGAAGATACTGATAACCATCTTTAGCAAAAATCTTTAAATCATCCTTTAGAAATTCAGAAAACGTATTTTTATCCATTTCCGCTGTAGTTGTATAAATTGTGCGATATGTTTCACTAAAAGGATTTTTAAGAAGCATAATTCCATCTCGGCTTTCGGTAATTGCAATTAATTTTTCCACCAACCCTTTACCAAGATTGTTTAAATCATCACGAAAAACACCCATTAACTTATTGATTTCATAAAGCGCAAGAAGTTTGATATTTGTTTGATTTAAACGATTTGTAACAGCCCCCAGAACAGATTGCAGGAACTCAACTCCTGTTTCTGCAGCCTCATCAATCAGTTTGTTAAAATCATCATACGAAAATGTCATCAATTGAACATCTGTAATAGCTTTAGCAGATGCTGGTTTTATGATGTGTCCGGAAAGCGCTCCTTCACCAAAAAACTCCCCGGATTTTAAATGCGCGATGATTTTGTCCTGACCGGTTGAAGTTTTTTTAGTAATTTCAACCTCCCCCTGCATAACAATATAAAAATACGGATTTTCCTCCCCCTCTTTTAAAATAAACTCACCACTTTTAAAGTTTTGATCTTGAGCAATATGGAGTATTTTTTGAATCTGCAGAAGTCCCGGTGTTTGTGTTTTAGTTTGTGTTGGCATTTCACGAGTCCACGAGGCACTAGGCACGTTATAAATAAATTAAACAACCTCTAAGGCTTGCAGTCGAGTTTTTAAAAACTCTGGATCAGATGCTTTTGAAAGAGCCTCTTCAGGGGTAATAACACCTGCCTTACAAAGATCTCCTAAGGCATTATCTATTAGCACCATCCCTTCTCCGGCACCAATTTGCATAATTGAATAAATCTGATGAGTTTCACCCTTTGATATACAATTTTTAATCGCATCATTCACAAGCATTATCTCTCTGGCTGCCACCCTGCCTTGGTTATCCGCGCGCGGGACAAGAACCTGAGAAATAACACCTCTCAAACAAACAGAGAGCTGAGCCCTGATCTGTTGCTGTTGATAAGGTGGAAATACGTCAATTATACGATCAACAGTTTGCGCCGCATCACTGGTATGCAAAGTTGAAAGAACCAAATGGCCGGTTTCAGCTAGGGTAATAGCCGCGGCAATTGTTTCAAGGTCGCGCATTTCACCAACCATAACCACATTCGGATCCTGACGAAGCGCTCCTTTGATGGCATCAGCAAAACTATGCGTATGCACATTCAATTCGCGCTGTGTAATTAAAGCTTGTTTTTTTTGATAAACAAATTCGATCGGGTCTTCGATTGTGATTATATGTGATTTCTTATTTTCATTTATGTAATCAACAATGGAAGCCAAAGTGGTAGATTTACCCATTCCTGTCTGACCTGTAACTAAAACCAAACCATGCGGCTGCATAGCGAGTGACCTTACAGTGTCATTAAGCCCTAATTCTTCGAAAGTTGGAATTGATTCAGAAATTGATCGGAATGCAACAGAGGGACCATTGCGTTCATCGAAAACATTAACGCGAAAACGACTTAAATTCGGAATGCTATATGAAAAATCAACCTGATGCTTCGCCTTATAGCTCTCTTTTTGTTTAGATGTCAGCACCTCTTCAATAACCGCTTCAACATCCTCTTTTGATATAGCAGGCATATCCAAAGAACTCAAATCACCATTTCTTAAGCGAATTACAGGAGGCTGCCCAACCTGCAGATGCAAATCGGGTGATCCTTCCTCGGTAACAATCTGCATTATGTTTTTTAGATCAATCGACATATTTTTAATTAAAAGATTCAAAATTTAAGATTAAAAAATTAATTTTGTAATTTTCAATTTTGTAATCTTTATATTATACCAAATTTTGGCTTGTTTTTCAAGTTATTAAAGCCTTTTCCTTCATCTCAGCCGCTTCGGTTTTCTTGATAACTTCATCTAAAGGAACGTTATTACCAAAAGGTGCATAGAACATAGCTTTATATTCCTCCAAACCAGCTTCATAAAAAGCCCTAAGCAAAGCCAAATTCATTTCTTTAAGCACTGTATAAAAAACATTCAGATCCTCACCGCTATAAGTTTCATCAAACTTAAAGAAAACTCTAAATAATTTATTCCGCAGCTCCTCATCATATATTTTGTAGCAAAGCTCTGCCGAATAAGTATCTTTTATCGGCAAATAACCAGGTAGGCTCCCCGCCTCAACGCGCAGGCCATCTGTCAGCAATTTTCTCTTATCTTCATCAGAAATACGCGTAAATTCCAGCTGTACTTGCAGGGTATATTCCAAAACATAAAAAATACCAATTTCTTGCAAAACCTTTAAATCATTTTCATGCTTCTCAGATTCAGGCATACCAGCCATATTCTTCTCCAGATTTTCCATAGCAATATGATGTTGCAAGAGCTTTGGCAAAGTTTCAGCCACCTCTTTCCCTAAATAATCCAAAAATATCTGCATATTCTTATTACTCGCAGTGATTTCCCTATAAACACCGATCAAAGGAATTAGGGATTTTATAAATTTAACTTCATCAAATTCCTCAGCGCGTATAACCTCCTGCGTGTCCAGAATAGCTTTGTAGGCAGACGTTTCAAGCAAATTCTTCTCCGCTATTTTCCGCCTTAAAGATTCAGTCACCAAATCCAGTACCCCTATTGTCTGTTTTTGATCACTTGCATGCCAAAACTCAAAAGGCATTACTTTTAATTTTTTTACTGTTTCCTCAAATGTTTGTAGTGGTGTTGGCATCTTACTAATTACAAGATTCAAAATTCAAGATTCAAAATTCAAGATTCAAAATTAATTTTGTAATTTTCAATTTTGTAATCTCTATATTATACCAAATTTTTGGCTTAAAATCAACAATAAACAACGATACGACGAAGCAACTTTTTTAATTTTAAATTTACAATTTTAAATTTTAAAACTTTTTGTAAATTGTAAATTGTAAATTGTAAATTTTTGTCGTATCGTTATATCGTCATCTCGTTAAAATGGACAAAAAAGAGGTACAGCAAAGGATAGAAAAGTTAAAAAAATGGCTCAAGAAATGGAACTACGACTATTTCGTTTTAAACAAAAGCGATGTTTCTGAGGGTGCGCGGGATAAGATCAAAAAGGAACTCCATGAATTAGAAGAAGAATTCCCTGAATTTGTAACCCCAGACTCCCCTACCCAACGCGTAGGAAGTGCGCTTTCCGGTAAATTTGCAAAAATTAAGCATATAACGCCAAAACAATCACTTTCCGACTGTTTTTCTGAGGAAGAATTAAAAGATTGGGAGGAAAGAATTTTAAAACTAGTTCCGGGAGAAAAACTCGACTACATCACCGAACTTAAAATTGACGGACTAAATCTCTCGCTGATTTACGAAAAAGGTAAACTGCTTAAAGCAGTCACCAGAGGTGATGGAACTTATGGAGAAGATGTTACGCATGCTGTTAAGACAATAGAAAGTGTTCCATTGGAACTGAATGAGATTAGGGATCTGAGACTAGTAGATTACCCAATTTTAGAGGTTGGAGGTGAAGTATTTATGAGTAAAAATAGCTTTGAAGAACTAAACAAAACCGAAGGTGATATTTTCGCTAATCCCCGCAATGCTGCTGCCGGCACGGTAAGGCAACTGGATCCAAAAATTGCAGCAGGCAGAAAACTGGATATGTTTTTCTATAACATTCACCTGCCTGAAAAATCAAAAATACCCAAACCGACCACCCAAAAAGAAACCCTTGAGTTGTTAAAAAAACTGGGACTTATGGTGAACACAAATTTTGTTCATCATAGCAACCCGGATTCAGTTATCAAAGAAGCAGAAAAGTGGGAAGAAAAAAAAGACTCACTCCCTTATCTCATAGATGGACTGGTTGTAAAGGTGAATCAAGGCAGGCATCAGAACCTGCTCGGATCCACTGCAAAATCTCCGCGTTGGGCTATTGCATATAAATTCCCAGCTGAACAGTCAACTACACAAATTTTGGATATTGAAGTACAAGTTGGCCGAACTGGTGCGCTCACCCCCGTCGCCATTTTAAAGCCGACAGAAGTAGCAGGTTCCACTGTTAGCAGAGCAACTCTGCACAACGAGGACGAAATAGAACGTAAAGACATACGAATTGGTGACACCGTAATTATCCAAAAAGCTGGCGATGTAATTCCGGAAGTTGTTGAGGTGTTAAAAGACTTAAGAACCGGCAAGGAAAAGAAATTCAAAATGCCTCTTAGGTGTCCTGTTTGCAGTGGTGCGATTATCAGACCGAAAAACGAAGTTGTCAGGCGTTGTATTAACCCAAAATGTTATGCAATTCATCAGCACCAGCTTGAACATTTCGTTTCTCGCGGGGCTTTTGATATCGATGGACTTGGTGAAAAAGTTATCGAACAACTAATTAAATCTAAATTAATTGAAGACCCAGCTGACATATTCACTCTGCAATATTCGGATCTTTTCCACCTGGAACTTTTCAAAGACAAAAAGGCTCAAAACCTTTTAGATGCCGTAGAAAAGGCCAAAATCATTCCCCTCCCCCGCTTTTTATTCGCAATGGGAATTAGATATGTTGGGGAAGAAACAGCAGACTTACTTGCAAGTCATTTAACTTTGCCAACACACTCGATCTCAATCGAAGCCGAGCAGAAAAAAAATCAATTAACGCTATTTGAAGAAAAAACCGAAAGCGAAAAAATTGAAGTGGCAGACATTGAAGAACTTATAAAAACATTAAAATCTATGTCGCTTGAGGAATTAAAAGATATAGAAGGAATCGGAGAAAAAGTAGCTGAATCTATATTTGAATGGATAGGAGGTGAAAAAACCCAAAGATATCTCGAAAAATTACAGCGAGTCGGCGTCAAACTAACGGTTGGCGGCCCGAAAAGAACTGAAAAGTTCAAAAATTTAACTTTTGTGATAACCGGAACGTTACCTAGCCTTAGCCGCGACCAGGCTAAAGACTTAATTAAATTTAACGGAGGTAAAGTAAGTTCTTCAGTTAGTAAAAATACCAACTACTTACTCGCCGGATCATCACCTGGCAGTAAATTCGAAATGGCAAACAAAATGGGAATCAAAATAATTGATGAAATAGAATTCTTGAGAATGTTGAATTAACTGTATCGCTGGCTCCATCGTTGTACGTGGGGTCAGCGATATCCGACGACAACCGGTTATTCAGACTTGCTTGACTCCAGGTATAACCATGGAGCCAGCAAGTTCGGTAAAAATGAAATTTGAAAATTGCTTATAAACTCTATCGAAGTAGATATAATTTTCAAATTTTTAAGTTTTCAAGTTTTCAAGTTTTCATACATGTAGTATCGTTGTGTCGTTATTTCGTTATCTCGTCATTACACATGAAAAAATATCGTCTTTCTTTTGGATTAATTGTCTTAATTCTTATCATCGCCTTAGCTGGCGGTATTTTAGGGGGAGGTTTAACAGTAAGCCTGCTTGGTTTAAATTCAACCTCTGATAAAACGAATGAAACCATTATAGAAAAACAGGTATACGTAGAAAGCTCTCAGATAATTGATACAGTTAAAGAAATCAGCCCAACTGTAGTAAGTATAGTAATTACAAAAGATCTTCCATTATATAGGGAGCGTATTTTCAACTTTAACGATCCGTTCTTTGACGATCCCTTTTTCGATTTTCCATTCGCTTTCCCAGAACTAGATGATGAAGGAGGTGTTGAATATGAAACTCAAAAAATAGGTGGAGGAAGCGGTTTCATAGTTACAGCAGATGGTTTGGTTGTTACCAATAGGCACGTTGTTGATGACTCAACATCAGATTACACGATAATATTAAACGACGGTACAGAATACGATGCAGAGGTTGTAAGTATAGATACCATAAACGACATTGCAATTTTACGCATTTTAAGTAATGACGATGAACCAATTGACGGCTTATCTGTAGCAAAAATGGGAGACTCAGATAAAATTCAGGTCGGACAACAGGTAATAGCCATTGGCAACGCACTTGCTGAATACGAAAACACAGTCACAACAGGAGTAATAAGTGCTAAAGGCAGATCCATTGTAGCCGGATCTGTTTATTCTACTGAAAGCCTGATAAATCTAATTCAAACCGATGCAGCAATCAACCCAGGAAACAGTGGTGGTCCGCTTGTAAACTTAGATGGTGAAGTAATTGGAATAAATACAGCTATCGCAGTTGATGCCCAAGGGATTGGATTTGCTATACCAATAAATGATGTAAGTTCAATTATCGAAAGTGTTAAAACTTATGGCAAAATCATCCGCCCATACCTTGGGGTAAGATTTATGATGCTAGACAAAGAAAAGGCGGAGGAACTTCAGATAGATGTGAAATACGGCGCTTTACTTGTCGGAGATTTATCGGAAGGTGAATTTGCCGTAGTGCCAGACAGCCCCGCAGAGGAAGCAGGCTTAGAGATCAATGATGTTGTTCTGGAGGTTAACGGACAAAATGTAACAGTGGATCAACCACTTCATGTTCTGATATCCAAAAACCAACCAGGCGACGAAATCACCCTTAAGGTCTGGCGTGACGAAGAGGAGTTTGAAGTTCAGGTTATACTTGCAGAAGCGGAATAAGTTGTGTGGTGCCCAGGAGAGGACTTGAACCTCCACGGCCATAAATACGGCCACTAGCCCCTCAAGCTAGCGTGTCTACCAATTCCACCACCTGGGCAGGCTACAGAATTTTACGCTATGTCCTTTTCGAATGCAAGACACACTAAAAAAACATCCTGATTATACAAACCAGAATTACTGCATAGCATAAACCCTCTTTTCTTCCTGTTTTTTCGTCGACTGAACTTTGAGATCTATTCTTGATTGTGGTGTTTGAAATTGAAGAGGCATCTTAAACACAATCTCCACACCACCATCACGAAAATTAATTGTAAGCACACCACCAAAGTCACTGCGCATTTCCTCCATCTCCTTTAAAGCCAAAGTGGAAAAAGAAAAATCAGGCTTATTGATAGTAAGTGTTACATCCTTACCTTTTTGACGTAAATCGACACTAATTGGCGAAACTGGATCCTTTCTGTCTCCGGTAATCAGCTCCACAAAAACATAAAGCAAAATTCGCTCCAACCTAGACTGCTTGCACTTCACCAATGCATTTATTTCAGGACAAGAACATGTTATTTTTGTCCTCCCCTTAAAGTTGTCCTCAACAATATCAATTACATTTTCAATAACATGATTTATATTAAGCCCCTCATTACTTTGATAAGTTTTAACATCATTAAGAAGCTGATTAACACGGCTTATATATTTTTTGACTCTAGGGATAGTTCTCATTTCCTCCACATCACACAAGGCTAGAATAGAAGTTAAGGCATCATTAATATCGTACATAGTATGTTCCAAAAAATGAGCACACATATTATTTTGCAGCTCTTTAACCAAAGCTTCCTTATTTTTTAAATCCGATGAATCAAAGGAAATTGGAATCATAAGAAAAATTATTAGAGTGGATTTAGAGTAGAAAAAAGGGGGGTAAAACCCCCCTGATTCCTATAAAGTTGCCCTCCCATTAAACAGTTGTTAACTTCTTTGCGGATAAGTGTCTGAATTTCTCTGCTTTGTTAACGGTAATCATAATATATGATATTTTAACAATTGTCAATTATTTATAACAACCCTTGATTTTTGCTAGAATATAAGGTAAAATAAGGGTGTTCTTACTCATTCACAACAGATTAACCATAAAATAATTATGAAAATCTTACAAGTATTACAAAAATTAGGCCTAACGGATAAAGAGCCTGAAATTTATCTGGAGCTTATTAAAACTTCCGGTGTACAACCTGCCAGTATTATAGCTCAAAAAGTTGGTATGAACCGTACCACCGTATACAAAACCCTTTTGAAATTAGCGAAAATGGGTTTGATAACAAAAACCATGAAACATGGCATTACCTGCTTCCTGGCTGAAGAGCCAGAAAAAAGTCTTGAGGAGCTTTTGGTAAACCAGCAAAAACAACTAGACGACCTTAATCAGGATTTTAATGAAGTGATAAGTGATATTAAAGATATACAACGCCATGAACTCCTTATGCCAAAAATGCGTTATTACGAAGGAATAGAAGGTGTAAAAAGGGTGTACGAAGATACTCTGGTAGAAGGCAAGGAAATTTACGCATTCGAAAACGTCGAAGATATGTCCCTTGAGGTGCAAGATTATTTATGGAACAGCTACGTTCCCCGCCGTACAGAAAAAGGCATCTTTGCCCACGTTATCACACCTAAAAATCCAAGCAATATTGAATTTAAAAACAATGACAAAAAGAGTGCACGTAAAACAAAATTTATTCCAAAGGCTAAATTCCCTATCGAAATAGAAATAAATATATATGGAGAAAAAACCGCACTCTTTTCCTATAAACACGAGGAAATGTTCGGAGTAATTCTGGAAAGTAAAGCTATTACAAATTCAATGAAAGCCATATTCAACTTATGTTGGGATATGGCTTCTGGGAAATAAGAATTAAGCTACTTTCCCGAGAAGATCTCTACATCTTCTATCTAATACATCAAATATTCTATCAAATTCTGATCTAATAGCCGTTATCACTAAAAGATTCCCCCTTCTTAAGACGCTAGGACAGTTTACAGCATTACCAGTCGCAACCAAATCATCGTACAGCTCCTGTGCAACCCGTGAGTTAGGACATCTCACCTGAAAATCCTCTTGATCCGCTGCAACTTCAGCGGCCCAATCATCAGAACTTTTATCAGAACTTTTATTAGATAAATCAGAAGTCATAAAATATTATATTTAGAGAGCAAATAGATAATGTATCATTATCTAACTTTATTATATATAAATAAGATGATTATGTCAAAATTAGCCTTAAGACTTTTGGAGTCTTTGCAGTAAATAATATTCAGCACCAAACCTCCTAACCATATGAAAGGCTACATAATTTAAACAATCCTCAAGAACATCATCATCTTCCGCAATTTCTTTTTTTAAAATCCGGGCAGGGTCAACCATGCCGCTGGAAATTCGATCTTCAATAATTTGTCTGTATATTGTCTCAAGGTCATTATCCTTTATCCATTTTCTTCCTAAATTTCTTGCAAATTTTCTTAATCTTTTCTTTATACCTGGGGTTTTAATTGTAGTTGCCCAAATTTCCAAATCCAATCCATACTTATCTATAACATGCTGAAGATAGGGTCCGGTAATAACTTCACGCCAGTAAAAACCTTGCCCCGTAGTATTATCAAATATCGGATATCTTGGTAATTCTACTAAATCAACACCTTCTGGCATAAACCGTTGATTAAGAAAAGAATTCCATCGCCAAAGTGAAGAGTAGAAATTTTTCAAATCATCTAAACTGGCTCTTGCTTCGGGGTCCCTCATGGCCTTTAAATCACGACGATGCATTCCTACAGTATCAAATAATGCAATGCCACCTGGTCTATCAGGTGTACCGGGAACTAAATCTGTCTCAAGCTGCTTTAAAAAATTCCTTAGTTGTTTTTCTGTAACATTATATAAAACCGTACGCATCATACAAATACTTAAATGTGTATTACCAGAGGCAAATCTGGAATCACATTTTTCTGGTGAAGACTGAAAATCACCAGCAACCAAATTCTCTTCAGGTACACCAAAAGAACCGAGAATCCTTTGGGCTCTTTCAACATTTTTTGGTAACAAATCCATACCATAAAGATTTTTTGCAAACTTTTCAATTGTAGAATCAATTGCTTTCTCCTGATTTGGGGTAAGTTTAGTAATACCATTAGCATCCATAAGCATTTGCGTCGCAATATCCCTTGCAACACCTATCAGCATTTTTTGAAAACGGCCTGTACCCATTCCACGATCAGTAATATTAACCAGGCTTAAAGGAATGTCAAACCTTTCTAGAGCCAACTTAAGAGCACCGCGCGTTCCTTCACGTTCGACTTTACCAAGAACTTTGTCATGCCAAGCACTATCTTCATCAATATCATATCTTTGTAGTACCTTAACCAGGCATTCGCGTGTATCACCACCCATTGCCTCCAAACGGGATTTAATGCCCTTTTGAAGAGTCACAACAGCATCAAGCACTCTCCTAAAATTATTGGCATTCCCATTTACATCAAAATCCTCCAAAGCCTGATCCAGCTCACCGAAATCATAATCAAACAATTCAAGAACTCGATTTCTAACCTCCTTAATTTTCGGCACAGAATCATCTACAATTTCCCAAAAAAGTCGTGCTCTCCATGCTTCATCATTAGTAATATAAGGGGCAAGATCTGACAGCACCTTGGCAATCATACCTCTCGCTTCATTTAAACATTCCTTTTGTTCTTCCGGCAAAGTTAATCTGGCAAGCTCAAAAGTTTCAGCTTTACCCTCTGGCAATGATTCTCTGTTGTCTGGGTCGAAGGAGGTCACTTTTTATATAAATTGAGGTATAAAAAATTAAAATCGCATAAGCAAGGCGGGAACTATAACATAATTATATATTAGTTGTCAACCACTTTCCAGCGAATTTCTTTCTCCAAATAACCCGGTATTGTAAAGCCAGCTGCCTTGGTGTGCCCACCGCCACCATAAGCGCTTGCAACTGCGGCTACATCGACCTCCTCTCGAAGTGTTCTAAGAGAACCTTTTACCTTCCCGTCACGCTCCGTTAATATCACACTATACTTAGATTCCGGAACGGAATTTACATAATCTACAGCTCCTGTCATCTCGCTGTATTCCGCTCCTGTATCCTCAAAATCTTTTTCGGTTACAACGGACATAGTTACAGAGTCCGTAGTTTGATAAGTATTTTTTAAAACACGTCCCCAAAGGCGCATGGTTGAGATCTTTGTAGTATTGAAGAGGTCTTTAGAAATACTTCTTAAATTCGCTCCCTTGGCAAGCAGTCTCGCAGCAATTTTCATAACTTCAGGAGTGGTATTGGAATGCATAAAACTGCCTGTATCGGTATAAATTCCGGTTAAAAAACAAGTAGCGGTATTTCGATCAATGGGCAGATCTAAATTCATGCACATTTCATACAAAATCTGCGTTGCAGAGGAAGCCTCAGTAACAACCAAGTTATATTTACCATAAAACTCATTAGATGGATGATGGTCAATATTTATAACCTCCAGACTTTTATCAAAAAGCTGAGGATGTGATTCGTTAAATCCGGTTAAATGAGTGGCGCCGGAATCAACAATAAAAATTGCATCATAATCGGTGCTAGTAAGACCTATCTGAACTTTTTCAATATTCGGCATAAAAGAAAAAACCCCAGGCGGCTCATCAAAACATCTGACCATAGGAGACTTACCTAACTGGCTAAAAACCTGAAAGAGGCCAAGAGCAGCACCTATCGCATCACCATCAGGAGCTTTGTGGGGGATTATTAGAATACGATTAGATTTATCGATTAGCTCCTTAATGGAATTAAGTTCTTTTTCGTTAAATTGCATTTTTGATTTTTAATTTAAGGGTTTAATTTTGTTAATGATATTAGACTTCAATTTATCTGATTAAAATGACCTGATCAAGGATTTGAGGTGGCAGGTTTTTTTAAATATTTCCCAATAAATAAAACTTTGATTTGTGATTCGTGATTTGTGATTTTTAAATATTGTAAATTGGTAATTGTTTGTAAATTTAAAATTGTAAATTGTAAATTGCTTATAATGAGGTATACTGCTGATGAAAACAGAAAATATGGATAAAATAAAAATCATTTTTATAGGAACTTCAGAAATCGGCACCGGATTGCTCCGCGCTTTAAATGCGGATGAGCGTTTTGATGTGGCTTTAGTTATAACTCAACAAAACAAGCCCGCTGGCAGAAAAATGGAATTGACTTCATCACCAATTAAAAAAATAACTGAAAAATTATCTCTGTCTACTTTTCAACCCGAAAGCATCAATAGCCCAGAAAGTATTGAAAAAATAAAAACAATCGATCCCGATATCATAATCGTTTTTGCATACGGTCAAATTTTAAGTAAACAAATTTTAGATATCCCAAAACATGGCTGTATAAATGTTCATGCTTCGCTTCTACCAAAACACAGGGGCGCCTCCCCTATTCAGAGTGCAATACTTAATCGCGATAATGAAACGGGTATCAGCTTAATGCAAATGGTTGAAAAAATGGATGCCGGACCTGTTTATGAACAATTCCCAATACCAATAGAAATTGATGACAACTCAATAACACTTACTGAAAAAACAGCCCATCTAATCTCTCATAAAATTCCAAATCTTTTATATGATATTATAGAAAACAATCTGTCCCCTGTCCCGCAAAATGAATCTCAGGCAACTTACTGCACAAAAATAAACAAAGAGAATGGAAATATAAACTGGAACGAAGATATTAAAATTATCGATTCCAGAATCCGGGCCTTTATGGGGTGGCCTTCCAGTTACACATATTTCAATGGCAAAAGACTCAAAATACTTGAAGCCAAATACAAAAAAACAAGTCACAACATGAATCCCGGATCAGTTATTAAAGAAGGAGATATCGTAGCAATTACGGCAAAAAACGGAATACTAATCCCAGTACAACTTCAAATTGAGGGTAAAAATACCCAATCCATTGAAGATTTTATCAACGGAAATCCAGGTTTTATCAACTCCATTTTAACCGTGAGCCCTTAACTTTTCAGCCTTTTTAAGGTATAATTATATAGAATTTTCAATTTTTAATTTACAATTTACAAATATTGAAAATTTAAAACTTAAAATTAAAAATTAAAAACATGTCTCCATTCGAAAGATTTACACCAAATGCAAAACAGGCTTTAAGTATTGCGGAAGAGGAATCCCGCAAGCATGGTTTGCCATACATCGGTAGTGAACATTTGCTAATCGGCCTGCTCAGCAATCCAAGATCACTTGCTTTTTCAATTCTTACAGGCGCAGGTGTATCGCTTGAGAACGTCAGAATGATTTTAAATTCGGCATCCAACCAAGAACCTGAAGCCAAAAATGTTCAGCATGGTCTTTCTTCGTATCTTACATCGATAATCGAAGAGGCAGTTAAAATCGCACACAAATTTAATCACCCATTTATAGGAACAGAGCATTTACTCCATGCGCTCGTTTCGCAGGGGAAATGTGCAGCAACAGTGATTCTGGAAAATATGGAGATAAACCCAATAGATTTTCAAAAACAAATAGAAGATATGTTTGAGCAAATGGCTCATGCACGTAAAAAGGATGCTCAGCAAATAAACACATCTCTCGATAAATTCTTGCAAGGGTTACAAGGGGTAATTTTTGCACCTGGCCAAACTGATTATAGTGATGCTTTCGAACATAAAGAACAAGGAATACCGGGAATGCCGGGGATACCTGGAATGCCAGGAATGGGACCTCAGGCAGCAAAAAAAGGCAAAAAAAGTAAAACTCCAGCACTTGATTATTTTACGACAAATCTAAACGAAAAATATCAAAAAGGAGAACTGGATCCAATTATTGGACGTGATGAGGAAATCGAACGCATGATTCACATTTTAAACCGCAAAACCAAAAACAACCCCGTCATTATCGGTGAATCAGGTGTGGGTAAAACAGCTATTGTGGAGGGGCTAGCTCAGGCAATTGTAGAAGAGCATGTACCGGATATTCTTCTTAATAAAAAAATACTTTCGCTTTCTCTTAGCAATGTAATCGCGGGAACAAAATACAGAGGAGAATTCGAAGAGCGAATGAAAAGCATTATCGAAGAGGCAACAAAAGTTGATAATGAAATCATTCTTTTTATCGACGAAATCCATACATTAACTGGAACTGGATCTGCAGAGGGAAGTATGGATGCGGCTAATTTATTAAAGCCAGCACTTTCCAGAGGACATATGCAGATTATTGGTGCAACAACAACAGACGAGTACCGAAAAAACATAGAAAAAGATAAGGCTTTGGAAAGGCGTTTCCAGGCAATTATGGTAGAGGAACCGAGTATAGAAGACTGCGTAAAAATTCTTAGAGGACTACGCCCAACTTATGAAAAATTCCACAATTTAAATATTTCCAATGAGGCGCTTGATGCTGCAGTACACCTATCCCAAAGATATCTAACCGAAAGATTTCTGCCGGATAAGGCAATTGACCTTATGGACGAAGCTGCAGCACTCAAAGGGGCTAGATCCCAGGGGAATATTCCTGAAATTCAAGAAAAAAAAGAAGCGGTTAATAAAATCGAAAAAGAAATTGAAAAACAGGTAATGGCTCAGGAATACGAAAAGGCATCGAAATTAAAAGGAGAAAAAGAACAAATTTTAAAAGAAATTGATGAAATAAAAATTTCACATCAAAAAAAGACTAAGCAGGCTAAAATCGATGAAAATGATATTGCAAAAATTGTAGGCAAAATCACTGGAATTCCAGTAACAAGAATTATGAAAGATGAGGGAAAGAAGCTCGCAAATTTAGAATCCGTGCTAGAGAAATTTATCGTCGGGCAAACCGAAGCAGTCCATGAGGTATCAAAATCTATCCGCCGAGCCCGTGTGGGCATCACATCTCCTAATCGCCCTATTGGTTCATTTATATTTTTGGGGCCAACAGGTGTTGGTAAAACTGAACTTGTTAAAACCCTTGCAAACGAGGTTTACAACAACAAAGATGCGCTCATTAAAATAGATATGAGTGAATTCATGGAGCGTCATAATGTATCCCGCCTTGTTGGTGCAACCGCTGGGTATGTGGGATACGAAGAAGGCGGACAATTAACAGAAGCTGTTAGGCGTAAACCATATTCAGTAGTACTTTTTGATGAAGTTGAAAAAGCTCATCCCGAGTTCTTCAATATATTACTTCAGGTTCTTGAAGACGGTTATTTAACCGATGCACAAGGAAAAAAGGTGGACTTTCGAAATACTATCATCATTATGACCAGTAACCTTGGAGCAAAGCAATTAACACAAGAGGCAGCTAAAATTGGATTTAACTTATCGGTTGATAAAATTAAACAAGCCGAAGAGGATTTTGACGAAAAAAAAGAACAGGTCTTAAAAGAATTAAAAGATCATTTCCGACCGGAATTTCTTAATCGTATCGATAAAGCCATTGTCTTCAGGCCGCTAAATCATGAATTAATAAAAGAAATTGTTAAGTTACAACTCAACGAATTAAACGACAGGCTTAAAGAAAAAAATATCAAGATCGAGGCTACAGACAAAGCAGTCGAACTACTTGCAGAAGTTAGCTATAAGCCAGAATATGGGGCCAGACCTGTAAGAAGAAAAATTCAGGATTTGATTGAGGATCCAATCGCTGAACGTATTCTGGAAGGAGAATTTGGCGAAGGCAGTCATATTAAAATAGACCGTAAACCTGGTAAAGAGGATTTTACGTTCACAGGAACAAGGGTAAAGGTTGAGGCAAAAAAGAAACCAGCTAAAAAGTTGGCTACTGCTAATAAATAATTTTTGATTTACTACTAAAAAGCTGGAGCGTACTTGTAGTGGGCTCTAGCTTTTTTTTATTTAAAAACATTGCTGAACCCCTCTGTAAGAGCGCTCCAGCAATAAAATTCACAAATCAAAAATCTACAATCCTAGTTGTTTCTTAATATCCTCCGCTTCCTGTTCTTCTTCACCCTTTTTCTTCTCTTCTTCTTTTTGAGCTTCTAGATCTTCCCATGAACCTTTATGTTTTTCTTCGAGCTCCTTAATCTGTTCGGTATGCTTTTTTTCTAGTTCTGCAAATTTCCCTTTCTCCTCTTCAAAAATCTTTATTAACTCATCAATTTGAAATTGTGAAAGCTGAGGAACTGCCTCAATAATTCTCTTTTTTTCTGTAATTGTCAGAGAAATTGAGCCAGCAAGTAACTGTACAAACTTCTGTTCATCAAAAGTTGTATTTGGATGTGGCGGAATTTTTACGCTGGTAAGAAAATCCTGTTGCTGTTGCTGATTGCCAGCATTAGCTACCAAACCACTAATATCTACATTCTCTTCCATTATTCCGCTCAAGTCTTTTTGTCCTGCAGCAGCACCTGAACCTGCAGGCGGCTGCCCAGCAGCTGGAGTAGCGCCTTGATCACCAGCGGGTGGTGGAGGTGGTGGAGGTATTGGCTGTCCTCCAGTTTGAGCAGATGCATTTGGATCTGTTTGATCGTCCATGTTTTTTGAATTATTAACGGGGAGAATATTACCATAAAACTAATATAAAGGCAAATTGAAATACGAAATTCCAAGCTCCAAATCCCAAATCCCAAACAATTCCCAATGACCAAATTTCAATATTTCAAAAAATACCCCCTCCAACAGAAGGCGAGATTCGCGAATCTCGCCTTCGGGTGTGATTTTATTGTTTGTAATTTTGAATATTGTGATTTGAAATTTGTTTGGAATTTGGGATTTGGAAATTGAAAATTATTATAGTATCGTTATGTCGCAATATCACAAAAAGATGAAAGAAATAAGAAACCAAATAGACACCATCGATAAAAAAATCATCGCTTTATTGGGCAGGCGTTTTAAACTTGTGCCAAAATTAGCTAAACTCAAAAAAAAGGAAAAATTGCCAATTCAGGATAAAAAAAGAGAAGAAGAAATGCTTTCTAAGCTCCAAAAAGAAGCTAAAAAACAAGGAATTGATTACAAATTAATCAAAAAACTGTATCTGGAAATTCTTAAAGAAAGCCGAAAAATTCAAAAAAAAGAATAAGCCGATTAAAACCCTTTACAAATCCACAAAAAATAGTATGATGTTAAGCCATACTTATCTTATTTATTATATGAAATTTTCTAAATCTGTATGTTGCCTCCTTGTTGGACTCATCCTTTTGTCTACAAGTTTTACAAATAATGTTTTTGGGTATGAAAACCAAGAAGCTTTTGATTATTTCAAAGATCAAGGCTACATAGCAGCAAATAATTATGAAGATTTTCGGCCAGATGAACCAATTAATCAAGCGGAGTTTGTTAAACTAGCTATGCTCGCCAGTGGCGTTACGGAAGAACAGGCATTAAATTGTATTCAGGATAATTTTAAACGCAATTGGCGCTTTGTTTACTTTCGCGATGTAGAAAAAGACGCTTGGTTTGCACCTTATATATGTATTGCAAAAGAAAGTGGATTCTTAAAGGAGGGGGGAAAGTTTTTAAAGCCCCAGTCCCCTATTTCTTGGTTTAAAGGAATTGGAACTATTTTTCAGATGCTAAATCCAGAAAATCTAATTAATCACATTTCATCGGTAAATATTAAAGAACAATTCGCAGATCTAATTCCGGATATACTATTTCAAGACATGACACGTATTGAAGCACTCGGAGTTTTATATGAGACCCTTGTAGACCCAATAGAAGACCCAATTGTAGACCCACTAGCTACAGACGTAGAGCCACAATCCGAGTCATCCGCCGCGGTGGAAGCCACATCCGAGCCACAACCGGAAGAGGGGGAAGAAATCTCACAAGAAAGAAAAAACCAGTTAGCAACAATTGCACGCACCCAGCCAAACACCGGTGGAAGTGGTGGTGGAAGTGGTGGTGGAGGTGGCGGTGGAGGTGCCGCAACAACATATGTTTGCGGTAATGGAGTTGTTGAAGTGGCAGGTGGTGAGATGTGTGATGATGGAAATGCTGTCACAGAATCATGTGAGTACGGTTTAGATTCCTGCTATATCTGTAATGCAACATGCCAATATGTAATAGGAGAAACTTCTTACTGCGGTGACGGAATTATCGATCCTGATAACGGGGAAGAGTGTGACGGAGGAGAAGGATGCAGCGAACAGTGCATGCTTGATATACCATTTGAACACAATCCTGTTTTGCCTGATGAAAATTCGCGCGGTCTATGGGTTTGGAGTCAGTGGCCGGTAATGGCAGGTAATCCGAGCCTTCAGACAGAGTTTATTAACTTCCTTAAGGCGCCCCACGGCAATTCGGACTATGCAATCGACAGAATCTTCCTGGCAGGTGGTGGTGGATTTGATTTTGCAGACCCGACAGACGTTCAAAACATGTTAGATTTCCTAACACTTGCAAACCAAAACAACATTGCTGTTGAATACCTAGCCGGTGACCCAAATTGGGTTAGACCTGAGCAAATGGATAGACCGATAGAGAAGTGTCAAAATATAATCAGTTTCAACCTTTTAACCGCGGAAACTTCTGATGATTTCAAAGGAATTCATTTTGATATCGAACCTCATACACTCGATGATTGGGAAGGAAATAACGGAGAAGGAAATGATGCATATAACGATGAACATCAAAGCAACTTTATCCAAATTCTGGAGACATGTAAATCAATGATTATTGCAAACAGACAGCAAATGAGCCTTACTGAAGTCGTGCCTTATTGGTATCAAACAAGTGTTGGAGATTTATGGGTTCCATTCACAGCAATCGATTCACCATTAGACTACATAGCCATAGCGAATTTCACTGATTCTGAAGAATGGTTTATTAACCGCGCACAAAACAATTTAGCAAATACATTCATACCTCTGAATTTTGGTGTAGAAACGAATATCAATTTAGAAGAACCGGAAATTACCTTTGCTGACGAAGGCTATCTTTTCATGGAAGAAGTATTTGATGCAACTTTAAACGCACTCCGAAGCAGTATTATGTTTGCCGGACTGGCTATTCATTATTACGACTCCTACGTAAATATGATTGAAGGAGAAATTGAAGTTTTGGAGCCTTCTGATTGCTACACACCGGAAACTCCGGTAAATGGACCTGTTAATCAAAGCAGAATTTGGCCAATAAGCGCTGGCATGACACCGGAGGAAGTGAGCTCTACATTTGGACCAAGATTGCAGGCATCACAGGATTATATCTATGACTTCCACAGAGGTGTTGATATCCCAGCAACAATCGGAACACCTGTTTACGCAGTTGCAGATGGAACTGTGACTACAGTTTACTATGAAGGCGAACCTGATAATCCATATCCAAACGGCGGTACAGTAGTTGCTGTTCGCCATGAAGACAATGGCACATATTACTCACTCTACATGCACCTATCCGATATAAGTGTGGTGCTGGATCAAGTGGTAACAAAAGGTGAGCAAATCGCTCTAAGTGGCATGAGCGGAGAAACAGATTTTGAACACTTGCACTTTGAAATACGTGAAAATGTAATGGATTCTGAGGCAGAACCACATGTAAATCCATTCAATTATCTTCCGTACAGTAATACGACCAATCATACTATCGAAATCACAACTCCTGAGTTAATCGATCCGGCAAACCCAACTATTCAGACTCACATAGTTGCTCCTCGTGATGAATTGGATATAAATAATGTAAAAGTTTCCGTTTATGACGCACAATGCCAGCTATTAGAGGAAAAAGAAGTGGATTTCGACGAAAGAACCAATAGTGGGTCAGATAATGCAATCGAAAACAACGTAGAGCTATCCCCTGCCCAGTTCAATGCAGATAGTGCAGATTATCAACTAGACGTCATTTTCTCCGCCCTAACCGGCAGTGATAGGCTTTTGATTGTCGCAGAAACAGAAGACGTGACTGGAAATACTGTTTATGCGGAAGCGACGGTTGAATAGGAAAACTGTATCCTGTTCCTGAAACAGAAACTGAAACTTAAAATAGAAACAATTTCAGTTTCTGGATATCGCATACAGGGAAGCTCAACAATCACCTCACAAGCGCATAAATCCATTAAATGTATTATGTTAATGCTTGTTTTTTAAACAATAAAATGGTATAATAATATGATAATTTTACTTTCTATTTAAAAAAAATGACTGAAGCACCACAACCAGAACCAACATTATCGGAAAGCGACGAAAGCCTAGAAAACTTTTCTGAAATTAAAAATAAAGTTGATACCCTTAATACCAAATTAAAAAGGTTAGAGGAAAAAACTATAAAAAATGAAAGGGATATAATAGCAAAAGAAGAAGTATCATTTCAACTTCATGATATCATTGAAGAATTAAATGAAGAATTGAACCTTGGTTTGGAAAATACTTGGGTTGATATACATAGTGAAGACAAGAACCTTGTTATTGAATATTCCGGATTTGAAGGCGAAAGACCAGAAAATATTGCTGCTGGTAGCACAAATGCAAAATATAAAATAGTCATTCAGCCTGATTTCACCGTCGAAAAACAGGTTGAACATCTTGGGAGAGGGTAAAAAAATCACTTCAAAAGCGCATAAATCCCAATCCCAAATGCCACGGAAACATTCAGCGACTCCTTCATTCCCCGCATGGGTATTTCAACAGTCGCGTCACATAAATCAAGTAAATCCATTGGAACACCTTCAATTTCATTGCCTACAATTAAACAGCAACAAGATTTTGGTTTAAATTTAAAAATATCTTCGCCGGAAGACAGGCACTCAAGAGCTATAATCTGAACACCGTCTTTTTTTAATTTTTTAACGAGCTCAACCGGATCTTTATAAAATTCCCATGGCAGGAAATCCTCTGCTCCAAGAGCTGTTTTTGTAATTTCTTTTCGCGGCGGACAAGCTGAATAACCGGTTAAATAAACCTTAGAAACGCCAGCTCCATCGGAGGTACGAAAAATAGAGCCGATATTGTGCATCGAGCGTATATTATGGGCTAAAACGCATACTTTTTTCTGTCTTGGCATAACTTTATGTATAAATTCCAAATTACAAGCACCAAATTCCAAAACAAATTCTAATTCTCAATAATCAAAACTCCAAACTTATATTTTGATCAATAATAAAATAATAGTTTTGGACATTGAAATTTTGGTAATTGTATATTGTTTGGGATTTGGGATTTGGAGATTGGAAATTACGAACGTAGTAAGTACATCGAATGAGGATTGTAAAGCACCTTAGATTCAATTACCCGGTCAACAGTAGTGCTATCAGCGTGAGAAAAGTTCCACAAAATCCCATAATGAATCTCTTTAACAATATCACCAGCATGATGGTTAATGGCAGCTGCTTTACTTTGGCCAACAAAATCCTTTCTATCTGTAGCAATTACAAAGTCATCGACATTTAGGTCTTTTGGACTGAGGCCTTTAACTGGATCGTAAGAAAAAATCTCATCCCCCACTCGAACGTAAACAAGATGCTTATTAAAGTTAGCAAGTTCTCCTGTATCCATTATTTTTTTGATGGCATCTTGGGTATCAACTCCTTCATTAAGGGACACGCCAAAATATTCATAGCGATCAAGATGAAGACTGTGCCCCTTGCGAACCAAAGCCTCTTCAATTGTACGTTCTGCATTGTCAGTAATAATTAAGCGTATAAAAAACTCGATATCAGAATGTTTAACTTCTCGAATATCCTCTTTGCATTCATAGTCTCCAAGTGACTTGTGCTCAACTCCTTTCTTTTCTTCGATCCAACGCTTAATTGACTCAAAGACTAAACTTCCATTGCCCATAGGGTCACGTTCCGGATGAGGCATTATAGCCATTACATTACCTGCCGGATTGCAGATACCTGCAATGCTGGCTGTAGCTCCATTTGGCGTATAGGGGAAATCAGGATTTATCTCTCCATTTTCATCACAATACTTAAAAACAATTTGATTATTATCTTCGAGTTTCTGTAAAACATCATCTTCAACAACAAAACGTCCTTCACCATGAGCCATAGGAATATGGAGCAAATCATCGAAATCATTAAAAGCTGATCTGTTTTTTGGAGCTGAGTTTTTTAGGCGAACCCAAATATTATAAAAGCCTGTATCGATTATCTCATCTCCTTTTTTCATTTCATTCCAAGCAAGCGCAATGGCAAGCCCTTTGTTATTAAAACCTGGAATCAGCCCGGTTTCAACCAAAACCTGAGCACCATTACAGATTCCAAGAATAATTTTCCCATTGTCCGCCTCTTCCTTTAAAACCTCGGTAATTGGGTCCTGGGCGGCAACAATGCCACTGCGGCCACGATCCTCATAGCTGAAACCGCCGGCTATACAATAACCATCAAATTCATCCAAGCGTGACCTATCAAGAATTCCGGGGTCATTCCACAAAATCATCTCCGCATCCATACCAGCACGTTTAAATGCACGTATGTTTTCTGCTTCACAATTGGTACCGGGAAAGGAAATAACAGCAAATTTGATCATTCAATTAAAAATTAGAGGACAATACAAAGATACAATAACTAACCTGTAAACTGAAGGGCAATTAACTTATGGACAAAAAGGCCCTTCAGTAATAAGCCCTTTAGTTCTTCAGTGCTTTAGCAACAACCAACCCATAAACTCTCTGCAAACCTGACTTCTTCAAAACCTGCGCACAATTCTCCAAAGTAGAACCGGTCGTACAAACATCATCCACAACAAAATAAACTGTGTCGAGTCCGGACTCCAATTGGAGTCCGGACTCGATGACAAAAGCATCCTTCAGATTCTCCTGCCGTTCTTTTTTATTAAGCTTTGCCTGCTGATCTGTATGCCTGACTCTTTCCAAAAGATTTAAAACTTGTACTCTATCGCCCATTTTCTCCTGAACTGATCTGGCGATAAGCTCTGCCTGATTAAACCCACGATAATTCAATCTTTTCTTGTGTAAGGGTACGGGAACCAGAATAATTTGTTTATTTTTAGTCATAGACAGCTCATTTAATTTGCAGGCAATTAAATCGCTAAAATAATCCACTAAATCTTTAGTAAAACGATATTTAAATTGTTTCAATGCTGCCTTAATTTGAGGATTCTCGGCATAATCCAATCCATAAATAACCCCATCGAGATATTGGAATTCATTCTGCTTAAAACGACCTAAATCTTTAATCTTTTTAATCTTTAATCTCGCAATACATTCATTACATAAAAAATCTCCTTCAATTTTGCAAGAAGCACACCTGGGAGGGAATAAGATATTAAGTATAAAATTAAAAAATCTCATTCCAAAAAAATAATTTAGGATTCACTCTAACACGATTTTTAAATTTTGTCCAGAGTATCTCATAGCGCTCCGCATGAAAGCCCTAATGGAATGTATTGAATCATTAAAAGACCTATGCTAAAATCCTCCTGCTTAAGAAAGTAACAAAACAATATGCAAAATATCATTCTAATAATTCAGGTTGTTATTTCAATTCTTCTGATAATATTAGTTCTCGTCCAAAATAAAGATGGTGGTTTGAGTGCTGTATTCGGTGGCGGAGAAAGTTTTCAGTCTACCAAACGCGGACCGGAAAAATTTATCTATAACGCAACAATTGTATTAGGAGCTGCTTTTATGATTAATGCAATTCTAATCGTACTTATTTAATTAGAAAAATTCGAATTCAAAGTCCAGAGCTTTAGAGTTTTTCGTATTAATAGTGCGACATAAAAAAATCCGAAATGAAGAAAGTTATTAGCCACTTGAATAAAGTCGAAAAAATTATAATAGCCTTTTTGGCTTTGATTGTAGTTATTGCAGGCTTCCAAATAGCTCATGCTTTTTATTTAGAACACACGGATTTTACACCAGTGGATGGAGGCGTTTACGCTGAAGGTGCTGTCGGAACAATTGAAATGTTAAATCCTCTTTTTGTTCATCAGGGATCTATTACTCATGATCTGACTCAATTGATTTTTTCCGGACTAACAAAATATGATTCAGAAACACAAGATATCGTTGGTGACATTGCAAACTTCAAAGTTTCCTCTAATGGAAAGGAATACACATTTGTAATCAAGGAAGGGGCAAAATGGCATGACGGAGAGCCGGTTACAGCAGATGATGTAATGTTTACCTACAACGACGTGATAAAGAATCCTGTATTTAATGGTACTATTTTAAATTACAACGATTACAGCGGAATAAGAATAGATAAAATTGATGAACGAACAGTACAGTTCCTACTCGAAAGACCTGATTCTTTCTTTTTGGTAAAAACAATGACAGGACTGCTTCCTCGCCACTTATTAGAAAATGAGTCTATTGAATACCTGGAAACAGCCCCATTCAACTTTATGCCAACAGGTTCGGGTAGATATAAATTTATAGCTCAAAACCATTTCGGTGATCACGTAGAAATAAGCCTGGAGGCTTTTGAGGATTATTACGATTCACCCGCACACATCGAAAATATTTTAATTAAAGTATTCCCAACATTCCAGGATCTGCAAAAAAAATTAAGCGATTTGGACGGAGTTAGGAACGTGCCAGCAGAATACACTGATAAAGTCGTTAAAAAAATGACTTTAGTGCGTTATCACCTTCCGCAATATGTAGCCATATTCATTAACAACGAATCACCTAAGCTGAAAGGAAGCATTGTGCGTTTGGCCCTGCAATTGGGAACGGATAAAGAAGGTTTAATAGAAGAAATCGGCCAGAATAAAACAATAGACACACCGCTTCTTGAAATCGACCAGGAAAATTGGGTTCATCAATACAGTGTAAAAAAAGCAAACGGAGCCCTATTTGATACTGAGTGGAAAATTCCTAGCAAAGATGAAGAAGAAATAGAATGCGAAGAAGACGACGAAGAATGCGAAGTAGGGACGCGAGATCTCGCGTCCGAGGAGGAGGATGACGTAGAGACGCAGGATCCTGCGTCTCTGGAAGAAGAGTGTGAAGAAAACGACAAAGAATGCGAAGATATCAACGAAGACATAGGCACAAGTGAAGTCACCTATATAAATAGCCCTAACGAAGGAAAGGATTACAGAACAACCGATACCAGAGTTACTATTACAGGAACAGCGCCAGCAAACACAAAATCAATTGCAGTTAACGATTATGAACTAAGCAAATATGTCCCTGGAGATCCTGGGTGGAGTTACATGGCCACCACTGAATACGACAACCTTAAGCTTGGAGAAAATATATTTGAAGTGTATGCAACAGATTTCAACGGTGAAACAACATTAATTGATGCTATTACAATCACTTATGGAACTAAAACCACTTTCTTTGAAGAAGAAAAACAACAACTGGAAATAGAAAATGAAGTCGCTGAAGAATTGCCAATCAGAGAAAATGAAGAAGGAGAAAAATTGACCTTAAATTTAATTACAAGCATGAAGCCGGAAGCCTACAGCCAGGTTGCTGAAATTATAAAGGAACAGTGGAAAAAAATTGGCGTTGATTTGAATATTGAAGTTTTAGATAACGGAATATTTCAACAGCGTGTGAGCAGCCGTGAATATGACTTGTTGATTTTTGGTCAGAACCTGGGGTATAATCTCGACGCTTATCCTTACTGGCATAGTAGCCAGGCTAATGAGAGCGGATTAAATCTTTCACAATTCAAAAATTTCGTTGTAGATAGCTTGCTGGAAAAAGCGCGATACGAAACAGAAGCTGAAGATCGCAAAAACACACTGAACGACATTCAGCAGATCATTAGCCAGGAAGTGCCTGCAGTTTTCCTTTATAGCCCTACTTATTACTTTGCCTTGTCAGATAAAATCCAAAACGCTACCTTCGATAATTTAGCAACAACCAGTGACCGTTTTGCATCTGTTGGAAACTGGTATGCTAAAGTTGATCGCACATTCAAAGAAGGTACTGGTATTCTCACATTTTTATCCTGGATAATTAAACAATTTTAATATTACAAAATTAGTTATTACAAAATTACAAAATTAAATATAAAATAGGCTACGAAAAAATAATCTTGTAATTTTGAATCTTGTAATCTTGTAATAAATTTTATTCAATAAAATTTGAAAAATGAAAGTAATTCTAAAAACCCGTGTTCCAAATTTAGGCCAAGAATGGGACGTAGTAACCGTTAAATCTGGCTATGCTCGTAATTTTCTATTGCCTCAAAAATTAGCTGAACCAGCAACAGCATCACTAATGAAAAAAGCGGAACAAGTTCTGGCTGAACGTGCTAAAAAATTAGAAAAAGTAATCGCAGAAGCAAAAGAAACGAAAGAATCACTTGCTAATGTTGGACTAACATTCAAGAAGAAAGCCAAAGGCAAAAAACTATATGGCTCTATTACTGAAAAGGATATTATCGAAGCTTTGAAAAAAGAACATAAGATAGAGATAGCCAAAGAAGCGGTAAAAATGAAAAGTCACATAAAAGACCTCGGCGAACACAAGGTAAAATTACAACTAGCAGAAGGCGTAGAAGTAAAAATTGTAGTTAAAGTAGAAGAGGAATAAATTAAGCCGCACGTCTGGTCAGATGGGTAAAGGAATAATATTTATAAACTTCCCTATCATCCCTTTCTTCCGATGCTGCTACAATTTCACTAATAGGCAAAAATCTAAATTGCATTAATCTCGGATAGCGTCTTTTCATATACTTAGCATAACCGGCTAAGGTTGTTTCATTAACCCTGCTTTTGCCTGGAGCTGAAAGCCTTTTACCTTGTTCATTTACAACAGCACCAGAATGAACCATTTTTACTACACCTGCACCATCTTTATAAATTAAAAAAACATGATTCATAAACGCAGCAACTGCATATTCCCCTACTGCCAAATGTTGTCCCACTTGCTCGTCAATTGATTCTGGGTCTAGCTCTTGAACATCTGTATAACGAGGTGGTTCTCCTTCACCAGCACAATCGGGAATGAAGTGTTGCATACCATCTTTTCCCTTAGGTGTCTGATGTGTCTTCCCCCAGCCATATGCACTCAAATAACAATTTTCATTCTCTCCACTAGCAACCTTAAAAGGAAGCCCTGCAAAAGCTGACATTACAAAACCAACACAACTATTTAATATTTCGCGCCCAGAGCCATCATAATTTTCAACAACTACATCCGTAAGATAGAACCTCCCGGATTCAAGTGCATCTTGAATATTTCTATATATTTCCTGAGCATAAAAAGATACCTCTGAACCTCGCTCTTCTTCTAAGATACCAAAAAGTTCATACATTTGTTGGGCTGCGGTTGGCGTCATGCCTTCTGGCAACGCTGTATATTCTTCTGATGGTTCTTGAAAATCATCCAAAACATCTGCAACTTCATCTGGTGATCTTTCACCAATAGATGCTTCCAAGGATTTTAGCATCCTTCTTCCCATGCTCCTCGCGCTAGCTCTTTGTTCAGGTGTAATATCATCACCAAGTACCCTATTGGCGTCTCTTGCTAATTTTCTTCCAAGATTACTTGCTGCAACTCTCTGTTTGTCTGCCACTGTTTCATGATCCACATCTTCTTCAACTTCATCAAGCTCCTCAGCAACTATTTCTGGTTTAACATCACCAGAATCGGCTAACTCATACACAAACCGATGATTTTTAAAAAATTGAAAATACATATAATTTAATTTATCTCGAAGCTAAATACTCTTGAGCTTCTGGCTCTGTTAAAAGAGTTGATGTGCGCACAGCAAAAGCAATACGTCCGCCTCTTCCTTTTGACGCATCCCGAGGTTCTGCTTCAAGTACCCGAACAGTTTCTGGGTAATCTTTCCTGTATTCATAAATAGGCGCAAGCTCGGGATACTGTGCAATAAGCTCCTGCCTTGATTCGGGATCAGACAGTCTTTCACCTAAACTCTCCCAACTAGTTTGATCAGGATCAAGCGGAATTAAATCGATGTGCAGCTGAGTTCTGCCATTATGCTGCATGGCAATATATCTTTCTCCATCTATATCCAAAATATCCCTGACAATCCCCACATGAGAAAAACGGCCATGGCCGTAATCATTGATATCATCACCGCCTTTATAAACAATTACATCTCCTATTTGAAAATTCTCAATCCCAAAAATAATCCCGGTATATTGCCCATCTGTTCTCTCAAGATTTCCAGCAACTAATGCAGGTACCAGATATTTTGTAACAGCCATATAGTCATGTGTCCCGCCAGTTTCACCGCCAAATCCAAGAATATTACCAACAGTACGTGCACACTGCCTTTCTCCTACAAAATATTTTTCTTGATGAACATTCCAATTATAATCCACTTGATTTATTGGATAATGAGTCTCTCGAAAAGTATCAGCTCGATCAAAAGTATAGACTAAAGTAAAATACGGCTTACCATACTGATCTCTTGCGCCAGATCTCAAAAATTCTAAACCATCAGTGATATTAACATATCCAATAACCTCATCCGTAGTCAGCCCTTCTTTCCTTCTTAAAATTTCCTGTTGATTGATCTTAACACTCGCCCTCTCATACAATTCACGCCCAGTCATTAATGTATCACTCAATGCATCATCCTCAGATTTTTGGTCTGGTTCAGTATCGTCAGGCCCATGAAGTAATTCTGGTACTCCAGCTGGTGTCATAAATTTTTAATTATACTTAGATAACAATAATGTTGTTTCGTCGTATCGTTGTATCGTTGTTTCGTTATTTCGTCAATTAGGCATAATACCTTTTCGGAACCAAAGTAGAAGTTCTTACAGCAAAAGCAATACGTCCTCCTCTGCCCTTAGAGGTATCCATAGGCCTTGCCCTAAGCACCTGAACGGATTGAGGATAATCACTTCTATATTCATAAAGAGGAGCCAGTTTTGGATACTGGGCAATAAACTCTTCCCTGGTTTTCGGATTATCCATCTTTTTTTTCAACTCCTTCCATTTAGTTTGGTCAGGATTAAGAGGGAGAAGGTCAATTAATAAACGGGTGCTTCCATTATGCTGCATGGCAATATATTTCTCACCATCAATAGTAAGAACATCCCGCACAATCCCCACATGAGAAAAACGTCCATGACCGTAATCAGTTGCTCCTTCGCCACCCCTGTAACAAATAACATCACCCTTTATAAAATTCTCCATTCCATAAATAATTCCGGTATGCCCGGTTCTTTCAAGATTACCGGCAATCAGCCCGGGAACCAGCCCCCATGTTACAGACATCCAGTTATGCTGTGCTCCTTCCGGACCTCCTAAACCTAAAATATTGCCAACGGTGCGCGCACATTGCCTATTTCCTACAAAATTTTTATCCTGATGAACATCCCAATTATAATTAACCTCTGTAATTGCCATAGAAGTCCCACTTACATCAGCAACTCTGTCCATTAAGCGGGATAAAGTGATGTAAGGTTTCCCCTGGCTATCTACAGCACCTTGCCTCATAAATTCCAAACCCTGAGTCTGCTCAGCAAACCTGACTGCTTCAGCTGTGGTAGCACCTCTAGGCATCGCTTCCGCCTGATAAAATTCATCGACTTCTCTATTATTATAATTTTTTGCCACAGCAACAATATCGCGAAGTCTTACAAACTCAAACTGCATAGGCTTTCCTTGTCTTTGCATGCGCACTGCATAAGCAGAGAGTGAAGTTTCATTAGCCCTGGAGTAACCTTGGGCCACTCCAGCCTCATCTACATTCGCACCGGAATGAACCATTTTAACCTCACCTTCCATGTCTTTATAAATTAAGAAAACATGGTTAAAAAAAGCAGCAACAGCATATTCCCCTGTTGCTAAGTGTTGGCTCACTTGTTCATCAACGCGATCTGGATCTAGCTTAACCCTTTCATATCTAAATTTTTCTTTACCAACGATATCTGGAATAAAATCGCGATAACCATCCCTGCCAGACCAGGCATAAGCACTCAAATAACGCCCTTCATTGCTCCCTTCTGCTGATATCTTAAAAGGAATACCTGCCAAAGATGCCATTGTAAAACCAACACAATTATTAGTAATTCTGCGGTCTGAACCATCAAAATTTTCAACGGTTACCTTTGAGCTATATTTTTTACCAAACTCAAGCGGAACAGCAGTATTTTCATAAATTTTCTGAGCATAAAAAGCAACCTCATTAGCAAATTCGGCGTCACCCATTTCTTCAGTTAATTCCTCCCGAAGTTTAGCAAAACGCTCCTGATCTTCAGATAGCTCACCTTGCTCAGCTGGCACAACATCCACACCAACAAATGGTGCAATATCAGCCTTAGGTTTTTCTAGATCTTCCTGGGTCTCAACTTCTTCAGCTTCCTCCTCTTTCTCTTCCAAAGTTTTCAAAAGCAATATGCCCGCAATCACAAGTGCTGCCGGCCCTACAGCTTTTACCGTCTCTTCCCACTCCTGATCTACCATCAAGGCCTCTCGCTGCTGTGCTGGAGATTCTCCAATTTCATCCATCAAATCTGCATACGTCACATCAGGAGCTGATCCAGGTCTCTTTTGCGGTCCAATGATTTGTGAATCGTCAGTACCTGGCATTTAGCAAAGTTATAATTATATCCATTAATTATAACACATTTTATTGCTTAAAACAATAGATTGCATTGTATTTTAAAGCACGAAACCGTTGAGCTGGCTCCATCGTTGTACGTGGAGTCCAGCGAGCCCAAATTCAGACTTGACTGGCTCCAGGCAAAGCCGTGGAGCCAGCAAGGAATTTAGAGTTTCGAATTTTAAAAAAATATTGTATCTTTAACTACGATCTTTCAACTTAGATCCTTGAGCGGGCCAGTAGCTCAGTGGTTAGAGCAGTCGACTCATAATCGATTGGTCGTAGGTTCAATTCCTACCTGGCCCACCATTAAGATACTTACCTTAGACGATTAGAGTCATAAATTTAAATTTTATTATGTCAAAGACAGGAAAAGCAAATCCCAAGAAAAAATGCTTCATCATTACCCCAATTGGCCAACCTGGCTCTATTGTCAGAGAGCGAGTGGATCAATGGATGAATCTTATTTACAAGCCAGCTATTAACACAAAATATGAGCCAATCAGAGCAGACAGTATTGCTGCACCAGGACTAATAACAGACCAAATAATTGACCATATTTTAGACGACGATTTGGCCATTATAGATTACACTGGTGAGACTATCGAAAGTGGTCCAAACCCCAATGTGATGTATGAGGCCGCAATACGCCACATTGCCAAAAAGCCAGTGATTCAAATATATCCAGATGGTCAAGCAGTTCCATTTGATATTAAAAATTGGAGATCAATTAGATATAACCCGAGCGATTTAGAATACCCCAAGGCACTAAAGCAATCAATACAAGCAGCCCTCAAAGAAATCGAAACCCCTGGCTATAAAGAGCCAGAATTACTTAAACATCAATTTGATCTGGAAAGAATAGTTAGTGATCCCGAGGCATTTGTACGTTTATTAAAAAAACATTTCACTGGTAGCTCTCCATTGAAAGAGGCAACCATCGACTCTATGTGGACAGGGGTACGGAATAGAATTAAATGCCCCAAATGTGGTGTAATAAAATCAGATATGGGCTTGAGCTTTGGACCTACAGTCAACATAGGCAACGCATACAAATGTAATAATTGCGGGACGGAATTTGAAGTATAAGGATTCATCTACAACCACAACAGCCAGCTACAAAAACAACAATGAAATAATTAGATTCTCAAAATATATTTACATAATTTAACGGAAAAACTTCCAATAGCAGCAATAATATAAAAAAACTTAATACTGTGATAGCCCAATAGAATTTATTTTTTATGCTTAATATTCTTTTTGCTTCTTTTGATGTTTGAAATGCAAATAATATAGATAATATAAAAATTAGAAAGGGTATTATAGAAATATATTTCATATCAAAAGACCAATAGGAGGAAATTTGAGAAATAACAAGTTTTACAATAAAAAAATCAACAACTAGTGCCAACACAATATAATAGAATCCTGTTACTAATATTGTAACTATTAAGCTTTG
>JAHJBZ010000071.1 GCA_018813295.1 Patescibacteria group bacterium | reverse complement strand
TGTTTTCCCAATGGTCCCGCCAAACACACCGCTGGAGGATACTTGGGTTGAGTAATTCAAGTCTTAAGTTATAAGTCATAAGTCTTAAGCTTGCTTAATTCTTAAGACTTAATCCTTATGGCTTTTCAAGCTATTCAATCTCATAAGTCATATCCACATTAACCGTATACTCTTGAGAACCGGATTCGATAGCAGTTGTAAAATCACCACCGCCACCACCTCTTCCGTATCCAGCTTCAGCGTAATAAGGCATCGGTTGATAGCTGTATTCATAAAAAGTATATACATCTCCCAATTTAACACCTGCTGCTGCAGCCATTTTTACAGCTTTTTCTTTAGCTTCAGCAAAAGCTATTTCTCTTGCTTCCTCCATAACCTCAGTATCATCATCAAGCGTGAAATTGAGCCCGTAAACATTATTGGCACCAAGATCTGTAGACCAGTCTATTACATTATCAACCAAATCCAAATCTCTGATTGTTAAACCTAAATCCTGCTCCAGTCTGTAACCTGTAACAACAGGACTTTGTCTTTCCGGATAATCGTATTGAGGATAAAGGTAATAGCCGGTTGTTTCAATGTCTGCTTCGTTAATTCCTATTTCCTTCATCTTTTCAGTAATACTATTCATCTTTTCAGTGTTGTCGCTAACCACCTCATCTACTGTTTTAGCAGTAGTAATAACGGATACCGTAATTTCTGCAACATCAGGTTTTGCAACAACGGTACCTTCACCAGAAACCGTAATGGTCTTAGCATCTGGGTGAGTTGTTGAATTTACATCAAACTTAAATTCAGGCGGATTAAATATGCTGATAATAATTGCAAGAGACAGCAAACTCATAAGAGCAGTGGCTGCAAGTTTAAATGGATCTTTTTTCATTTCAATAAAAGTTAATAATTAAGCTCAATCAATATAGCACTTTTTTAGAAAAAAAATAGATCATTTAAAACCTAGCCTTAAGCGCTTAATCCTTAAGACTTAATCCTTACAGCTTATTAGGGTTACTCCGCAAACCTCGTAACAATATCCTGCGCAATTATCCCCTGCTCCGCCAATTGATAAGCATAAGTATCCATCGTAATCATCCCATCCTTAACACCGGACTGGATGGCTGTTCGAAGTTGGCCGAAATTACCACGTTTAATGATGCTGGCAATACCAGGATCAGTAATCATAAGTTCATAAACAGCCGTGCGCCCAGATTGATCGATGCGATTTACCAAATCTTGAGCAAGTACACATATTAAGTTATTAGAAATGCGATCAAGAGCTTGTTTCTGCTGATTTTCCGGATACATAGAAACCATGCGTTCGATGGTTTGCTTAGCATCTTTGGTGGACATTGAAGCAATTACCAAGTGACCTGTCTCTACAACGGTAAGAACGTTATCAAGCGTTTCGAGATCATTAACATCGCTAACCATAATAACGTTAGGATCTTCGCGAATTGCTGAATGTAAAGCATTAGCAATAGTTAATGTGTCTTTTCCAAGTTCACGTTGAGAGAAGAATGATTTATTGTCTTCAAATACATGCTCAATTGGATTTTCGATAGTAAGTATATGGCTCACCAAATTATCATTAACATGACCAAGCATTGCCTGAACACTGGTTGATTTACCACTACCGGCAGCACCGGTAACGAGAATCAGCCCTTCGCGCATGGAAAGGAATTTCTTCATTTCTTCAGGTATTCCAAGCTCTTCCATGGTAGGAACATGCTTTGAAATCATACGCATAACAGCAGAGAGTTTTCCTTTCTGATAAAAAAGATTTACACGGAAATTAACACCTGTTGAATGTGTATATGAAAAGTCAATCTCACGAACACGCTCTAACCTTTTTCTCTCTTCATCAGTTGTAAGCATTGAATAAATCATCTGGTCAGCGTCTTCCTTTAAAAGCGCAGGAATATTCTCAATAAACACAATTTGCCCGCCTACACGCAAGGCAACACGACTCCCTTCGCCAAAATGAATATCGGAAGCTTCTTTTTCAATTGCAAGATTAATCAGCTGATCCAATGTAATTTTTGCAGTAGAAGTAACTGCTTCTTCGGTTTGAACCTGAACTTGTTCCTGGTTTGTTTCTTCCATAATTTTGAGTTATTAGACTTGATCTTTATCAAGCTGAGCTAATGTAGTAATAATTTCTTTTGCTGCTGCGCGCAACTCCATTGCCACTTTCCCCATCATACTTTTCCGACTAGGTTGTTCCAGCCAAGCACCTCTTGCTTCTGCTGCGCCTGAGTCCTTTGACAATTGAATTAAAGCTCCTAACCTTTCCCTGCCAACAGCAGCTAAAAGATCTTGAGAATCAATATCTGCGAGGCGTCTAGCTATTTCTTCAGGTGCAACTCCATTAGGGTTAAGCTTACCATCACGAGATAAGTCTTGTATAATTTCTTTCTTTGCTTGTGTTGGGATACGACTTACCAAAGTTACTAAATCATCAATCCCTTGTGTAGATTCTGTTCCCATATTTTTAGTTTATTATCTGTATATTATAGCAAATTTTCGCGCAAAAGACAAGGTCAGTCATTTAAAATTTTTCATATTTCACATTTCAAATATATTTAAAACAATACTTAAATGCTTTGTTCTTAGCTATTTTTTTAGAAATTTCACACTATGTAGATACAACACTATTGACAAATGTCAAATGATTGATATACTGCTTACAGTTAAGTAAAACCTAATTTTATAATGATTAATTCTGTCTTAGATCAATCTAATTTCGAAATGATGATGAGCCCCACGGACTTCGTGGTGAGCTTTTCTGACACTTAGTATAAGACATAAGAATTAGCACTCGCATCTCTACGAAGTTCGTAAGAATCTCGTGGTTTTTTTATGCATATTTTTTTACAATGAACGAATATATATCACAACAAAGTTGTCGAAATAAATCCTGTAGTAATTACGGAAAAAACGATAAAAAATCTATATCTGTTCACGACAAAAAACAAGACCGTTTACGTTGCAAATTATGCGGCAAAACATGGAGTGCACACTACAAAGAATTTCATTACGGATTACATACAGATCTTACAAAAATTCGAAGAGCCATAGATATGATCAGGGCAGAAATACCAATTCGCAAAATCGCCAGACTTATTGATGTTAGTGCTGGAACCGTTATGCGATGGAAGAAAAAACTAAGTAAACAGTAATATTTTTTAATTTTATTATAATTATGTCTAAATTAGATTATCCAGATCGCATTTTCTCACTCAGTGATTGCCATGGAGGACAACCAGTTTGGGATCCGCTTAATTCACCAGATGTTGCGGCTCGTTTAGCAGAAACAATTCGGTCTGACCTACCAGGGATTCAACATTTTGATACACATGGTGTACCCGAAAGATATCACGATCATATAGTGAGGGAAGCGGTGCGGCTACACAGGGAAAACCCTGAATCAAATACAACTGGGCTTTTCATTAATAGTGCTCCAAGAACGGAAGCAAATCAGAACGGTGAACCGTTTTATAGAGCTGAATTTGATGAAAATATTCGCATAACTGCAACGCCACTAAGTGCACTTTCTGCCGTTAGAAGCTCTGTGAAAAAATTACTAGTTCTTCCAAATGAAGATAACGAATTATATAATGGTAAAAAAGAGCAACATCGGTCAAGTTATACGCCAAAATTACTCGCGGAAAACCACGGACTTAATCTTGAAGAAGTGGATCCATCTTCTATACCTGAATTGCCGGGAGGGTGCACATTGGCATACATAGATCGCTTTGGGAATCTCGTTCTTTTTGAGGATGGTCTTCAGGAATCACAAAAAATACGTAAAACAATTGCCGAAAACCTCAGGGCAAACGTAAAATTTAAAATAGGTGATACCATTTGCGATTTAAAGATTGGAGAATCGTTATCTACAACACAACCAGGCTCCCTCGTTATTTATGGCAATGATGGCAATATTGAAATTCTGGGAAAATGGGACAAAAATTGGAGCCCGCAACAACGTTTGCAGAACTCAGCCTATGCTCAATTTGAAAAACCTGAAATAGGTACAGAATGTAGCATTGAAGGTGAACCTACCAGGGTTCTGTCTCTTGCCAATATTGAAAAAATGGATTTAGCATTTTTAAGTAGGGTTTGGGGGTAAGAGTAGTGTCATCTCCTCCTCCGATTTATTTGGGGGAGGAGATGGTTAATGCCAAATTTTCAAGTTTTCAAATTTCCACACATGTAGTATCGTATTGTCGTTACCTAGCTAAATAGTAAATGACAGCAAAAGAGCTTCGCCAAAAATATCTGGATTTCTTCAAAGAAAAAGGACATACCGTTATTCCATCAGCTCCGCTATTGCCGGAAAACGACCCAACAGTGCTTTTTACAACTGCTGGCATGCACCCGCTTGTTCCATATTTACTTGGCGAGAAACACCCGGCGGGAACTAAATTAACTAGTGTCCAAAAATGCATACGCACAGTGGATATCGATAATGTAGGTGACGATAGCCATCTTACATTCTTTGAGATGCTTGGAAATTGGAGTTTGGGTGATTATTTCAAAAAAGAATCAATTGAAATGAGTTTCGAGTTTTTGACGGAAGTTGAATGGCTTAACATTCCGATAGAAAAACTCGCTGTAACAGTATTTAAAGGAGATAAAGACGCTCCAAAAGACGAAGAATCAGCTGAAATCTGGAAATCACTTGGAATACCGGAAGACAGAATCGCTTACCTTGGTAAAAAAGACAATTGGTGGGGCCCAGCAGGAGCTACCGGACCATGCGGCCCAGATACTGAAATATTTTACTGGGTTGGCGATGGAGATCCACACGGTAATCCGGAAGAAAATGAAAATGACTGGATGGAAATTTGGAATAATGTATTCATGGAATATAACAAAACGAAAGATAACCAATTTATACCATTGGAGCAGAAAAACGTTGATACTGGACTCGGTTTAGACAGGGTTGCAGCTGTATTAATGGGCAAAAAAAATGTTTTTGAAACAGATTTATTCCAGCCAATAATTGAAAAAATCGGATCATTAACAAATGTTCCATACTCCGAAAACCCAAACTCATACAGAATAATTGCAGACCACATAAGATGCGCAACATTTTTAGCTGGAGATGGGGTGAAACCAAGCAATATAGATCAGGGATATGTGATGCGCAGATTAATGAGACGCGCAATTAGACATGGAAAAATACTGGGAATTGAAGAAAATTTCACTCATATCATCGCAAAGAAAGTAATTCATATGATGGGCGATGTTTATCCTGAACTTAAGCATGAGGAGGAAATCCTCCAAACCTTCCAAACCGAAGAGGAACAGTTCCGCAAAACCATCGACAAAGGATTAAGGGAATTTGAAAAACTCACCGATCGAATGGTTAGCAAAACCATTTCCGGAGAGGATGCTTTTCATCTTTACGACACTTACGGCTTCCCTATTGAAATGACAGAGGAATTAGCCGTAGAGCGTCATTTAGAGGTAAATAGAAAAGGATTTGATAATGCCTTTGGGAAACATCAGGAACTCTCCCGCGCTGGTGCTGAGCAGAAATTTGCTGGTGGCCTTCAGGATAACTCCGAAGCAACTACTAGCTTGCATACTGCCACGCATTTACTCCACGCAGCCTTGCGCCATGTACTTGGTGATCATGTGGAACAAAAAGGCTCCAATATTACAGCTGAAAGGCTTAGGTTCGATTTTTCACATCCCGACAAGCTGACACCAGAGCAAATTGAGCAGGTTGAAAAATTTGTGAATGATGCAATCAAAAGTGATGCAAAGGTAATTTGTGATACAAAAACCGTTGAAGAAGCAAAAGGGTCAGGAGCCATAGGCCTGTTTGAAAGTAAATACGGTGAAGATGTAAAGGTTTACACCATGGGTGATTGGTCAATGGAAATCTGCGGCGGCCCACATGTAGAGCATTTAGGGCAGTTGGGGCAATTTAAAATTAAAAAAGAACAGTCATCAAGTGCTGGCATTAGACGGATAAAGGCAGTGTTGATTGATTAATTTATAGAAGGAAACTGGAAACAGGAAACTGGATTAAGCTGTTTTCTGTTTCCAGTTTCCTGTTTCCTAAATGATAACATTGATCTTTCACCCTTTTTTTGCTATAATATAAGGATTACAAAGTTAATTTTGAATCTTGAATTTTAAATCTTCTAATTGAAAATAATGTTCGAAAAATTAATTCCAACATCATATGCCCAATTTGAAGCAAGCGTAAGCTCTGCTGCTTCTGCTGGAAAAGATTTAGCGGTTGAAGAGGGGCAAGCTGGTATTCAGGGACTTCTTACATATGTTGCAACAAATCTAGATAACTGGATTGCAGGCATCGTTATTGTTTTCATTTCTTACATCGTTGCCAAAATGGCAGCCAAGGCAATTAAGGAAGCAATTATTAAAGAGAAAGGCGATGAGGTACAGGAAAGCGCACTGATCCTGGTAGAGCGAATTACAACAATCACAATTCTGATTATTGGTATCACAATTGCTTTAGCCATAAACGGCCTTAACTTTACAGCAGTTATCGGAGCCCTTTCTTTGGGTATTGGTTTTGCTTTAAAGGATATTATTGGAAACTTTATTTCCGGCGTTATTATGCTTTCTCAGGATCGCATTAGAATTGGAGACTTTATTAAAGTCGAAGACATTCTGGGAACTATTGTTAGTATCGACACGCGCGCAACCATTTTGCAGGCTATAGATGGAACTGAAGTGGTTATCCCAAATCAAACAATGCTTGGTGAAACTCTGATCAGCTATTCAACCAACCCATTCCGTCGTATTGACCTTGTGGTTGGCGTGGACTACAAAACTAACCTTCCAATGGTTACAAGCCTTATTAAAGGAATTATAGATAGGGATAAAGATATTGTTCCAAAACCCGAAGCACTTATTTTGGTTGATGAATTTGGAGACAGTTCAATAAACATCAAAATCCGTTTCTGGATCGAATCAAGTAAAAACTGGCAAACAGTTCGTTCAAATTTAGCCAACAAGATTAAAAAGGCATTTGATGAGCTTGATATCAACATTCCTTTCCCTATCCGAACTCTTAAGCTAGATGAAGACGATCGATCATTCCTTAAAACAATGGATAGCATGAAAAAGGGCAAAGTGCCGGAAGTTGCAGATGTACCAAAAGATGAAGAGCTTGTTATCGCCGCTGCAAATACAGCATACGAAAAAGAAATCCCATATGATATTTTCAAAGAGAATCAAAAAGTACCTAATCCCGCAGCGAATATAGAGCAGGAACCGGAAAAGGAACAAGCCCAGGAGCAGGCTGAAAAAGAAGGACCTTCAAAAAAGGAAAAGGAATTAGTGAGTGTTGCTTCAGAACCAGAAGAACAAACACCGCCACCAACTCACTTATAATTATTAGCGATTCCAGATTAGCGAATAGCGATCTGCGATTTTTAAATAAATCAAAAATCAAATCGCTAATCACTAATCTTAAATCAAACTAAGCAGCAACTCTATACACTTCGTCTAGCGTAGTTAAGTCACGAATAACTTTAAGTACCCCATCCTCCTGCAATGTCAGCATTTTAGAGTGCTGACCTACATAACCAAAAATTTCAGACATTGGTTTATTTTCCAGAATCAAATTACGAAGTTCTTGCGTGAACCTCAAAACTTCAGAAATTGCTATTTGCCCTATATAACCGGTTTCTGAACACGCATCACAACCCACAGGGTGTTTTAGTTCAGTTGGCATTTTTGGCGCTTCCAGCCCCTTAGCCTGAATGGATTCTATAGCCTTCTGGATATGTTCTTTTTCCGTTTCAGTTACAGGCTTTGATTCAGCACAATGTGGGCAAAGAGTCCGCACTAAACGCTGGGCAATAATCAAATCAACCGCTGGAGCTAAAATAAAGCTCTTAACGCCCATGTTGGTCATACGGGAAATAGATTCAATGGCGGAATTTGTATGCAATGTAGTAATAACCAAATGCCCTGTAAGAGACGCCTGGGCAGCTGTTTCAGCAGTTTCCAGGTCACGTATCTCCCCTACCATGATCACGTCAGGATCCTGCCTTAAAATAGCTCGCAGGCCAACAACAAAATTATAATCCACATCTGGGTTTACCTGGCTTTGGGTGATGCCATCCAAATTATATTCAATAGGATCCTCAATAGTAACCACCTTCTTGGCCTTGGTATCAACAGATTGAAGCATTGAATACATGGTTGTGGTTTTTCCGCTGCCAGTTGGCCCCGTTACTAAAATCATTCCATGAGGAAGCTGTATTGCCTCTTGTAAATGCTTAAGTGGCTCACCTTCAAACCCTAATTTCCCAAGATCCTGGAATGTCTTCTCGGAATCCAGAAGTCTCATTACACAAGTTTCCCCATAATGGCTCGGAAGGATAGAAACACGAACATTTATCTTTCGCTTATTAATAATAAATGAATACTGGCCATCCTGAGGAACATTAGTGACATTTAGCTTTAAATGAGAAAGCTGTTTAATTTCCTTAATAATACCGTCATAAATCCCGCGACTAATTTCAAAAACCGGCTTTAGAACGCCATCGATACGAAAGCGTACCAACACATGATCCTCCTCCGGCTGAAAATGTATATCGGAAGAATTGGTTTTAATTCCGCCAACCTGAATATAATTTAAGGCTGCATCGTAATTGGATTTCTCTATTTTATCGCGTAAATGTTCAAGATTTTTTATTTCATCCACATAAGTGCCCAAATCTTCCTCTGCAACAACATTTTCCATCTCTTCATGCTTTATATACTGCCCCTTAAAATAAACTTTCTGTACGCTTTTTAATGACTCTTCAGAACATAGGCTAATACCTACCTTATACCCCTTACTCTCTAAATCTTTAACGAGAGCTTGAGTTTCAGGCAATTCAGGATCTGTAACAGCAAGCTTAAGATTCTTAATTACTTTAAAGAACAAAACCGCATTAGCCTTTTCAGAACTTTCCTGCAATAAAAAACGGGCAAAATCAGGATTCACAGGAACATTTATCAAATTTACATAAGGCATATCTAACTCTTTAGCCCGCGCCTGAACCTCACGTTCCTTAAACTCCTGATTAATATCCTGAATCCCTGTTTGTACTTTTGTAGCCTGCGGCATGTCTTTATTTATATTTTATCTATATATTATAGCAAAAATTTGGCTTGAAATCAATCCTTTCGTGATTCGTGCGGTGACTCGTGCCTCGTGAAAAAACACGGCGTACGGCGCACGAGCCACGAGCCACGAAAATAAAAAGAAAAACCCCTCATCCCCCGCTAAGCGGGGAACAAGAGGTTGCCTCATATAAATCAAATGCTATTTTTTCAAACTCTTTCTCATAAATGCTGGGACTTCTAAATCTTCCTCAGCCCTTTTAGGAACCATGGCTGGCTTTGTGCCACCAAGACTTGCACTGGATGTAGGTGCGTTACCCAAGCGTTGAATAGTACCAGCAGCGGACACATTTTGTTGACGCTTTTGCTCATCTTCACTGAAGCCGGTTGCGATAACAGTACATTTAATTTCACCAGTGTAGTTTTCGTTAATAACTGTACCGAAGATGATATTTGCATCAGTATCAGCAGCTTCTGTGATGATCTTAGCAGCTTCATCAACTTCGAACATTGAAAGGTCGTTACCACCGGTAATATTAAATAAGATTCCTTTAGCACCAGTAATAGACATTTCAAGAAGTGGGCTTTCGATAGCAGCACGTGCCGCATCAACTGCACGATTTTCACCGCTACCATAACCGATACCCATAAGAGCGCTACCAGCATCCTGCATAATCGCACGCACGTCGGCAAAGTCTACGTTAATCATTCCATGAGTAGTGATAAGATCAGCAATACCTTGTACAGCCTGGCGAAGAACATCATCTACAACGATAAATGCATCAGTTAATGGAGTCTTTTTATCGATGATAGAAAGAATGCGGTCGTTAGGAATTGTAATAAGTGTATCCACTTTAGATTTCAATTCTTCAAGACCCTCAAGAGCTATTTGAGTGCGATGTGCGCCCTCAAAAGAGAAAGGCCTTGTAACTACAGCAACGGTAAGAATACCAAGTTCCTTGGCAATATCAGCAATAACTGGGGCAGAGCCTGTACCTGTACCGCCGCCAAGTCCGCAAGTGATAAAAATCATATCGGAACCATCTATGGCAGCTTTAAGCTCTTCACTGCTCTCCTCAGCAGCCTTTTTACCAACGGTTGGATCAGATCCAGCGCCAAGACCACGGGTGATAGCCTTACCAACATTAATACGATGAGAAGCCTGAGAATGGTACAGAGCTTGAGCATCTGTATTGATAGAGATAAACTCAACACCTTCTACTTTTGAGCTAATCATGCGGTTAACGGCATTACCGCCACCCCCACCAATTCCAACTACTTTAATAGAAGCAAGTGGTGTGATATCTGGTGTTACTTCCATTGATCTCTCGGAAGTAATTCTGCCGCCACCATAAGCACCGGTGGCACCAGAGCCATGAAATAAATTCTTAAGTGTTTGAGACATAGTTCTTTAATTAATGAATAATTTTACGTCTACATTTGACATGTAATGATTGATTTTGTGTGCCACACTAGGCACTAGGCACAAAAGTAATCACCAAACGTCAAACAACAAAAACATTTTAGGATTTCGTATTTCAGATTTCGCAATCAAATGCGAAATATGAAAATTTATTTTTGTTTTTGTATTTTTAAATATGGCAAACCTTATGGCAACAGGTTCTTAACCCATCCTTTCATATTGCCAAAGAATTTTTTGAAATCCACAGAAGCAAGACTATAAGAACGACCTTCATATTTAGATCCCCAGACTACCAAACCAATAGCAGTTGCATAAGCAGGATCGTCTATCTTATCAACCACACCCTCTACCTCTGTTGGGAAACCGATTTGAACAGGAAGACCAAGTACTTCACGGGCAAGATCAAGACATCCAGGCATCTTAACACCAGCACCGGTAAGAATAGCGCCACTTGGAAGCATTCCATCGCGCCCAATAGCACGGAGTTCATCTTTTACCATTACAAAGATCTCATGATAACGAGCCTGAATGATTTCAGCTAAATGTTTTTTAGAAACCTTTTGATTATCGATTTTACTGATAAGTGATAGGTCGATAGTTTCACGATCGTTTACCTCATCTGGTGAAGTAGTACCATATTCAATCTTGATTTTATCTGCGGTATCGATTGAAGTTCTAAGACCGATTGCAACGTCGTTGGTTACGCTCTCACCTCCAACAGGAAGTGAAGCAGTATGAAGTGTGGCACCCTCTTCAAAAACGGAAATTGAGGTGCTTCCACAACCTACATCAATAACAACAACCCCTAGCTCCTTTTGGCGGCGGGAAAGAACAGCTTCAGCGGCAGCAAGTGATGCAGGAACAATATCATCTATATCCACACCTGCCTGATGAACAGCTTTTTCTACATTTTTAACAATAGTTGATTGGCCGGTAATAATATGGGCATCAACTTCAAGTCTTACACCAATCATACCAATAGGATTCTTAATACCACGTTGATCGTCTACAGAAAATGATTTAGGAATAATACGTAAAATTCGGCGGTTCGAAGGCATGTTAACAGCTTGAGCAGCCTCTAACACTCTATTGATATCGTCTTCAATAATTTCACTTCCGGCATGGGAAATAGCAATCACGCCTTTACTGTCGAAAGACTCAACATGATTACCATTTATACCAACGAAAACATGGTGAATAGGCGCTCCTGACATACGTTCGGCATCCTCAAGAGCTGCAGATATATTGCTTATCGCCTCGTCTACATCAATAATATTACCTTTACGCATACCCGTTGAAGGAGCAACTCCAACACCTATTATATTAGGCATTTTTTTATCTTCTTCCAGAAGTGCAATTACAGTACGTATTTTGGAGCTGCCAACATCCAGGCTGGCAATAATTTGTTCCTTAGGCATTTACGATTTCTATTTAAAAAATGAAAATTGAAATGGAAATTGAAATGAGAAATGTATCTGGGTATCTTTTTTGAACAAATTATCATCGCTATCAAAAGACCAAAAAGTGATCAAACACTCCACTTAACAAATCAATTTCTATAAATCAAAAGTAGTCTACAGCAAAGGTTTTTCTTTGACAATTCTTTTTAATAAAAAAACAATTTTTTTGTTGCAATGATCAAATTTTTTGTTCTGATAAAATGTCTTAAATAAGAGATAATCGATTGAACAAATTTTATATAAAAAATATAGCCCCAATAAGGCTAAAACAACCCAAAAAGTGATAAAAATTGTGAACACGAAAAAACTACCTGTATAAATTTTTTGTTCATAAAATTTACGATCGCTACACACAGCTAAAAACTCATCACAAATTTTCTGAGCATATTTTTTGTACTCATCCAGACACCCAAAAGAATCAGAATTTATCCGCTAACACCCATTAAAAAGACTGAACAAAAAAATTGTACAAGTATCATTTAACAACTAACAACTATCATTTAGATATAAATGTTAGATGTTAAATGTTAGATGTTAAATCAATATAATATTTTTTTCTCCAGCGCCGCCATAGCCTTAAAATCTTCATCCTTGATATGATCATACCCATGGATATGTAAAAGCCCGTGTGTGAAGAGTTTTATAAGTTCATCCTCCAAACTGCACTTATTTTCCTTTGCTTGCTTTTTTGCCGTCTCAACACTTATATAAATCTCTCCTACTAAATCCGCATAAGCCCCGGATTCACCCTCTTGATAATTAAAGGAAAGAACATCAGTCGGCTCATCCTTATCGCGATAAGATTTATTAAGAGCTTTGATATAGGCGTCTGTAACAAAAACAACGTTCAAAATCCCCTCCGAGAGATCAATAACTCCTTCAGAGCGTTCTATAGTAGAGGTAAAGACATCCGTCTCAATCCCCCACTCCTTATCATTTATAAATTCTATCGTCATGATCAGTAAGATAATCAGACGAATTTATTATACCATAATAATGCAATAAAATAACAAGACTTGACAATATATAATAAAAATGATATAAATAAAGTAACATAACACTTTAATAATATGACAACAAGAACTGACGATATGGAAGGTAAAATGCGAGAAGTATCAGAATTAGAAAGTCAAACAGCTGAAAAGATTGCACAATCTAATAGTGCAAAAGAAATTACTGATTTATTAGTGGAATTTAGACGTCAAATACATAAAATATATGAAATAAATGGCTTTAACTTTGTTGTACATGACCCTAAAGTTGAACTTGCCCGTCTCGCCGGGCAGGGTATAAAAAGTATAAGGGATTTAGCAATAAAAAGAATCAAAGAATTGGCATCTGAAGATGCAGGAGGGCAAATAGATTTTAAGGAAATAGAAAGAACAGACGTTCTTCAAACACTTGGAATTAAATTTGCTATTGAAACTAGACGCGAAGGGTCTGGTAGCTTAGTAGTAATAGAAGATATGAGTCAACCTAAAGGAATAATAATGAGGTCACACATGCAAAAAGGCATAGTTGGCGACAGAAGAAGATTAAAATTAGTTTTAGAGCATGTTACTGGAGAATGGGAAAAGATTGATATCGATCAATCAGGAACAGTGCCACCCGACAAACTTCTCGCTGTTAAGAGCTTTGGTGTTATTGCTGAACAACAAGATAAAAAATCAGAATAAAGCCATTTGATCTTCTCCAAACTTCTTCTCGTCAGGTGTTATTTTATCCAAACGCCTTTTTAGGCTGGTCATTTCCATTTCTTCAAAGAACTTACCTAAACCTTTGTAATCCAAAGTTTCAACAGACGTGTCCTCTTTTGTGTAATCGCAAGGCACATCAGTTACGATTCTGGCCATTCTTTGGGAAAAGTAGGCATCATCACGCCCATTCTCTAATTTATCGTGTATGGCGCCTTTAATGTCGTCTAAGTGCTCGTAAATACCATCAAGCGTCTCGTATTCTCTTAATAACTTTGTAGCACCTACAGTGCCAACCCCTTCCACCCCTTTTATATTATCAGAGCTATCCCCCATTAAGGCTTTGTAATCTACGACCTGCTCTGGGGTAATACCGTATTTTTTTACAACTTCTTCCTTATTAAAGACAAAGGGGTCTCTGTAGCCTTTATGAGGAAAAACGACATAAGTATAAGGGCTTATAAGCTGAAGGGCATCCATATCACCCGTGACAATGAAAGTGGTTATCCCCTGCTCCTCAGCCTTTTTTGCAAGAGTGCCAATCATATCATCAGCCTCAAAACCCTCTTTGGAGTAAATAGGAATGTTGAATTTCTCAACCAATTCTCGAATTCGCGGAATCTGCGCATAAAGCTCGTCGGGTGCTTTGGTTCGGGTTGCCTTATACCCCTCATGCTCATCATGACGAAAGGTGGGAGCTTTTTCATCAAAGGTCAGCGCAATATAACTTGGTTTTTCGGCTTCGATTATATTAAGCAGCATACTCGCAAAGCCGTAAATGGCATTAGTTTGCTCTCCGGAAGATGTTTTTAAAGGCGCCTGAATAGCATAAAAAGCCCTATGAATAAGATGATTGCCGTCTATTACTACAAATCTCTTCCCTTCCGATTGTTTTAAAATTTCCTCCTGATCCACAAAATATTAAATGTTATTTTTAAATGAAAATTAGCTGAAGTACAGTATAAAGGCTTTATTTCGCTTTTAAATTATGATATAATTATTAGATTTAAAAATTCAAAAATGCCAACAATCACACCTGCTTACGACAACAAGATATATCAGAAATATAGCAAAAAGATGATCCAGAACAAAGAGAAAAACAAAATTGCTTTTTGTCAGGACTTCGATTTGCCTTATGATAAAAAAATCCCTCTGCTTTGTATTACATACCCTTTAGCTGATAACAACAACATCAATATCATTCAGGATGTAATGAACGGCATTTTAGAACAGCCTGTAGAAATTGTATTAATGGGTATCGGTACAGAAAAATATCAAAAGTATTTCACTGATCTTTCTGAAAAAAATCCAAAACAAATATCAATCATTCCGGATAACGACGAAAACAAGCGCAAAGTGTACGCAGCTTCAAATATTATCCTCATTCCGGCAGACAGCAATGAATGCCTCAAAGAGGCTCAAAATGCTATGCAGTATGGTGTTGTTCCAGTTATTTCCGATCAGGACTTTGTAAGCAACTACGATCCTGTTCAGGAAAATGGAAATGCATTTGTTTACTCAAAAGGCAGTCCGTGGAGCTTCTTTGCAACCTTAGTCCGCGCACTGGAAAACTTCCGCTTCCCATATGACTGGAAAAACATCCAGGTCAGCGCAATGAGCGACGAAGAGTAATTATTCTGAGGGAACAGGGTTGTACCATGGTTCCTCAGCTAAAAGCCGCCGAACCAGGGTACAACCCTGCTCCGTCGGTAGATTTATATTGAACTAATGTTTAAATATTTAAACATTAGCTTTTTTAACATTCAATAAAAATTGTAAATTTAAAATTAAAAATTACCGTAAGGTACCTCCTCCTACAGAACTGGCACTACCACTCACAATTCTATCTATTAAATCACTCATTAAAAATGAGATCTTTTCCCAACTAATTAGGCTAAGAAGATCAAATCCAAAAACATAACCAATGATTTTAATAATAGTTACAGAAAGAATGGTTACGATTAAACCGATAATCGCATAACGAATTGTATGAACCGCTTGTTTAATCTTATCCTCCTGACCTCCGGAAAGAATAAAGGAAATACCACCAACAAAAATATAAAACACAGAAAGCGTACCTGCCAGAATTATAGCTATAGCTACAGCTAAATTGATCAAATCAACTATATTGAACTCATTTGTAACCATTAAACCACCATCCATAAATATGTTGGTTAGAAATAAAGAATTTCAGACTTTTTTTAATTATACTTCAAGATCAGGCTCATCCATAATACTTTTTTCTTCCTTCTCTGCTTCTTCCTCTAATTCACCACCTTTAACCTCACCGCCTTCTGGCTCAACAATTTTCATATTAACGCGAATATTTTCTTTAGAACCAATAACGCGAAGCAATATGCGAATTGATTTTGCAGTTTGACCACTGCGACCAATCACTTTACCCATATCTTCTTTGGCAACTTGAAGAGTTAAAAGAACGCCCATATCGTCAACTGTACGCGTTACAACGACTTTATCAGGCTGGCTAACAATTGATTTTATAACGTATTCCACAAAATCTTTGTCAGCTCCAATTGAAGTGTCATCAGCCATGGTATTTATAATTAGGAATTAAAATTATTTTGCATTTTGCATTTCAGATTTCTGATTCAAATGCGAAATCAGAAATGCAAAATACGAAATTAAGATTTTTCTTCTTCTTTCTTCTCTTCTTCGGCTGGGACTTCCTCTTCTTTAGGTTCCTCTTTTGCTTCTTCAGTTGGAGTCTCTTCTGTTTCAGGAGCTGGTTCTTCAACTGGTTCTACAACTGGTTCTACAACTGGTTCTACAACTGGTTCTACAACTGGTTCTACAACTGGTTCTTCAACTGGTTCTACAACTGGTTCTCCGCCCTCTTCCCCTTCCTTTGCCTCTGCCTTTACCTCTGCCTTAGGTTCCTCCTCTTGTTTCTTTTTCTTCCTATCCTTCATTTCCACAATATATGGCTCCATACCTTTAACACCGTCACCTTTAAGAAGACGCGCAACGGTATTGGAAGGTTTTGCACCTTTCTTTATCCACTCAAACACCTTATCCGCATCAACAACAAGAGTCTTGTCTTTAGCAAGAGGGCTATATAAACCAAGTTGGTCGATATATTTACTTTGCGGTGGGGATGTATGTTCAGTAACTACAATCCGGTAATGAGGCCTTCTTTTTCTGCCTATGCGCTGCAAACGAATTCTTAGCAAAACGAATAATAATAAAGTAATAACAGATAGCGATCGATAGTCTAATTAAATTTTATACTGTTGTCAAACAAAAAAAACGATACGACGAAATGACGAATCAACTTATAAAAATGTATTAGTTAGCGGATGTACATTTTTTATCCGCTTCAAAAAGAATGTAGCGGGTCTTACCCCTCCCTCATCATTCTTAATGCTGCTTCTGTTTTAAGATTGCGGCATGTATAGATTTGAGAAGGGCCACTCATTCTATCTGTTAGCACTCTCTGGAAAGCTATTCTTGTACTTTCAAATAATGCTGGATTAAGAATAGGTACACTAACTCCAATTCTAGAGCCTTCGGTAACAATGACAGCACCCTTTCCACCAGTTAGTCTATCAGGCTCTTGTACGACATCATCAGCAATATTCTCACCATAAGCAAAAGTTCGAGCATGAATCTTCCCGTCTCCATTTATCTGTTCAGCGTTACCTTGATCAATTGGAAATAACGCGAGTATTTGTTGACGCAAACGTGTCGGAGACAAGACATTGCCGAGTGTAAGAGGTTTAAAATCGTCATCTGGCAACACTGCATTACCCTCCTGATCAGTTAGCTCAATTGAAACACTAACGATGCCTAATCCTAGCATTTTAACATAATCATTTAAGCGTAAACGAACGCCGACTACTGTATTCATTCGTTCATGATTATAAGCCTTTAATTGCCTTTCAAGTGCCCATAAAGACGGACGATCACCATCTTTGGGTGCGTGACTATGATTTGCAAAAGAGGCTCCTCTTGGTAATAAATTACTATGCACCTCATCAGCATGGGCATATAACCCATCTGCTGCTTCTGCGATCAGGTCTATGTTACGTTTACCATCATCATCGCTGTAAGAAAGTGGTCTGTCATAGTCTAAAGCGAAACTGGTTTCACTTGGTTTATTCATGATTATATTAAATTAAAGGCTAACATACTGGATTATTTAGATTGAATTGTCAAGTTCTACTTAAAAAAATCTCAGCAAATTCCTCAGATATCAAAAAATGTATTTCCTATAACTGATTTTTTCACATCACTTCACTCCAGAACGTATGCAGATTTTCTTAATATAATCTTTCCCATATTCTTCCTGCATTTTTTTTAATAGAGAATTAGAAACACTCCACACCTCCTGACTCCATGTGGCATTACCTGTACCAACCCACAAAATCCCATCTTTTAACTTATAAGCCCTAGCATCCTCATACTCACATTTAAGCCATTGGGATAAATACTGATTAGCCTTAAAAATAGCCTCAGAAGCCCGAGCCGAATCTCCGATTTTGTGTTGATTTAACCGTTTTCCTACGATGTTGCTTATTTTTTCCATAAATTAATCTTAAGAGCATTAGGACTTTTGTGACTTTTACGACTTTTAGGATAAATATATCTACAAGCAAATCCTAATAGTCGTAATAATCTTAATAGTCTTAAAAGTCCTAAAGTAAGAGATTCGTAAATTAAAAAGAATTATAAATATCAAGAACGTTCTTTGTCATCTTCTCCCAACTAAAATCCTTAACGCGCTCAAAGCCGCGATTCACAAGCCTCTGGCGAACAGAAGCATCAGTTGCAACAGTTCGCATCGCCTTTTGCATATCTTCAAGATTGTAAGGATCAAAAAATAATGCATTCCCCTCCCCGCAAACCTCAGGCGTAGCTGATGTATTGGAAGCGATAACAGGTGTTCCGCATTGCATGGCTTCAAGTGGCGGCAAACCAAATCCCTCATAAAAAGAAGGAAATACATAAGCGAGCGCACCTTGATAAAGTGCAAGCAAATCCCCCTCGGCAACCAATCCTACCAAATGTACATCGCCCTCTACCCCCAATTCTTTTATGATATCTGGAATTTCGTGATAAGTAGGATTATGAGGACCGGTAATTACTAAGTTATATTGACTGCCAACATCCTTATTAAAAGCATCGAAAGCCTTTATCATACCCACTATGTTTTTATGATCCCGCCATACCCCTGTATATAAAAAATAGGGTTTTTGCAGGCCTAATTTAGGCATTAAATCCGGATGAGGAGTTGGCTCAACATCGCCAAATCTAAAACTCACTCCATTATAAATAACTTCAATTTTATCCGACGGAATCTTTAGGGCATCAATAAGATCTTTTTTGGTATTTTTAGAAACCGCAATAATCTTTTTTGCCTTCCTGGTTACATTGCGGACAACAATATGATAAGCAAGACGCTGGAACCAGTTTGTCATCTTTTTGCCGGGAAAAAAGGAAAGGGTCAAATCGTGAATCGTTACTACAAATGGGCGAGAATAAAAAATAGGAGCATTAAAATGCGTAAAATGCATTAAATCCAGCTTTTCCTTATTAATTATACTTAAAAAACCAAATTGCTCTCCAAAAGAATAATGCGGGAAGTCCGCCAAAACCTTTTTAAAACGCTTATTTGGAACTTCAAAAGAATCAAAAGCTTCCTTGCGCATAAAAATAACATATTCATGCTCGCCATCTTGCTTCGCTAGGTTCTTAATCAACTCAGAACTATACCGCCCAATTCCTGTGAAGGTAACTCCATACATCCGGGCATCGATACCTATTTTCATAATGCTAACGTTAAGTTGCGGAATAAAGATACAATAAATGGGCAACAAACTAAAGAGCTTGTAACTAAAGGGCTTTTTGTCTTTAAGTTAATTGCCCTTTAGTTCTTCAGTAAATAGCTGTAAATCCCTTGAGTTTTAGCCAAAAATAAGGTATAATAGTAAGACTTATAGAACCCAATAAATGTATAAACCTTCAATAAACCACGTCCGACATCATGCGCATGAACATCATAAAGCGCATTTAAGATTAAAAGATTTACTAAGCCGCCCTATTTATAAAGAAAGAGTTTGGCATATTTTTGTCAGTACATTCGTTATAGTACTTGCCACAATCATCATCTTTCTAAACTGGGGTAGAGTTGCTGATTTCTTCACTCCAGCCGCGCCCACAGAAGATTCACAAACTCAGCAAGCGGAAGAAAGTGGGGCACTTTTAGTACACGGTTTTCAAAGTGGTGTTTTGAGTAATTATGAAGTCGACTATCAGATAACTGATAGCTATCGAAAATACCTATCTGCAATACCTAGCTCAGGGCACCTGCTTGGAATGCAAGCTGTGCATTTAGTAGGCCTAAAAGAAGAAGAGAAAGTGGAAATCCAGGAAAATGCCCTGGAAAACAGCATTTGGCTTACAAATATGTTAAGCACCGGCCAGCACCTGACAAAAATGGAGCAGGGCAGAGCTATGGCATTACAAAAAAGCATGCTGGCCACATTTTATTTGGGAGAAAAAACAATAGATATCGATTCAACAATACAAACCGATTCACAGCTACTCAGTCAAATAAACAATGCCCTCGCTGTAGATTTATTCCAATACTTAAACCAATCAAATAACAGAGCGGACACATTGGATAACTACATAAACCTGCTTAATATCATCCTTGAAAAGACCAATGAACGCATCAATGATCTCGAATCTAAAATCAACTTTCTAACAGCTAATTACGGTGCACAGGAACAACAAATCGCATACAGCGAAGAGGTTTTCTTTGAAAATCTGGATATGTTTAATGGCCCAAATGCCGAAGATGAGCTTTCAAATTTCATCGGCCTTCAGGAAGCACAAGTTGAAGTAAAAGCAAAAATAGGCGCTTATCAGAAACTACAGGATTATTATGTATTCTTTCAGCCGAAATTAGAAAACCTGATCACAGCCATTCGAGCTAACCGTGATGCATTAATTGCAGGTGTAAAGGTGGTGGAAATTCAAAATATGACCTTACCGCTGATAATTAGGCAGTAATCCATTACAAAATTTAAAATTACAAAATTAAATTGTAGAT
>JAHJBZ010000070.1 GCA_018813295.1 Patescibacteria group bacterium | reverse complement strand
TATTGATATATTATAACATTTTTTTAGTTTTAAAACAAGGGTTATATTTTAAAAACAAAACCCTTTGTAATAGTCATAATTGGCCAGCTTTTTAATGTCTTTCCATGGAAAGGTGTGTTTTTGCCTTTTGAAATGAATTGTGTTTTATCTACAGCTTTTTCCTGCTCTAAATCGATAACGGTTATATCCGCTGCAAATCCAGGCTGCAAGCGCCCGACTGGGATGTTGAGTAGTTTTGCTGGTTTAATAGTCATTAGGCTAATTACATCTATTAAATCCATATTCTGATTGAAATGGAGCTCTGTAAGAGTTGCAGGAAGTGATGTTTCAAAGCCTGAAATACCAAATGCTGAGGTTTTTAGGTCATCAGTTTTATTGCTTTCTGTATGTGGGGCATGATCGGTTGCAATTGCATCAATTGTGCCGTCTTTAAGGCCTTCAATAAGCGCTAATCTATCTTCTTCGGTGCGGAGCGGGGGATTGACCTTAGCTTGGCTGCCAGATTCCAATATTTCATTTTCTGTTAGGGAAAAGTGATGTGGTGTAGCGTCACAGGTAATCAAATTACTTTCTTGTTTTGCTTGGCGGATAAGCTCAACTGATTCTTTGGTGCTGATATGGGTAAAATGTGCTCTGGCACCTACTTTTGTTGCGAGCCTGATTCCGCGCTCAATAGCCTTCCATTCTTTTTCGTTGGGCTGCCCCGGAACTCCAAGTTTTTCGCTTATTTTACCTTCATTCACCACTCCATCCGGTGCTATTTCGTGTATTTCGGAGTGAGTCATGATAATTAAACCACGGTTTTTAGCTTTTTTATAAGCTTCTTCAAGTAACTGTTCATCTTCCACATCAAATCCATCATCGGTTATCATTTTTATTCCAAAATCCAAATAGACATCGAGTTCCCCAAGTCTTTCACCTTTTAATTTATGGGTGATTGCGCCGACTATGTGTACATCTACTCGTGCATCTTTAATCAATTCAATATATTTTTTGATGTTTTCCATGCAATCGAGTGGTGGGCTTGTATTTGGCATACAAAAAACAGTGGTTATTCCGCCTTTTCTCGCCGCCTTTGTTCCGGTTTCAATGGTTTCCGCGTCAGATTGATCCATATCCCGCAGGTGGGCATGCAAATCGATAATTCCCGGGATAACAATTTTTCCAGTCACATCAATAACATTCATTCCATCTTCCGGCTCTATTTGGCCAATCTCTGCGATTTTATCGTCCTCAATTAAAATATCAGCAACCTCATCCTGACTACTTTCAGGATCCATTACTCGGCCGTTTTTTAGGAGAATTTTAGACATATTTCTGTTGTGGCGCTGTGGTGGAGCTATTGTGGCGCTGTGGTGGTATATCCACAATTGTGCCACGCGAAGCAGCTCCACAATTGTGCCACTATTGGTAAAAGTTTTTAGATAAAGTTTTAAGTAACGCCATTCTCATATAAATTCCATTTTCAGACTGCCTAAAGTAGGCGGCGTTTTCCATTGTATCCACTTCCATTGTAATTTCATCTACGCGTGGGAGCGGGTGCATAACTTTCATTGTTGGCTTACCAAGGCGTACAACTTCTGATGTAAGAATATATGAACCTTTTAAGAAGTAATATTCCTCCAGATTCTCAAAACGTTCTTGCTGTATGCGTGTCATGTACAGGATATCCATTTCCGGCACATGCTTGTTTAATTCACTATCTTCCAAATACTCAATCCCTTTTTCCTTAAGCATATCAAGGTAGTAATTCGGGATTTTCAGCTGAGTCGGGCTTATGAAAATGATTTTTTTGACTTTGTATAATGCGAGTACATAAAGAAGGGAGTGAATACTCCGTCCGAATTTACAATCTCCGACGAAGCCGATTGTTAGGCCATCCACTCCACCCAATTCACGGTTGATGGTGTAGATGTCTAAAAGTGCCTGAGTTGGGTGCTGGTTTGAACCATCTCCACCATTTATAAATGGTTTTTTAGTGAAGCGAACAGCATCTGCCGCCGCGCCTTCTTTTGGATGTCGCATAATTAAGATATCGCCGTATTTCTCGATAACACGTATACTGTCATCAAGTGTTTCCCCCTTTTTCATTGAGGTGCTGCTTGCATTGGCTACAGTAAAAAGACTTCCTCCTAACCTCAGCACTGCTGATTCAAAAGAAAGACGCGTTCGGGTACTTGGTTCGAAAAATAGACTTGCACAGATTTTTCCTTTAAGATCATCTGTGCGTTTATCGCGAAGGGTGTCAGCTTCCTTTATTAAAAATTCAACTTCATCTCTTGTGAGATCAGCTGAAGTCGTAAGTTGTGTTCTATCCATGATGTTTAGATTATGTTTTCTAGATTATTCTATTACAAAATTACAAGATTGCAAAATTACAAAATTATTTTTAACTTTATATATTTTGATTATCTTGTAATCTTGTAATAGTTAATTTTATAATTTTTAGAAAATGCATTTTGCTGACGAAGCGGAAATCAATGTAAAGGCTGGAAATGGCGGTGATGGCAGCGCCTCCTTCCGTCGTGAAAAATTTATTCCCAAAGGCGGTCCGGATGGGGGTAATGGGGGTAATGGCGGAAACATAATTTTTGAAGCCGATGAAAATTTAAATACATTGGTGAATTTTGTTAGTAAAAAACACTATAGGGCTAGCAATGGTGAGCAGGGGCTTGGTAGTAATAAATTTGGGAAACATGGTGAAGATTTAATTTTAAAAGTACCTGTTGGAACTTTGGTTTATGAGGGTGATGAATTAATTGTTGATTTAACTGAACATGGAAAGCAGTATGTTGTAGCCAGAGGCGGTTTGGGCGGAAAAGGTAATGCGAACTTTACAACTTCTGTTCGTCAGGCGCCTGATTTTGCTGAACTCGGAGAGCCTGGAGAGGGAAAGGATTTAAAATTGGAGCTAAAGCTTATTGCTGACGTGGCTCTTATTGGTTATCCAAGTGTGGGTAAATCGACTTTGATATCCAGAATTTCAAATGCGCGTCCTAAAATTGCGGATTATCCATTTACGACACTTATTCCTAATCTCGGAGTAGTAAAAGTGGATAAAACCGATTTTGTTGTTGCGGATATTCCGGGATTAATTGAAGGGGCTCATAAAGGTAAAGGATTAGGTGTCGAGTTTCTTAAACATATTGAACGAACAAAGATATTGGTGCACTTGCTTGATATAACGCATGAGGAACTCCGAGAGGAATTTAATAAATTGAATGAAGAGTTAAAGCTATTTAGCAAGGAGCTTTTTAAAAAATCTCAGATATTAGTTGTGAATAAGGTTGATACAACAATTCCAGAGATTATTGATGAAACTAAAAAGGAATTTAAGAAAGAGAAACCATTATTTATTTCTGCAGTAACTGGGGAGGGAATTGATCAGTTTTTATATCGGCTGAAGGATGAGATTATTAAACTTCGAAAAACCTCCGTCACCGAAGGCGCGATCGATCAATCGCGCCTTCGGGGGCAGCGTAAGGTTTTTCGTCCACATTTGGAAATTCCTGATACCAAACAGTACACTGTCGAAAAAACTGATGATTGTTTCCGAATTTCTGGCAAACGAATTGAACAAATCGCCATTATGACAAATATGAGTAAGACGGGGGGTGTTTATCGCGTGCACGATATTTTAAATAAAATTGGTGCTTATAAAAAGATGAAGAAGTTGGGTGGGAAGGATGGGGATAAAATTTATATTGGAGAGAGGGTGTTTACGTTTATGGATCTTGATTAATTGAAATCTGAGAGAGCCCCGCTTAGCGGGGGCCTCAGCTGACGGCCGTCGACTCCCGCTCGCGGGGCTCCGTCGGAAGTCTTGAATTTTCAATTTTCATTTTTCAATTTTCATTGTTATAGTTTGGGTATGAAACTAATAGTCGGGCTTGGAAATCCTGGGGATAAATATGCAAAAACACGTCACAATGCTGGTTTTATGGCTGTAGACTATTTGGCTAAGCATTTTGGATTGGGTATGTTTAAGGATGCCGATAGGTTTAAATCGAAATTACTTGAAGGCAAAATTAATGCTGAAACTACTTTATTAATGAAGCCTCAGACTTTTATGAATTTATCTGGTGAGGCGGTCCAGTCTGTTATGCATTTTTACAAAATTCCGGTTGAAGATCTGATTGTTATTTATGATGATGTCGAGATTCCTTTTGGGAAAGGTCGAATAAGATCTACTGGTTCTGCAGGTGGTCATAATGGCATGAAATCTATAATCCAAATGATTGGAACTCAAGAGTTTGTTCGTATACGCATTGGAATTCAGCCACTCGAAAGTTTTAAGGGTGCTCTTGAGGATTATGTATTAGGAAAAATCACCAAGGAACAGGAAGAGGAAATGCAATCTGTAATTCAGCAAATTCCAGACATACTAGATACCTTGGCTTTTGATGGAATTGAAAAGGCTATGAATGAGTTTAATTAAAAAAGAATTTGACTGAAACAAGCTTTTTGATACACTTTGTTAGGTCTTAGACTAATCAAAGGTTCCGTTCGGGAGTCGCCAAGTGGTAAGGCACCGGTTTTTGGTACCGGCATTCGGGGGTTCGAATCCCTCCTCCCGAGCCAAACAAATGAGTTCGAATGATATTCGAGGTCATTTGTTTTTTTATACACTACAAGTCTTAATTACCAGGCTTATAGGAGCGATTTGCTGAAATTTACAATTTGTATTTAGCTGTAAATACAGCTAGAATTACAATGAAGGGCTCAATAATTTAAATAACTTTATGTCTGAGATACAGGATCAAAATGGACCCCCACAGCCTGTTGGAGAAGCTTACTCAGGCGCAAGTGAAATTGAAGGATGTAAGCTTTCTGGTCTTGGCTTAGTGGCCTTAATACCTAGAAAACTTGAAGATATCCCGAAGCTCAAGGGTCCTTTTGTAGCCAAGGTTCTTAATGAATCTGATGATGAAATTGCGTTTGTTATATCAAGTCCTCAGGTGCATAACCTTATGAATTGTTGTCTTGCTGAAATATCATCAGATATACTATTTGTGGCCAATATTGAGATAAGCCCACACATTCGAGGTGGTAAAGGGGTAGGCGTAGATTTCTACGCAAACTTATCAAAAGAGGCTAAAAAACTTGGGTATAGATTTCTGACTGGATATCATAATGATCCTGAGACTGCTCGATTTTTTATAAATCGTGGCCGTTACTTAGTTGAGGAGGTTAAAGATGAATTGAGATCACATTTTCAGGTTTTGGAAGATCAGGAGGATGATGAATCTGTATTGCATACAATACAATTTTTAAATCCGGAAGATGTAGACTCATTCATCAAACCTGAAAGAGTAGGCACTAATGCTGATAGTAAAATAGAGTTTAGGGGCAGGCTTAACTCGTTGTTAAAAAGCTAGGGAATAATTTCTTATTTATTGGTTTTAGTACATTCGAGGCTTGCTCTGAGGTAGTTCATTGACGCGATGAGCTAAATTTCGAAAAATCTAGACAACTCGAATTGAGACAATAATTTCGACGAAGGAGAATACTCCTCCTCCCGAGCAGGGTCTTTGATGAATATCAATTTCTTGGCATTTAAGGCATTATTAAGGTAAAATCGAGGTAATATAATATTTAAACAATAAAATTATGAAAAAATTAACTTTTATACCACTACTTTTTGCTTTATTTTTCCTATTAACTGCTTGCCAGGCTAATGATTTGATATCTACTGATGAGGAAACAATTCCAGTTGATGAACCTACTACTGTCGAGGAACCTACTACTGTCGAGGAACCAGTGGAAGAACTAATTGATGAACTAATTGAAGAAGATATGGATGAGGAGTTAACTGATGAAGAAGGAACATCAGAAGAACTAACTGATGAAATGGATGATGAAGAGGAAGCTGATACCGAAACTGAAACCGATAATGAGTAATTTATGAGATTTCTAATTGTAATCGTTCTTATTTTTTCTTTTGCTTCTGGATGCACTCTTAAAACGAGTGATGATACAGGGCAAGTCACTGCTGAAAAAAAACCTCGTATACCATCTTCTGATGAGCTTAAGGCGAGTGTTTTAAATTATGACTTAGCAAATAAGGATATTGAAGAAATGGAGAAATTGCTTGAGGAGATAGATAAAGATTTAAATCGTCCGAATATTACCGAAGAGGATATCAGACGGGGTTGGTATACCGGTTCCGAGGAGGATAAAAAATATGGTACTCCCAGTTCCTGGATTTGGGTAGATGATGGTAGTGATTCACACTGGATAAGCCCTAACATATTAGAAGATGCTGATAAAACTGAAGATGAGGTTTTATGCACATCGACAGCTGGCATGTATATTTTGTCCTGTGTTGATTCTGAATCAGTTGATTGTCAGTACGTTCCACAAAGTGAATGTCAGTGTATTAAAGGATCGGTTTGGTATGAAAATCAGGGGTGCATTCTTGTTGATGAAGAGGGGGAGTTTGTGGTAATTTTTGATAGTGAATTAAGGCGCGGCTGGTATGAAGGCCTGCCTAATGAAAAAAAATTAAATACTCCTTCTAACTGGATATGGGTAGAAGGTGGTCAGCATTCCCGCTGGCAAAATACTAATTCTCAATAATTTCTAAGCTTTAAGCTGTAAGCCTTAAGCACTAAGCTAAAAACAATCTAAATTGAAAATCAAAATTCAAAAATCAAAAATCAAAATTTCTAGCTTCATTATGATTCCAGTCATTGCACTGGTTGTATTCTTTTGTAATTCAACTTTAGCTGCTGAAACTCCACAATCTTTTGGGCAGGAATATGGTTTACTTGTGCATAACTCAAATCAGGATGAGATAGTATCGAGAATTAAAGTTCTTTCTGTGTTACTTGAGTTTTTTCCAGATGCCGCACCTAGTATTGATATTAATGATGATGAATCTATTTGCAGTTTGGAATTTTTAGATTGTTATAATCATTTTTACGGCTATAGGAATGTAACCCAAAAAGAATTTTTGATGTGGTTTCACTATCTAAGCAGTATGCATAATTGTTTATATTTAGATGGTGATCCAACTTATAACGATTTATGGCTAGATGCTCGAAATAATAACTGGTTAACAGGAAATCAGGTAACTTACGGGGTTTTTGAGGATTTTTTGTATAGATATAAGGTTTCCGATGAATTTTTAGGGCATCCTTATTATGATGAGTTGGTTTTGAATACAGATGAAATTAACCCTTATAACTTTAGCGATTTAAGGGCTTTGCCTGAGCATCAAAGTAATATTTTTGAACATATTTTAGAGCTAAAATCTCAAACGAAATTGTCTGATGAAGAAGATGAAGCTCTGGAGCGTTTGAATGAGTATTATGATCACTTTAAAGGGCTTGAGGATGAAATAAGAGAGATGCTTCATCCTTTTAATCAAATTTCAAACCTGCCCGATGACATTAAAGCAAAAATTGTTGAACATAATTTAAATGAAATTTTGGGCCAGGTTAATTATAACTATTCCACCAATATTGAAAATCGCAAACACAACCTTGTGACCGGTGTTAGTAAAATGAACGGCAAAGTCTGGATGCCGGGCGATGTGATTGATTTTATGGAGGTGCTTGGCGATGATGGAGGCTGGTGGGATTATAAGTGGGGATGGGTGATTTTTGGGGGCAGGGAAGAATGGCAATATGGAGGTGGTTTATGTGGTTCAGCTACTATAATATTTACACCATCATGGCAGGCAGGCTTAGAGATAATTACAAGGTATCCGCATAGTTCTTATTACAGGAGCCTTTACCCAGAGCAATCACTTGGTCTTGATGCAACTATTTACAGAGGAAGTCACAAAAATTTACAGATACAAAATAATACCGAAAGTCCAATTATTTATTATGTAGAGAATAATGCAGAAAATGAAGTGGTAACTGTTTATATTATTGGCAATTCTCCTTACAAAAGTATTGAAATCGAGGGGCCGATACAAACAGCCAGTACTACTTATAAATGGATTAGAAGCATGGAGAAGGAGGATGGCACTGTTAATACAGAGGAGCTTGTGACTCATTATTGGGCAGTATACTAACTAGCTATAAGTCTTAAGCTATAAGCTGTAAGCTGGCTTAATTCTTAAGGCTAAAAATTTAATTCTAAAAAGATGTTATGAAAAAGATTATACTTATTACGTTTATACTGTTTCTTTTAACTTCTTGTGGCGGGACTAGGCTGCCTGATCCGGATATGGCCTTCCCTGAAAGTGGGCCTGATCCTGCGATTATGGAGCCAACAACTGCGCCCGAATAGATGACATGAAAATACGCCTAAATAAACATTTGGCAGGTCTTGGAATCGCTTCGCGCAGAGAGGCGGATGTTTTGATTAAAAATGGTGAGGTTAAGGTAAACGGGGAGGTTGTTACAGAGATGGGCACAAAAGTTGATCCGGAAAAGGATAAAGTTGAGGTTCATGAAAAAGTAAAAGAGCGACAGGAGAAATTAATTTACATAGCCCTAAATAAGCCAAAGGGGTATGTGTGTTCTGTTAAGGCAACAAGGCAAGACCCCAAAATTGTTACCGATTTAATTGATATTAAAGAGCGTATTTATCCTGTTGGCAGGCTTGATAAGGAAACTACCGGTCTGCTTCTTTTGACAAATGACGGAACCTTTGTGAATGCGATTATCCACCCATCATCTGAATCAGAAAAGGAGTATGAAGTGACTTTTCCTCAGCAAATTCCTATGGGTGCGCTTAGGAAGTTGGAGACAGGTGTTAAATTAGATGGTGCAAAAACCTTACCTACAAAAGTAAAAAAGATTGGCCCGGCTAAAATCAGAATAGTTTTAAAAGAGGGTAAAAACAGGCAAGTCAGGCGCATATGCCAAAAGGTTGGGTATCCTATTAAAACATTAAAGAGGGTACGTATTAAGGGGCTTAAATTAGGTGATTTACCACTTGGGAGATGGCGTCATCTTACTAAAAAAGAAGTTTTAAGTCTTAAGCTATAAGTTGTAAGCTAGCTTAATCCTTAAAACTTAAAACTTAAATGAATTATTATTACAAACAAAAATTATTTGGCGATTTGGTTTCAGTTTTAAAAGGAATGGTGGGTTTTCATCAGACTTTTGAGAAATGGATGGAAGAAGCTGGTTTAAATATTACAGATACTCAGTTTAAGAAGTTAACTCAGTATGTTGATTTGCTTAAAAAGAAAAATGAAGAGCTTAATTTAACAAGTATTACTGATCCGAAAGAGGTTTGGATTAAGCATATTCTAGATTCTCTTATTACTGTTCCGTTTTTTAAGATTAAGCCGGGTATGAAGGTTATGGATGTCGGAACGGGTGGGGGGCTTCCTGGTATTCCTCTTGCTATAATGTTTCCTTCAGTGCAGTTTGTATTAATTGATTCAACCCAAAAGAAGATTACTGCAGTTGAGGAGTTTGTGAAGGAATTGGGTCTTAAAAATGTTGCTTGCATCGCCACTCGAGCTGAAACGATTGCTCATCACCCCTCACACCGTGATCAGTATGATTTAGTGCTAACAAGGGCTGTTGCGCCCCTAAGGGTTCTAATTGAGCTAACTGTTCCATTAATTCATTTATATGGGAATGCGATTGCATACAAGGGGCCTGAATATATTTCTGAACTATCCCAATCTCAAAATGCTATTATTAAGCTTAAGTCAGAACCTCCGAGGGTTTATCAATACTCTTTGCCGGAGGGGATGGGGAATAGAACTATTATTCAGATAACCAAAAAGCATGTGACGCCGGATGTGTATCCGAGGAGAGAGGGGATTCCTAACAAAAGACCACTTTGATTAGCGATTTACGATTAGCGATTCTAGATTTTAGATTTGGTTTTTGATTTTGTGTGAAAAAATCGCTAATCTTAATTCGCTAATCTCTAATCTTAAATCAATAAAAGTGTCAAAACAATTCGACCCACAGGACAAATACTTTAATCGCGCGAAACAAGAGGGCTACCGTGCCCGTAGTGCCTTTAAATTAGAGGAAATTCAGGAACGGTATAAAATCATTAAACCTGGTGATAAGGTGCTTGATTTGGGGGCGGCACCTGGGAGTTTTTTGCAATACATTTTTAAAGTTGTTGGAGAGAAGGGGATTGCTGTTGGAATTGATTTGCAAGAAATTGAATCTTTTCCAGATAAAAATATACTTACTTTTAAGGGTGATATTTATGATGAAAAGTTGTATAAAAAAATTGTTCAACAAATTGGTATGGAGGAGTTTGATGTCATCACCTCCGACCTAGCTCCGAAGACGAGTGGGGTTAAGTTTGTAGATGGTGGCAGGTCTTTAGACCTCAGCCTTCAGGTGCTTGAAATAGCCAAAAACTACCTCAAGAAGGATGGGGGATGCGTCATGAAAATTCTCCCTGGTTTTAATGAGGGTGAGCTACTTTCGGTCGTTAATAAAATGTTCAAAACCGTTAAAAAGTTTCGACCAAAAGCGGTGCGAAAAAGCAGTGGAGAAAGTTATGTAATTTGTCTGGATAAATTATAATTCTTCATTGACTCCATTTATCTACTCTTTGCCTAATCTTTATGGCCTCCTCTTTGATGTAAGAAAGGATTTTATTCCGGTCTTCGGGGGTAGTAATCTTTAAGGCTTCGTAAACCTTGAAGGTTTCTTGAATAATTGCTTCAATATCATTTCGTGTTTCTTCTCCAAGTCGACTAATTATATGCGAAGCAATCAGTTTTGATGTTTTTTCCAGTATTGATTTTCTAATTTCCATTGTATAAGGGCGCAATATTTCAATTTAAAAAATGGTCGCCATAATAACAGTACAATGGAGAGTGATCAACTGAAATTCTAAATTATAATGCAGCTTTTATGAACTCACGGAAAAGAGGATGTGGCCTATTTGGCCTGCTTTTGAATTCCGGATGGAATTGTGAGCCGATCATAAATGGATGCTTTTTTATTTCAACTATTTCCATTAACTCTCTATCTGGGGATATTCCTGAGAAAATCATTCCAGATTTTTCAAGTTGTTGTTTAAACTTATTGTTAAACTCATATCTGTGTCTATGGCGTTCGTCGATTTTGGTCTTTTTATAGCATTTATGTGCAAGGGTTTTTGGCAGTATTCTGCACGGCCAAGAGCCTAGGCGAAGTGTGCCGCCTTTGGCGCGTTTTTCGCTTTGGCCAGGCAAAAAGTGTACCACTTTGTTTTTAGCTTTTGGTGCAAATTCCTCAGAAGTGGCATTTTTGATATCCGCAACATGCCTGGCAAATTCAATTGTCATTATTTGAGCACCCAGACATAAACCAAGGTATGGAACCTGTTCTTCACGGCAATACTGAGCCACTAATACCTTACCTTCCGTTCCTCTGTGACCAAAGCCTCCCGGAACAACTACACCATCTACCTGATGGAGCTTTTTCCATTCTTTTTTGTCTCCTGCTTCAATTTTTTCCGCATCAATCCAGACAATTTTTGCCTTTCTTTTGTGGTAATAACTGGCGGATTTTATCGCTTCGATTACGGAAATATATGCGTCATCTAAATCATTGTATTTACCAGCAAGACCGATTTTTATCTCCTCAGTTGTAGTATTAATTCTTTCAACTACTTTTTTCCATTCATCTAATTTTGGTTTTCTATATTTAAGATTGAGCTTCTTTAATATTGTTCTTGTTATGTCGTAACTTTCGAAATTTAATGGAACTTCGTATATAGATTTAACAGTGGGGGCCGGGACTACTGATTCAAGTCCCACATCGCAAAAATGAGAGACTTTTATAAGATGTTGTTTTTCAATCTTCCCATCTGCTCTGAGCATGATCATATCCGGATGTATACCCATGCTTTGAAGTGTGCGAACGGAAAGCTGTGTTGGTTTTGTTTTAAGTTCATTGGATGCTTTAAGAAAGGGGAGCAGGGTTAAATGAATGAACATAGTGTTATCTCTTCCTTCTTCATTTCGCATTTGCCTAAGAGATTCGGTAAATGGCTGTCCTTCGATATCCCCGATTGTCCCGCCGATTTCACAAAGCATAATGTCACATTTTGATTTTCTGGCTGCATTTCTGATTCTTTTTTTAATTTCATCGGTAATGTGGGGAACGATTTGTATAGTACCGCCTAAATAATCTCCTTTTCTTTCTCTGTCTAATACCGTTTGATATACCTGACCAGTGGAAGTAGAACTTAATTGATTAAGCGGAATATCGATAAATCTTTCATAATGCCCAAGATCTAAATCAGTTTCAGCGCCATCATCTGTTACAAATACTTCACCATGCTGGAATGGACTCATTGTACCGGGGTCTACATTTAGATATGGATCTAGTTTTTGTGTAAATACCTTAAAACCAGCGGCTTTAAGCAAATTTCCGATGGAAGCCGAAGCTATTCCTTTACCAAGTGATGAACATACTCCTCCAGTTATAAATATGTATTTCATGTTGTTTAATTAATTACTTAGTTACATTTGACCTTTGACATTTGACCTTTGACTATTATGTCAATTGTCACATGTCACATGTAAAATGTTTCAGTATTTGAGGCCGGTGGCGGTGCGGACCTTTTCCATGGTGATGTGAGAGGTTTTGCGGACTTTTTCTGCCCCTTTTTCCAATATTTTTTCTACTTCTTTTGGATTCTTCTCAAAATAAGCTCTTTTTTCCTGGAATGGTTTGAATGTTTCAAATATTTTATCTAGGAGTGTCTGTTTTGCTTCGCCATAGCCCATTCCGCCTTTTTTATAACGATCAGCTAGAGCTCTGCATTCATCCTCTCCTGCAAAAAGTGAGTACAGCTTAAATACTGTGCAGGTTTTTGGGTCTTTACAGTCTTCAACGGCTTTTGAGTCGGTAACAATTCCCATTACAGCTTTCTTTATAACACTTTCATCATCAAAAATAGGAATGGTGTTGTTATAGGATTTTGACATTTTTTGACCATCAGTTCCCGGAATGGTTGCTATTTCATCTGGAATATCAGGTTCTGGGATAGTGAATGTTTCACCAAAAGTGTTGTTGAATTTAATCGCTAAATCCCGTGCCATTTCTAAATGCTGCTTTTGATCTTTCCCAACTGGTACTAGCTCGGATTGATTTATTAAAATATCCGCAGTCATCAGTGTAGGATAATTGAAAAGGCCTAAGTTTGGCTGAATACCTTTGGCAACCTTATCTTTATAACTATGAGCTCTTTCCATTAGACCCATTGGTGTAATACAAGAAAGCACCCAAGCGAGTTCTGCTACTTCCGGTACATCGGACTGTACCCAAAAATGACATTTATCCGGATCAATTCCAAGAGCGAGCAAATCCATAGCTGCATCTAAAGTCAGTTGTTTGAGTTCTTTGCCATCCGTAAGAGTTGTGAGTGAGTGTAAATTCGCAATAAAACAAAAAAGGTCGCTGGATTCCTGGTACTCGACCATTCTTTTAATCATTCCGAAGTAATTTCCAATATGGAGTTTACCGGAAGGTTGTATTCCAGATAGGACCCGTTTTTTCATTAAGTTTGTATTTACAATCAGATTATCAGACGAGCAAGACTATGGTCAAACTTATTTGATAATGATAAATTGTGCCTGCTATGAACCATTACATTTTTAGTTATGGCAGCCTGGCTCACAAAGAAGTAGCGGAAATGACTGGGAAAACGCTCGGTTTTACGCCGGCTTTGTTGAAAGGC
>JAHJBZ010000069.1 GCA_018813295.1 Patescibacteria group bacterium | reverse complement strand
ACAAATTTCAAATTAAAAATTTAATAACGATATTGGCAATTGCATAAGCAAGTACACCAATAACAAGTCCATAAATTGCATAGCGGAATGCGTTGTGTGCTTTTTCAATTTTTTCTGCTTCACCACGTCCTGTTAAATACAAAAATCCGGAATATATAAGCATAAGCACAGTGAAAGCTCCGATAACTCCAATTAAAATATTGGTTGCATTGCCAATTACGCTTGGGACTTCTGCAAGTGCACCGCTTGTTCCTTCGGCTGGTTTATGCAATGTGCGAATCAAAACTCCTGAAAGCATAACGATAATTATGGCGATTAATGATCCAAAAATCATATCCTTCCCTTGTCCGATTCGCTCTTCATTTCCGGCAGAGGCAATATAGAAAAATGCTCCGAGAACCACAAAGAATATTGCAAGAGCAATGATTATGTTAGAACCATATGCCCAAATAAGTGAAATCAATTCGCCAAAACTTGATACTTCTCCGAGTTCAGTTTGGGTGGCATCCTGGGCGTAAGCTGCCATTGGACTAAATAGTCCGATTGTTAGTATTACGATGATTGATATTAGTTTTTTCATGTTGTTTTGTTGGTTTCGTTATCTTCATCTTCTTCGGTTGGTTCTGTTTCTGGTTCTTCTGGTTCTTCTGGTTCTTCTGGTTTTTCTTCTGTTTCCTCTTCCTCAGACGCGAGATCTCGCGTCCTTACATCCTCCTTGTCGTTGATTGGTTTTTCGATGATGACTGTTTCCTTTTCGATTTCTTTTTCCTTAACTACATGTTCCACTATGGGTCCGGTTTCTCTTATTTCCGGAGCTTCTACTTCTATGCCGACATGAGTTTCGCCGACTACCGGGGGACCAGTTGTAGGTCCGGTTGTTGTTTCGGTGGTTTCTTCTTTACTTCTAATTTCGTTCATAACGACCATGGCTTCCGGGTCGCCTTGGGAGGCTCGGTTTTCAATTTCACTTCTGACTGCTGATATTTTTTCTCGTTCCCTGACATCACCAATAAGTTCAGGTTTTGCCATTTTTTCCATTGTTTCACTGCGGCTTTGGCGGGACTCTTTTGTAACTCCAATTAGCCCCAACATGTCATGTGTACTAGTTAAAGCCAGTTGCTGCGGCAAGAAGCTTGCAGCACTTGGGATTGGACCTGTCGCTTCTTCCTGCCCTATTCGCATTTCAGTTGGAATCGCAGTTTCCGCAAATGCGCCAAGTTTAGAACCAACAAAGCTTTTTACACCCTCTACAAATCCGGTAGGTTTTTCGATTTCTTCTCTTTCACTTTCTTCTCGTTGTACTTGAGGCACTCTTACTTCCTTTCTTCCAATACGTTCCGCCACTGCACTGACTGCACTGCTTATCATTTTCTGGCGAGTGAGTGCAAAAGCAAAAAAGATTGGTAGATACAGCATCATCAGGAATACAAGGTATTCCATCATTTGGCTTGTGCTACTAAGAGTGTTTGGTGTGTCGCTTCCAGGCAGATAGAAATAAATATTTGAAAGGGCAGAAAAACTACCTTCCTCGTATGTGCTTGAAATTGGAATGCCAACCGATTGCCAGATATTTATAATTATCGCAATACCCAGTGCAGCTAGCGGCCCAATTAACAGCCACCTGCCATAAATACTGAGCCAATTCCAAAACCATCCGCGTGTAATCCTGAAAATCGCAAGCAGGAAAAGTATCGGGGAAAGAATTAAAAGCGCCCACAATATCACAATTCTCAATACAAAAATTAATGCCAAGATAAAATAGGCGAGTCCTGTGGCAGTGATTAATAGAAAGCTGAATATCATCTGTTCTCCATACGGCTTGAATGTCGATTGTTTTGAAATTGTAAGTGATTCATTTGCACTTAGTACAATGCTGTTGCCTTCGGATTCCGGGATAATGATTTCAATATCTTGAGTGACATTTCCGTCTGTCATGGTGCCGGTTACAGTTTGTTCACCGGTTACAAAATTACCTATAGCAATTTCTGTTTCAGCTGGGTCGATCGTGGTAATGCCCATACCCATTTCTTCACTAACTTCAATATCCTCATTGGTATCCTGATATCCAATCACTTCTTCATAAAGTGGGGTTTCAACAATGTCAGTTATAGCAATGGTTCCAGCATCTGTAGTCAGGAATGTTTTTTGTAGTAAATTTGTTCCATCAATAAATAATCTGTTAAGCGGCATGGCAAAGTTAACAAAAATTACCGCTGCAGCATAAACAATGATTACCTGTTTTAAATAACGTCGTGGAATGATTATTGAGAACATCCACATTGCAGCTATTGCGAGAAGTCCCAAAATAAACAGGCTATTAACAATAGTCAGTACTTTGTTATAACTTGTTTGGATCGATTCATCATGAAAGCCTGTTTCTTCAATATTCAATGACCAGCTCAGTGCTTCTTTTCCGCGAACAAGAAACTTAGCTCCATAGGTTTGAAGTATGCTTGGCTCCCATCCTTCTTCCAGACTTGCATCTGCGTCCACCTCAACCATCTGAACTACAGTTGGTTCTTCGAGAGTGAGGTCAATGGGTGCATCGATACAAGTGACGTCCCACTGACAAGCTTCTTCAGCTACGCAGTCTGGTTCAGTCAAAAGCGTTGCACAATCTACTTGAGCATTTGCAAGAACGTAGGTGAATGTAAAAAAGATACCCAGCGTTAACATTGCCGTTAAGAGCGTCGTTCCCAATTTTTTTGCTATTGCTTTTAGAATTTTGTTTGTCATTTGGGTTTCAAATGCATTTATTGCATCTTATTATTATACCTTATTTAGTGTTGAAAATCAATGTTCCATTAATTTTTAATTTTTAATTTTTAAGTTTTAAATAATTTTTAACTTCTAATTTTAAATTTTTAATGTGTTATTAGGGTATT
>JAHJBZ010000068.1 GCA_018813295.1 Patescibacteria group bacterium | reverse complement strand
CGCAAGGGGGAGCCAATCTCATCAAAGCCAGTCTTAGTTCGGATTGGGGGCTGAAATTCGACCCCATGAAGCTGGAATCGCTAGTAACCGCAAATCAGCTATGTTGCGGTGAATATGTTCCTGGGTCTTGTACTCACCGCCCGTCACATCATGAAAGGTGGGAGTGCCCGAAGTCGCATTAGTCCTTCGGGACGGGTGCCTAAGGTAAATCCACTGATTGGGATGAAGTCGTAACAAGGTATCCGTAGGAGAACCTGCGGATGGATCACCTCCTTTTAGGGAGATTCAATCTGAATTGGGATTAATTACTCGATTACAGATAGGTCGAGACTCTATTTTTTTTCTTTGCTGCATTCAACGTGTAATATTACTAAAATACGTGACTCGTTTTATATGAGTGCGTTTTTTGATTTATAACGAAACGACGATACGACGAAACGACGAAACAACGAAACAACTGTTATTTTATTTAATTAATTATTTCGTATAGAATTGAATTATAAGAAATTTTGATTCTATTTATTATGAACATCAATCTCCAAAATCAATTTTACGTAGTAAGACATGGGAAAGCCCAAAATAATGAATTAGACATTGTTTCGTGTAAGCTAAAAACTCAGGAGGAATATGGTTTAACTCAAGAGGGAAAAGGTGTTATTTCTAACGAAGCCCAACAATATAAGGATTTTGATATTATTTTCACTTCTCCTTTTCGTCGCACACAAGAAACAGCATCATTTTTTGCAAAAACATCAGATTGTGATGTTATTTTAGATGATAGGCTGGTGGAATTTGATGTTGGAGACCTTGATCTAAAATCATTCGAACTTTACAGGGATGCCAGGAGGCAACACAAAGAAAATGATTACGTTTATAAAAATGGAGAAAGCTTATCAGATGCTTACAATCGCTTAATTGATTTTATTGATGATGTAAATTCTCAGTATAAAAATAAAAAAATATTGATTGTAAGCCATGGTGTTCCAGCTGAAATTTTAGTTGATTGGTCACATGGCACTCCTCTTAGAAAGTGGGAGAAATGCATTGAAAAAGGGAAGGTGTTTTCTTTGCAATCGTGACTCGTTTTATATGAATGCGTTTTTTGAAAATTTGAAAACTTAAAAACTTGAAAATTGCTTACCCATCCATTTGTATTGGGATGTATGTAATGGGGTAAAATTAAAAAGTTTTCAGATTTTTAGATTTTCAAGTTTTTATTTCTTCGTCAACGCTGCTCCGACAAGATCCTCCACAACGTCGAGTTCTTTATCGTGTTCCCTTACTTCATCTGATGTTTCCTTTACTTCTTTTGATGTTTCTTTGAGTTTTCTTTGATGTCCTTTTAGTTCTTTTTCATGCTCATCTAATTCTTCGGATTGTATTTTGTTGAGTCTTGCTTGTTGTTTTAATTTTTTCTCTTGTTCATCTAATTCTTTTTCCTGTTCTCTAAGTTTTCTTTTTTGTGCATTGATTTTCTTTTCAGTTTCTTCAATTTCATCTTCCTGATCGCGCTGTTTTCGTTCAACTCCGTTTATTTTTCTGTAAACTCTTTCAGTTTGATATTTAGCAACTATTGAGAATGTGTATAGTACAAATGGAACAATGCTTAATGAATAAAATACTGTAACGATTTTGCTTAATTTATGAGTTGGAATAAAATCTCCATATCCAACAGTGGTTGCGGTCATAGCTACAAAATAAAATGCATCAATTATCGACCAGCCTTCGAGCATGCTAAATATCAAGGCACCGAGTACCAGCACTAGGAATATAGTAGCTATAAGGGTGAGAATGCTGATTTTGAATTGTTTTCTGTGCACTTTTTTATTACAAGATTAGTTATTACAAAATTACAAGATTATCATTATATTATATCATATATTCCTTTATTTTAAAAGACATTTACCTATTGTGGGACCAGTCGAGGGACCAGTCGAGGGACTAGTTGTTGGACTAGTTGTGATAGAATTTTGGTGATATGGAAGATTTAAAACAATTTATCAAAAATCAGGGTTGGTCTAATTATGGAATAGTTTCTTTTGAGGAAGTTAGGGAGAATTTGAAAAAACATGAAAAGATATTTCAGGAATGGGTGAAAAAGGGGTATGAGGCGGATATGGATTATTTGGAGAGAATGGAAAATGATCGGTTTCATCCGGAGAATAAGTTGCCGGATGTTAGGTCTGTGATTGTACTTGCCGATTCGTATTGTGGCTCGGATGTGGCTTCCGCCGCGGCGGATGGCTCGAATTGTGGAGTTGTTGCTCGGTATGCGAGGGGGAAGGATTATCACAAGGTGCTTAAAAAACGGCTCGTAGAACTCGCCGAATTTTTAAAACTACAAAATAATGAACATCGAACATCGAACACCGAATGTCGAACTTATGCGTCGGTGGATAGCGGTCCTACGGTTGATCGGGTTTTGGCAGAAAGTGCAGGGCTTGGGTTTTTTGGTAAGAACTGTAATATTATTGATCCATCAAAAGGGAGCTACTTTTTCATAGCTAGTTTGATGACGAATTTGGATCTGGAGCCGACTAAAAAGAAACGAATGCCTAATTGTGGAGACTGCATGAAATGCCAAAATGCCTGCCCAATAGGGGCTTTGGTTAGCCCTGGAGTGTTAGATGCACGGAAGTGTATTTCCTATCTAACAATTGAGAATAAAGGCGGTATTCCAGAGGAGCTTCGGCCGAAAATTGGTAATAGGTTGTTTGGGTGTGATATATGTCAGGAATGTTGTCCTTTTAATTCTAAAAACTCTACACTCAAAACTCGAAACTCTAAATCGTCAGCTTCAGAACTAAAAGACATACTTTCAATTGAAACTGATGAAGAATTTCTTGATCGTTTTGCTGGTACGGCGATTATGAGGGCTAAGCGTGTTGGTTTGCTTAGAAATGCCTGCGTGGTGGCGGGAAATAGCGGAGATAAATCCCTAATTCCTTATCTTGAAAAGGTTATTGAGCGGGAGAATGATGAGATGCTTAGGGGGCATGCGGAGTGGGGGGTAAAACAATTATCAATTTCCAATTCTCAATTTTCAAACAAGTAAATCTTTACAAAATTCCTAAAAAGGGGTATGGTGTCATTCCATTATGTTTAAACCACCTGAAATCAGTGGCAATGTTCCAGTTTTTGATGTTGGAAAACATCTTAAAACAGGTAATGAACATCGTGTTTATGAGTCATCTGATGGTCAGAATGTTTTTAAGACGCGAGGAATACTTGGGCCGATATGGCAAAGTATGGATGTGGATGCAGCTAGGCATGATTTTGACATTCTTCAAGAACATGGCTTTCCTGTTGTTCCTACTGAATTTTATGATGATGCTTTATTAAGGAAGAATGGGCGTTATCAGCATACAGATTATTTAGTGCGTCAGCCCAAAATTCCTCACAATTTGATAGATTTTTATAGGTTGGAGGAGGATTCTCGAGTTCGGGAAATGGTGAGAACTATGATGGAAATGAGGCATGAGATTTATAAGCGAACTGGGTTGGGAGTCGATTTAATGGGGGGAGATGCTTACGTAGATTTAATGAAAACAATCAGGCGTCATTCGGCTAGAGAAGTGCCAATTTTCTGGGAAGGGGAGACCCCTTTAAATCCGCCAATTAACAATCTTCTTTTGGCGACAGAAGATGTTGTTCGAGATGGTGAGACAGTTGCAAAAAAGGATGAAATACTACTTATGGATGTGCGTTTGTTTCGCCCGGCAGAGCAATCGGTTGGTATACTTAGAAGAGCCATAGCCAGCACTATTATTACCCCAACCCATCACGTTATAACCGGTGCAGTTGCTACAGCTTTGGAGCGCCTAGACTCTCCACCGGGAAATGGGGTGCGTGATGATCAGCCTTGGGGATATAAATTGGGCGCTTGGGCAGCTCATAAGATGATTGATGATTTACGTCGGAGAAAAGATATAGATTCTTGATTTTTAACCGACGGAGCCCCGCTGAGCGGGAGTCGACGGCTGTTGGCTGAGGAACCCCCGCTTAGCGGGGCTCCCTCAGAAACATTTAGCATTTCGCATTTTATCTTAGATGCTTTACATTGGGTCTTTTTTATGTTATAATTAGCTAATGTAACTATAAAAAATGAAAATCAAAAATAAAACAATTGGCTTTATTGCTGGCGTTGTACTGGTGGTTTCTTTGCTTTTAAATGCCTATCTTTTTTCATCTTTTGTGGACTGTAAGGATACGCAATTGGCTCTTAGAGGTGCGCAAGTTGATTTAATGCTAGAGAATGAAGATTTGGAAGATGGGATTCTTCATCAAAGTGCTATGACCGAAGTGGCTGCTGATATTGTTGGTGAGATTGAGGAATTGTTTTATAGAACTAATGAGGTGATTATAATGTACGATTATCTGGTGATGGATTATTGTTATATTGATCCTGTTGATGAAGATGCTTTTGCGTTTGATTATGCTTTGATTGAAAGTGATATGAGTAATATCGTTGATGATTATTATAAATTTGCTGAATCAATTGGTTTGGACTTGGAAACAGCAGAAGAGGATTATTACTATTATTAGAGGTTCTGAAAACTTTAAAATCCACTCGCTTAAGAGACGCGCCGTGGCGCGTCTCTACAGTTCGTCGTTCGGTAAAAAATAATTGACTTATTTTTGCCCTTTCTGTATCTTTTTTTCGCTGACTCGGGCGTATAGCTCAGCTGGTTAGAGCGCTACACTGATAATGTAGAGGTCCCAAGTTCAAGTCTTGGTACGCCCACCATTAAAATATGGCTTGTTTAGGCCATTTTTTTATATTTACCTTGACATTATTTATTATTGTATATATAATCAACTTATAAATTAAAAACTGTAATGCATAAACAAAAAAATACTGAGCATTTAAACGAACTGAGTTTTCACAATTTAGGACTAGACACCCCAATTCTGAAAGTACTGGATCAGCTCAAATTTCATATACCCACCCCTATTCAGGCTCAGGCCATACCCGATGGACTAAATGGTGAGGATATTATTGGTGTAGCACAAACCGGTACGGGTAAAACACTGGCTTTTAGTTTACCCATTATCCAGCGGCTTATTCGCCATGGTGGAAGGGGGCTTATTTTGCTTCCCACTCGTGAGCTAGCTCTGCAAGTGGAAGAAATGTTACACAAGGTTGCTAAGTCGTTTGGGTTGCGTACGGTGGTGATTATCGGCGGTGCTCCCATGAATCGTCAGGTGAGAGATCTTCGCAAGAAGCCACATGTTATTATTGGTACGCCAGGTCGTATTATCAATCACATTGAGGATAAAACTATCTCCCTACATGACGTTAGTGTGCTGGTGCTGGATGAGGCCGACCGCATGTTAGACATGGGTTTTGCACCTCAGATCAAAAAGATTTTGCATGTGGTGCCTAAAGATCGCCAGACTATGCTCTTTTCAGCCACTATGCCAACTGAAATTGTAGAAATAGCCACTCAGTATATGAAGCGACCCACTCATGTAGAGGTGGCGCGTCAAGGCACTACGGCTGAACAAGTAGATCAAGAGATTTACATTGTTGCGCGGAATCAGAAGAAACATCTGCTTGAAATGTTACTAAAACAGTACGAGGGCACAGCACTTGTTTTCACTCGCACCAAGCATGGTGCCAGAAAAATCTGCCGAGATATAAATCGCATGAAACATTCAGCGGCAGAAATTCATTCGAATCGATCACTTCCCCAGCGCAAACAGGCACTAGAGGGTTTTAAAAATGGTAAGTATCGCGTGTTGGTTGCGACGGATATTGCTGCCCGCGGGATTGATGTGAAGGACATTGTTATGGTGATCAATTATGATGTGCCCGAGTATGCCGAAGACTATGTGCATCGAATTGGACGTACGGGACGAGCCGGCAAGGATGGGCATGCTATTACATTTATTATGCCTAGTCAAAGTGATAAGCTGAGGAAAATTGAACGTTTGATTGAGTTAAAATTGTCACAAACAGACTTGCCAAAAGAACTGCCTGCACCTGAGCATGAAGCGCCTAAAGCACATAGGGAGCGGCATGGTACTCGTACATCTTACAGTGCCAACAGGCGGGGTAGGAACAGAAGAAGATAAAGTGTAGAATAATAAAAACAAAACTATGAAAGTTTTAATAATATACGCTCATCCAAGGGAAGATAGCTTTAATCATGCGGTTAAGGAGTCTTTTGAGAGTGGTCTAAAATTTGCCGGCCATGAATATGAAGTAATTGATTTATATAAAGAAGAATTTAATCCAGTGATTACTGAATCGGAATTGAAAGGGGAGATTGGTGAACAAGTTAAAGGCTATCAGGAAAAAATAAAACAATCTGATTATCTCGCGTTTATTTATCCAACTTGGTGGTTTCGTTGTCCTCCTATTTTAGAAGGGTGGTTTGATAAGGTTTTTACTTCCGGGTTTGCTTTTAAATATATTCCTTTTATCGGCAGTTTTAAGCGCCCCATTGGCTTATTGCCTGTAAAAAAGGCTGTGGTTATCGAAACCTATGGTGGACCTGGATGGTTTTATAAATTATTCAGATGCACGATTCCATGGAAGAGGTTGAAGTTGGGAGTGCTTAAATTTTGTGGTATCAAAAAGCTGATCCACTATCCTCTTTATTACGCGCCTTTTACAACGGATAAAAAACGGAAACACTTTTTGGATAAGGTTCGCAAATTGGGGAAGGGGTTGAGGTAGTTTAGATCAACTGTCCTATTGGTGGAGCAATTACATCCTCGTCGTAGATAATAAGAGGGATAATCTCTTTGTCGTTTTCGGTAACGAGATCCTGATGATACAAATAACTCATAGCTTCGTTAGGAACAGTTATACAACCTCTGGATCCTTTAACTTTGGTATGAAGTACAATGTCGGCACCGAGCATGCTGTGAGGATGGGGGTAGAGACGATCGTTTATATAGTTAATAGCAGGAATTTTATCAAACTGAGCTTGAGACATTTGGCCAGATTCAAGGTAGGGGCGTGCATCGTGTGGCATTGGGTAAGAAACCTTATAGACGCCAAACATTTCTCCTTTTTCATTCCATCCATTCATACCGCTGGCAGTAGTTCTATAAATATACCGGACAACGTTTCCTCCCGGGCTTTTTAAGTCGCCATACTTATCTTTAGGGCCTTCTTTGCGGTAATAAGTGGTGTATGTATGCTGCATCACATACTCATCACCTTCTTTTTTATAAGTTTCTAATCTTCCTTGTGCTCCAGGATATTTAACAAATTTCACAGCGTACTGATGAGGCATATCTAAAATGCCATATTCATCAACAATATAGCTTGAGTAATCTGTGTCTGTTTGGTTGAATGCCAGCTCTTCGACCGGATTTTCGCCATCTAGGGCTTTAGAGGTATTTGCAAATACAAAGATTAAAAGCAGGCATGCAAAAACTGTGATTAAGCGGAGGGGTCTCTTCATGGTATTTTTTAAAAATAGTATGCTATTTTAGAAGAGTTGATAGAAAAAGTCAAGTAGTATTTTTTTCTTCCCGCAAACCCCAGAGTGAAGGGGGGCGCGCATGTGAAAGATTAAGACAACAAAAAATCCTCTTGAATTTTGAGAGAGTTCTTTGGAATAGGGAAATCCTCGGTTTTTCAAAAATCTACTTCATTATATTTTGTAGATTTTCAAAAAACCCGTCCTCATTTCACTGCGGCCTTTCGGCCTAGTTCCATTCAGAACGGATTTCTCGCTTTTGATTGGTGGAGACTAGGAGAGTCGAACTCCTGACCTCCTGCGTGCAAAGCAGGCGCTCTAGCCAACTGAGCTAAGTCCCCACGTATCTTTTCAGCAAAAAGGATTGTAGCGAAGCAAGATTTTTAAGTCAACAAAAAACCATCCCCAAAAGTAAGGGGTTTTTTTGACTTTCTGGCTTAACTACTGTATAATAATTAGATTAATTTAATAAAAAT
>JAHJBZ010000067.1 GCA_018813295.1 Patescibacteria group bacterium | reverse complement strand
CTTGGATATTGGTTGTGGAACAGGAAGAACTACAATTCCTCTTTTCAAAATGGGTTTCAAAATAATTGGTATAGACTTTGTGCCTGCGATGATTGAAAGCGCAAAGAAAATTGCCAAAAAATTGAATTTGAAAATTGATTATCGTGTGGGTGATGCTACTGATATTAAGTTTGATGAAAATTCCTTTGATTATACCCTTTTTTCAAATCAGGGTTGGACGCAAATTCCCGGAAGTGAAAACAGATTAAAAGCACTCAAAGAAGTGCATAGAATTTTGAAAAAAGATGGAATTTTCATCTTTACGGCTCACCCACGTGTTTTTAATAGGCAATTTTCTTTTTTCTGGATTAAACAATGGATAAGATTTTACATTTTGAAACCCATTGGCTTCAATATCCAAGAACAAGATTTTGGCGATAGATTTTTTGATAGAGAAACAAGTGACAAACAAAGAACCTACAAAACACAGCAATACATCCACATCCCCTCAAAACGAGAAGTTGAGCGTGAGATTAACAAAACAGGATTTAAAATTCTTGAAACTAATGGTCGCCTGCAAATTTCTAAAAAAGACGTTAGAACACACCCACCAGTTTTTTATGTATGTCAAAAGTAACGTGTGCCAAAATTTACTCAAGGGGACGCTGCGCTTTCGCTTCACTGCGTTACGCTCACCCTCGTATAACAAGGATTATGAGGAAAATGGCTCGGCTCGCCATTTTCCCAAATTTGCTCCACTTCGTTCCGCAAACTTCTCATAATCCTGACGTTATACGCAATTCAAAAAATATTTTTCCTTTTATTTATGATAGATATATACCTTGGATAAGGTACTTTTGATAGGCTTTTACCTGGGAGAGTAATTTGTTTTTATGTTTATTATAGAAAGGAAAACGAATATAATAAATCCCACACTAAGCAATCAAACGGATTGCTATAGTGCTTAATTAATTGACATCATGAAAACTAAGCAGGCTGAAATTCTGAAGGAAATAAAGAAAAGTGGCTTCCCAGCTGAATTACAAATTTCAAACATCTTCAAAGAAGATGATTGGAATATTCAATATAATAACTATTATATTGATCATGATGAACTCAAGGGCAGGGAAATTGATTTAGTGTGTAGTTATACCAAAACTACAACAGCTACAGAAGATGAGTATTTGGAATTAGGTTTAAATCTGGTAGTTGAGATTAAAAGTAGCAAGAATCCTTGGATATTTTTTTCAAATTCGCCAACAACCACTGAAGTAATAACAAACCCACCATTTATAGCTAACTATATAAATTTTAGTAAGAATCCTCAGCATTATTTTACTTGCACTATTTGTAAACTAGCGGAGAGATTGGGGCGGTCAGTATATCAAGCAAATAGTAGTGGAAAAGATCCAATCTATTCGGCGCTTTGTGGTGTAATCAAAGCCACAGAACATATGTATGAATCACACTTCTTGCAAGAAGATAATGCTGATATCCCGAAGCTGTATGGCCTACTTTACTATTATGAACCTGTAATCATTTTTGATGGGGAGATGTTTGAATCATATTTAGGAATAGATGGAGAAATTGAAGTCCAGGAGTCAAAATATATGCAAGTCTCTTTTAATTATTTATCACCTCATTATAAAAGTCGGAAAAACGGCTACTTGGTACATGTTGTGCGGGCAAGCCATCTCAAGGACTTTCTAGCAGAACGCAAGGAATGCTTTTCAAAGGTTTCAGAAATAATATTAAAATCAGAAAAACCTCAGCTTACATTTCTCTGATTATCAAATACCTTGGATAAGGTACTTTTGATAGGCTCTTACTAATATGTTTTTGTTTGCTGTTTGTTTTTGATTTTTTAAATTAAAGGGAATGGTTGACGTTTTCTTTGCTTCACTACAAAGTGAAATTGTTGTAAAATGAATCTCCTGTAAGAATAAAAAAGTATGTATATAAAATTACCATTATTAGACATTAAACCCGAAGCACCATTTGAAAACGATGCACTTAAAAGAAAAGAAAGTTCAGACTTTTTAACTCAGTTTATTTCAAAATTAGAAGAACCCTATGTTATTGCCGTAGATTCATGTTGGGGTTCTGGAAAATCTACTTTTCTCAAGATGTGGCGATATTCACTGCTTCAAAATGGTTTTTTTACAATACAATTTAATGCATGGGAAACAGATTTTAAAGATGATGCCCTTGTTGCGCTAATAAAGGAAATTGAAATTGGTTTAAACGGTTTTAACATTAACAGTAAGCAAAAGGACAAAACAAGAAAGTTGTTAAAAAAAGTAAAGGAGAATGCTTACAAATTGGCAAAAAAAGCAATACCTGCATTTGTTAAAATTGCCACACAAGGTGTTATCGATTTGAACCAAGGCACAGAAGAAACCCTTTCCTCAATTGCAGAAGATTTAGTGAAAGAGCAATTTGATGAATATGAAAAAACAAAAGAATCACTTGCAAACTTTAAAACTTCACTAGAAGAATTTGCTACAGAACTGAAAAGTGACAATAAAGGTCCGCTAATTTTTATAATAGATGAATTAGATAGATGTAGACCTGATTATGCAATTCAAGTTCTCGAAAGAGCAAAACACTTATTTTCGATAAATAATATTGTTTTTGTTCTTGGCATAGATATGAAACAAATTGGTCATTCAATTAAATCTGTTTATGGGCAAGGTATGGATGTAAGAGGCTATTTAGATAGATTTATTGATCTTGATTATCACCTGCCTGAACCAGATATTGAAACTTTTGTTCGCGCTACATTGAAAAGACATCAACTAGATCAGTGGTTTTCAGAAAGAAAGAAACAAAGCGAATTTCATGACGATTATCCAACTATGGAACAAGTATTAATACAGTGGTTTTCAGAATTAAATCTCAGCTTAAGAACAATTGAGCAAATAATTTCACAAATTATAATAGTTTTATACACCACAGCTGAAAATCAACATTTTTTCCCAGGTTTACTATGTTTTCTTTCAATACTTAGAAAAATAGACATTGATACATACAACAAAATTCGGGAAAAGAGCATGGCACCTGAGAATGTATTAAAAAATATACAAAAACACACTCATTCAAATTTTTTAGATGATAATCATTATGGCGCTTGGATTACGGCACATCTAGAAATAGGAATGACATTTAAAAAAAGACAAGCAAAACGTTACGACCCAATTGGCAAATATAGCAAAACATACGAATCGGAAAAATCATCTTCAGAAGAAAAAGATCGCGCCAAACTAATTATTGATATAATCAGAAGTATCGGAAATAATCATTACAGACTAGATGTTGTTGATTTTCTTATTAAAAAAATTGAAATAAGTAGCCAGTTTAAATAAATATAAAATAAAAAGCTTTCAATGATTTCATGCTGCTTTTTTAAAAACCATTTGTTACAATTTATGTAGCTGATATTTTCCTATTGACTTGGTGAACATTTGTTTACTATAATATGGATACTCACAGTAAAGCACAGCGGAGTTATAACATGTCTCGTATAAGAGCGAAAAATACTAAACCGGAAATTGAATTCAGACAATTTTTATGGTCAAAAGGAATAAAAGGATATAGAATTCACTCTAAAATACGGGGTAAACCTGATTTATACTTCGGCCCTAAAAAAATTGCAGTATTCATAGATGGATGCTTTTGGCACAAATGTCCTGTATGCTTTAAAAAGCCGAAAAGCAATAAAAAATACTGGAATCATAAGATTAAAAATAACGTAATAAGGGATTTAGAAACAGATATTTTCCTAGGGAAAAATGGAATAAAAGTGTTAAGATTCTGGGAGCATGAAATAAAAAATGATATCAATAAGTGCTTTAACAAACTAAAAAAACTAATCAAACAAAATGCTCAGAACAATTGATTTATTTGCAGGCATTGGGGGTATAAGACTGGGCTTTGAAAAAGCCGGTTTTACCACTGTATACGCTAACGACTTTGATGAATATTGTAAGGCGACTTACGATCTTAATTTTAAGGATGTTAAGCTGGATGTTGCCGATATTACAAAGGTTAATGCTTACGATTTACCGGATTTTGATTATCTTTTAGGCGGTTTCCCATGCCAGGCTTTTTCAGTTGCAGGTTATAGGCATGGTTTTGAGGACAAAAAAGGCAGAGGAAATTTGTTTTTGGATATTGCCCGCATACTTAAGGTCAAACAGCCAAAAGGATTTTTACTGGAAAACGTAAAAAATCTTGAAGCACATGATAACGGAAATACATTTAAAGTGATAATCGAAACCCTCGAAAGGCTCGGCTATCACATTAAGCATAAAGTTCTCAATAGTATGGATTACGGCAATGTTCCGCAAACCCGTGAAAGAATTTATATTGTCGGTTTTAAAGACAAAGAAATAACTGACAATTTTAAATTTCCTGAAAAAATTACACGCACAGTAAAAATAGAAGATTTGCTGAACGGTAATGTGGATAAAAAATATTACTACAACGATAAACCCCTATTCGAAAAACTTGACGGTAAAATAACCAAAACCGATACAGTTTATCAGTGGCGCAGAATTTATGTCAGGGAGAATAAAAGCAATGTCTGCCCGACACTTACAGCAAATATGGGTATGGGCGGTCACAATGTACCGATAATCAATGATAGAAAAGGTATAAGAAAACTGACACCGCAGGAATGCCTTAGATTTCAGGGATACCCGGCAGATTATAAGTTGCCATCCAACATTGCTGATTCACGTTTATATAAGCAAATAGGCAATTCAGTAACAACAACAGTTATCGAAGCTATTGCAAAAGAGATGAAAAAGGCTATTCTGAATAAGCCAAAAGATGTGATAAAAATTAATCATATCTTCGAAACGAATGAATCAAGAATGGCACTTGCATCTTAAAAATTAAGAAATGGAATATTATCGCCTTACACTTGAAGACTTCAAAAGGGTTTTTGAGTTTGGAACAAATTACTATATTGATCCCTCAAAAAATACAACAGGCAGAACAACCGGTGAGCCCAGAGGACTTGGTGCCATCTTAGATGCCTTTACATTAGGCAAAATAACAGAAATCGGCATTGAAAAAATACTAACAGAACTTAATGGTGACAAAAAATATATGCTCGATTTTGATATTAAGTCTAATGCACAAGTTAAGGATGAACCGGACATTATTCATATAGAGGAAAATGGTAATTTAAGAGAGCCTGCAATTTTTGTAGAGATAAAAAACACTTCTGAAAATGACCGCTGGATAGGTTTAACAGAAGAGCAGTTTAACACCATTAAAAGAAGTGCAGGAAGCAATAAAATATATATGATTTATGCTTCAATTAATTCGGAAACAATAAATAATAACCCAAAAACAACCGATTTAACCGGAATGTTCCTGAAAGAAATCGAAAATCAGGATAAAAGCACAATTTTTCAGAAGTTTGCAGACTTAAATGCTGAATGCAGAATAGAATTCATAATTTCATCAGAGGATTTAGAAAATTTTGCATATGCATTTGAAAGAGGTATGAATATGTATGAAACAAGATTGTTTGATGAAAAAAAATCCACTTCATTCTATAGTCGGGCTGGAGTCAGAAGAGATGTTCTAAAAATTAAGGAATATAAGAATTTTGATTCAATAATGAAGCTTGAGATTGAAAAAAGTCTTTATCCTGAAAAAGAAGATATTTCTAAATTTAAAGTTAAAGGCAATTTTAAGTTAATTTATAAAAAGAAAAAAACTTATATCGAATGCCTGTCTAATGTAAGCATTGGCAATGACGTTTTTGGTAATTTTAAATTAAAAAAGGATAAATTTTACTCTTTTAATCTGGCCACTTTAGGCAGAGATCCAAAGTTAAAAAGAAATAATCTGTTTATTGCTAAAAACAGGATTTATCAGCTTATTGAAAGTGGTAAAATCAGACAGCCCGATGAAATAATTCAGGAAATAGCGGAAAATATATAGAAGCTCGGACGTTTCACACCATTAACCTTATCCCTAACAAATGCAAAAAGAAAACAAACAAATAGAAAAATGCTGGGATATACTCACAGATGTCGCCAACGATAAAGGTAAAATAAGATATCAGGAATTAGGCGATAAGATTGGAGATGTTCATGCTCGCCAAGTAGGTCGCATTCTTGAGCCTATACAAGATTATTGTCTAAAGAATGATCTGCCTCCGCTTACAATTCTTGTAATCAACCAAGATGGTGTGCCAGGCATTGGATTCACAGCGTGGAAAATCAATAATGCAGAAGAAGGCTTCAGACAGGTATATAAAAAGAATTGGAATGAAGTAAATAATCCTTTTTCAACTAAACCGAAGAACTGGACGCGTGAAGAAACCATCATCGCATTTAACTTATATTGCAAAATTCCCTTTAGCAAAGCTGTTTCAGGTAACCCTAATGTTATAGAAACAGCAAAAATAATTGGACGTTCACCATCCTCTGTTGCTATGAAACTTGGGAATTTCGGTAGTTTTGACCCTGAATTAAAGAAAAGGAACATCGGTGGTCTAACTAACGCAAGTAAACTAGATAAAGCAATTTGGGATGAGTTTAATGGAAACTGGGAAGAACTAACATATGAAAGTGAAAATCTAATAGCAAATATGACACATCAAAGCATTGATCAGGTCGCAGAGATAGACGTTACTGATCTGCCAGAAGGTAGTGAAAGATCAACCCTGATGAAGACAAGAATTAATCAGTCTCTATTTAGAAAGTTTGTACTAAGTGCATACAATAATACTTGCTGTATTACTGGCATTAGAATCCCACAGCTACTTATTGCCAGTCATATTATCCCTTGGAGTAAGGACAAGAAAAACAGACTAAACCCACGAAATGGACTAAGTCTTAATGCACTTCATGATAAAGCCTTTGATAATGGATTGATAACTGTAACACCCGATTTTAGGCTTAAAATCTCTAAAGCAACATTTGAAAGATATAAGGATGAGGTAATAACAAATTTCTTTAGAAGATATGAAAATGAAAAGATTTATTTGCCTGAAAAATTTGCACCAGAACCTGAATTTCTGGAATATCACAACAAACATATTTTCGAAAAATTTTAAACGCCAACTCGTTTCAAAACAGATTTTTTATTTTGGTTGTTGATTTTTTGTTTAAGTAAAAGCCTATCAAAAGGTCTATTTAGATGGAAAAATATTTTTTGAACTCGTTCCCTCCGGTCACGCCCCGCTGCGCTCTCGCCCGTCGTGTTTTGGATATTATAACACGCCGGGCTCGGGGCGTATAACAGCGCTATATACGGCTTATTGCCTCAGCACGGCAAACGCCCACATTTGCCATTGGTGAGCCTCCGGCATATTATACCAATGACAAACGTCGCATATACCGCATACGTTGTACAACATATCGAAAAGCAATTTTTGAGAAAAATTAAATCGCCATTTATTTTTGTTTATGGATACTTCAAACATAACCATTGAAACTAAAAATCTTTACCTAAAAGGTATTACTTTGGAATACAAAGATGATATTTTCAGAGAGTTTACAACAGAAATTACAACCCATATGTTTCCCAAGCCAGCGGAAAAAATTGAGGAAACGATCGAGTTTATTGAAACATCAATAAAAGAGAATGAAGAGGGTAGTAATTGTCAGATCGTCGTACTCGATAAGAAAGGTAAAGATTTTTTAGGCTGTGCGGGAATTCATCATATTGATAGAAAAACCCCAGAATTAGGTATTTGGATAAAGAAAACAGCCCATGGCAATAGCTATGGTAAAGAGGCAATGATTGCACTTAAAGAATGGGCAGATAAAAATTTAGATTATGAATATCTACTTTATCCAGTTGTCGATGAAAACTATCCGAGCAGAAGAATCCCAGAGTTTTTAGGCGGAAAGATTGCAAGAGAATATGATGAAGTGAATATGTCCGGTAAAAAGCAACATATACTTGAATACAGAATTCACCGCACGAAAAAATAAATGACGATTGTTGCTATCGCAATGCTTTTCGATACATCGTACAACAGCAGTTTATACGACTGCGCCAATGGTTTGCGTTGCAAGCCATTGTACCATTGGACTTCGTCCAAATTGCTCAAATTCATTGTTGCTCCGCAAAAAGTATAATGAATTTGAGCAACATCGCATAAACTGCAACGTTAGCCAAAATACTGCCCATTTTTCATATATCTCACTCCGTTCGTACAAAGGAATATCTTGAGAACATTTTTAACAATACATAATTTGACAATAATTATAATGATTGATAGATTTTCATACTTCATCTATGTTATCCTTTCATAAAAAGAAATGAAAAAAAGACTAAATGAAATTTTGATTTGGAGCTGCAAACGCTTACTTATAGTTGCTATTATAGGTTGCATTCTATTTTCTTTTTCATTCCTTTACGGAATAACCGAAATCCGATCTGCAGAACTGAAAGGATTGTTTTTATGTGCATTTTTTCTCTTAAGTATTATTATTTTTGGTGATGACTACAGAGACTTTTCTCACAAACTATTTTTCAAGCCAGTGCTTGATATTTTTTCTCGGGATATTCTGCTGTTAGAACTCCTAAAACTATTCATAAAATGGTTAATTTTTTCAATATTTGCATTCTTAGCAAACAAAATAATAAAAACTAAGAAATTAAATATTTATTACAACTAATTAAGAAAATATTAATAAAGAAAAAACGCAACAAAAAAAGAGTTGGCTTGCCAAAGTTATTGATATTCTTACAATTCTCGTTGGTCTTGTGCTAGGTTTCATACTTATTAATACATTTTCAGGTATTTTTGAAGATAAAGTTGAGCCAACTTCACAAATAGAAACTCCTGCCTTTGATACGCCACCTGCCAATATTGAAACAAATAAGCTTTTGGAGGTTAAAAAAATAGAACTTCTTAGTAAGTCATACATTCCATCTGAAAATCCTTACGGATATAACTACTTATCAGAAGCAAATAGATTAACAATTGGTGGCGAATTTATTTGGGCAAAAATCAATATTAGAGGTGAAACAGTTGGTGAAGGATACAGATTTTTAACATTCAATTTCGGGCAAGAAAGCGGTCTTATTAATGCTGTGCGCAAATCAAAAAATAGATTAGATGTAAAAAAGACAATAGAAAAAGGAGGGGCATTTAATAGCAATAACCCAATCAATGTAACAATTGACCTTTTAAGCATAACGGAATTCGGCACAACACAAGATGAATATGAAACCAATGGCGCCACAAAATTTATAAAATTTTGGGATAAAATGAAACTCTTACCGCCAACAGTTACCTACTTATTAGTTGCACCATTTACTGAAACAGGAAAATACGGTGGTGCCTCGATTAATTCAATAGAAATTGAATATGCATGCAAGGAAGGTTCTGAATGTAAAATTGAATTATGCCCATCATCAATGAAGGCGACAAGTTGTCTTGCCGAACAGCTAGGGATTGAAGCTATGAACGACTGGTGCACAAGGTCAAAATTATGCAATTAAATGAAATAATTATTTAATTGTTAGCCAATGGACAGACACACAAAGCAACAACGTAGCTATAACATGTCGCAAGTTAAAGGTAAAAATACCAAACTTGAAATTATTTTTCGACAATACATTTGGAATAAAGGTTTGAGGGGTTACCGATTACACGCAAAATTACCAGGAAAACCCGATTTGTTTTTCGGACCGAAAAAGGTAGCGGTTTTTATTGATGGCTGTTTTTGGCACAAGTGCGCACTTTGCTTCAAGGGTCCGAAAACCAACAAAAAATTCTGGTCTGCAAAAATAAGATCAAATGTCGAAAGAGATTTGGATAATGATATTAAATTAAAGAAACTGAATATCGAACCTATTCGTTTTTGGGAGCATGAAATCAAAGAAGACATTGAAAAGTGCTATAAAAAAATAAAAAAATTTGTTGACAGGTAAACAAAAGTTCACTAAACTAATTGCGTTCAAATATGTAATATAAACACATGTATAAGTTTATTGATTTATTTGCGGGGATCGGAGGTTTTCACTTGGCTTTCCATAATCTGGGGGCTGAATGTATTTTTGCATGTGAATGGGATAAACACGCTAGAAAAACATATAAACACTACTTTCAAAAAATCTCACCCGATTTATTTAAGAAAAAGAAATTTTACGGAGATATAAATTCAATAAAAGATATTGAAAACGAAATAGATGATTTTGATATTTTAACAGCTGGTTTTCCTTGCCAACCATTTAGTCAGGCGGGTTTTAAGAAGGGGTTTGAAGATACAAGAGGTACACTCTTCTTTAAAATTGCGGAAATAATCGACATAAAAAAACCGAAAGCTATTTTCCTTGAAAATGTAAGAGGTCTTTTGAACCATAACAACGGAAAAACTTTTGAAGTGATAAAAAGAGTTATTGAAAAAGATCTCGGTTATTCTTTTTATTGGAAAATAGTAAAAGCTTCCGATTTCGGATTACCGCAATTAAGACCTCGTTTGTTTATGGTCGGTTTTAGAGATAAAAACATTGATTTTGAATTTCCTAAGCCGATAAAACTTAAAACCACAATGTCGGATATATGGGGAGGTGATTGCAGCAGAAAAGTTGGCTTTACCTTGCGTTGCGGAGGTCGTGGCTCAAGAATTGATGATAGACGTAATTGGGATGCGTATCTTGTGAATGGAAAAGTACGCAGACTTTCACCCGAAGAAGGAAAAATAATGCAGGGATTTCCAGAAGACTTTGTTTTTCCTGTGAGTTACGTCGAAGCCATGAAACAACTTGGCAATAGTGTAGCAATAAATGCCATACAGGCAGTCGGAAAAGAAATAATTAAATCACTTAACCGAAGTGAAATAAAAATTCCAGAAAAATCGCTAAAAACAAATATCAAGGAATTTGCACCGACACCGCAAGCTATTGCTGCCTAATAAAATTTGAATATGATTACAGGAAATATTGGAGAATGGAGCGAATTTTACGCTTTCATAAAAATACTTACAGACAAAATTATTTATTCCGCCGATGAAAATCTAAATAAAATAGAGGATAATTTTTATTTTGTACTGGAAATTATCCGTGAAGAAACTCAAATCGGGACAAAAATTTATGATATTTCAAAAAATGATGAAAAAATTCATATTAAAACTCCCGACAAGAAAGAAATTGCAGTAATTAATTCATCGGAAATTAAATCCAAAGTAAATGAAATTTTTGAAGGTATGAAAGGTAATGAAGGTAGAACTTTTTCAATTCAAATCGGAAAGGAAATAATGGAAAAACTTCAGTGTACACAGATAAAAGCTTCCAGTGCCACAAAACAGGATTTAATAATAAAAATTCATGATCCTGTAACCACAATAAAACCCGAACTCGGCTTCAGCATTAAATCAATGTTAGGTTCACCGTCAACCCTTCTAAATTCTTCAGGGGCAACTAATTTACGTTATAAAATAATCGGTGAAAATATTGATATTAAAACAATAAACTCCATTAATACCAGATCCAAAATTCAGGACAGAGTAAATAAAATTTATGAAATGGGCGGTGAAATAGAATTTGATAATCCTGAAAGCGAAATATTCAGAAAAAATATCAGAAAGATAGATTCATTATTCCCGGAAGTTCTTGCTGAAATAGTTTTAGGATTTTTTGCGGGTAAAGGCAGAACAATATCAGAACTTGTGGAGTATCTGGATGGAAATAACATTCTGTCTGACAAATTCGATTTCAGTAAGGAGGATGTGGAATACAAAATAAAAGAATTTTTAGTTTCAATTGCATTAGGAATGACACCAGCTAAAGAGTGGGACGGATATACCAAGGCTCATGGCGGTTATATCATCGTTAAAGAAAACGGGGAAATTGTTTGTTATCACCTGTATAACAGAAATGAATTTCAGGAATATCTGTACAGCAACACAAGATTGGACACACCAAGTACGAGTAGGCACGGTTATGGTGAAATCTACGAAAAAGACGGGAATAAATATCTGAATTTTAATTTGCAAATCAGATTTAATAAATAATTAGCACTAAAACCTTGTGACTGCCAATCCCAAATGGTATAATGATAGTCGTAAAAACGCCAAAATAAAAAATAAAAACTGAAGACTTCCGCATTTTGACGTAATTTTTAAAACACAAAATTTAAAACACGATAAATGCGAATTGTCTCGCATTTCTTTTTCCAAAAAAATCAGTTCTTTTAAATCACGGAAATAATGGATAGCCCTACCGTAAAACGGACGGTGCGGTTCACATTATCTATTATATAATAACTTTTTAAGACTATGGTAAATATTCCCAATAAACGCGATCCAAAAGTCGTACAACTCTTTCTGAAGCTAAGAGGGTTTCAGTCAGTTCCCCGTGGTTATGAAATTGACCACATCATTCCTCTTGAAGATGGTGGCTTAGACACCGTTAACAATCTACAATTGCTCACAATCCTTCAACATCGTGATAAAACGGCACGTGAGAATAGAAGAAGGCAATTACAAAGAAGGGGAAGGCTATAGTTAGTCTCCCCCTTTAATCTGGTAATACAATTCCCCGACCGTCCGCGGGGATTCCTGAAATGGTTCACAATTTTATGTTGCAGGTGAACGCCTGTCAACCTAATTGTATTTATATATGGCTTAAAATCAATACTGTTTAACGCAATATAGCTTGACAGTTTTTTTATGCTTTTTGTTGTTTGTTTATAGGATTGTTAAAAATGTTCTCAAGATTATCTATTGGATTGAAAAATGGGCAGTACTCCTGACGGCCACGCTGCGCTCTCAACTAAATTGTTTGGGACAATTTTAACAATTTATTTCGGGTCGGCTAACTCCGCCTATACGGCTCAGGCCTCGGCTCGGCCTTCGCCCATATTTGCCAATGTTTTGTTTCCTGTGCGGAAACAAGATATTATAACATTGGCAAACATCGCATAGCCTTACGTTATAAAAAATTGCCGGCATGACGACTCGAAGTGATTCGCATCGCATAGCGGTTTTAACGCTATACGAAAAGAATGCAGTTTTAAAATATATAGGTATTTTATAAGTTTACTTATATAAATACCTATATATTTTAAAACCACGCATATTGCATTGGCTTAGTAAAGCCACAAACCCTTAGGAGGGTGCAATTATGCGGAGTCGTCATGCCGGCAATTTAATACAACTAGTTTCTAACTGTCGTAAATTACACATTTTCCTACATAAACCCCAATTCTCTTGAAAAAACACCGCAAATTTGAGATAATTAAAATATGAAGAAAGAATCACATAAGTCAAATAAACGTTCAGTACAAAAAGCCGTTTCCCGTTCTTCCGCTATAGAAGGACAGAGTTTTAGCAGGGCTAAAAAGAACATACCTATTATTAATTTGCTCCGAAAATATGGCAGAGGCTTCTCGGTATAACGTCGGGGGTGATGAAGCCGCGTCTGAAATCCTGAAAAACAAACTCGGAATCAAAGACCAAAAGGCGCTGGAGGATACGGAAACGGTGCTCCTTTCAGATACCTATGAACATTTTCTGGAAAAACAGGAGACAGGTGAACTGAAATTCGACATTGATCTGATCTTTGATGTACATAAATACTTCCTCGGCACACTGTACACCTGGGCAGGCAAGACAAGAAACGTGCAGATTTCAAAAGACGGTGTGCTTTTCTGTAAAGCGGAGCATATTGAAAGCGCGATGAAAGACCTCAGTAAACTTATGGAAAAGCTGTTATCTAAAAAATCGACTAATAAATCTGATTTCGCAGAAAAGTTGGCTACCATTCACTGTGAATTCAATGCTATCCATCCATTTAGGGAAGGAAACGGCAGGACAATCCGCCTGTTTTTGGATTTACTGACACTTGAGAATGGTTATGAGCTAATAGACTTCGGCAAAACAACAAAAAAGGCGTATATCGAAGCCTGTATAGCCGGAATGAGTGGTGACTGTTCAAAAATGAGGTCAGTTATTTATAAGGGGTTAAAGAGGAAATAGTGGTGGATTTATGAGTATGAATGAGGACGAGTGAATTTTAAGTGCTTCGAAATACGCCCTACAACTCCTTATTTCTAACCGACGTAAATTTCCCTCTTTCTACATAAAACTCAATATCAAAATACCAACTAACAACAAATAAATCCCAAACGCTCGCATGGTGTGTTTTTGAAGGTATTTAATTAAAAATGTGATGGCCAGGAAGCTGAAGACGAATGATGCGCCGAAGCCGAGGAGGGTGAATTTTATTCCTGGTACTACTGTGTTGGATCCGATGGACATTAGGGCGTAGACGTTTGCGGCGAGGATTGCTATTCCGCCGAGCATGAATGAGAATTTTGCGGCTGCTTCGCGTTTTAGTCCGCTTAGCACACCGGCGGCTATTGTGGAGCCGGCGCGGGAGACACCGGGGATTAGTGCAAGGGCTTGGGCACAACCGATAATTACTGAGTTTTTTAGGCTTACATTTTCTTTTCTATTTCCTTGGCCTTTCCATGCAACATAAAAATAAACTACTGCGAGCACTATAAAGGCTATTGCAATTGAATTTAGGTTACGCAGAGGGCCTGTAAAGTAATCTCCGAGGGTAAGGCCTGCGATGATTGCTGGGATGGTACCTAGGGCTAATTTAAATGCCAGGCTATTATAATCAAATTTGAATTTACTGACCATCTTCCAGGCGTCTTTGATAACCTGCACCCAATCCTTCCAAAAATAAATAACAATGGCTAGCAAAGATCCTCCGTGGAGGAAGATATCGAATGTTGCGAGTGTTTGTGCAGTGATTTCTTCTGGTAAATGGAGGAAGTGCTCTATAATCACTAAATGTCCAGAGCTGGAAATTGGAACAAATTCAGTAATTCCCTGGAATGTTCCCAGAATCAGTGCACTCATCTCTGTGCTTGCATAGAATTTGGTTTTAAAGATAAGCACTCCGGCGTAAGCGCTGAATATATATCTTGGTATTCTGCTGACTGTGACTGCGAATAAATATCTGCCTAACGGCATTTCAAAAGCGCCTGCTGTCCAGGTAAAGATCTTAAATGGTATAGGCGTGAGACCAGCGATAATAACACCCCACATGCCCCATTTCTTTACAATCTCTTCGCATTGGTTAAGTCTTTCCTGTCCAAACATCCATTTTATAATCGGGTGGCCGATAAATCTGCCCAGAAAATATCCGATAAGCGACCCTACAACTGCGGCTATGGATATAATCCATAAAACTTTTGTGAAAATTAATCCGGTTGAGGTGCCAAGGGTGATAAAAATATCTGCTGGTACGGGAAAAATAAACTGCTCTGCAGTGGTAAGTGCAAAAATACCGGCATAGCCGTGGGTTGCGATTATTTCTTTGGCTAGTTCAATCAGATTATTCATAAATATCAGTCTTCACCATTAGCTTGTTCAGACGTCTTTGAAATCAATACTTTTTCAATTTTATTTTTACCCATTTCTTTAACTTGGATAGCGAGATTTTGAAAAGTTAATTTTTCACCTTCATTAGGGAATCCGTGGAGTTTTTCTAAAATAAGAAGACTAATTGTTTGATGCTCAGGGTAGTCTAGTTCTATTTTTAGAGCTTCGTTTATCTCCTCAATTGTTGCATTGCCATCCACTTCCCATTCGTTTTTTCCTATACTGTGAACAGATTTTTCTTCGAGATCTTGTTCATCGGCGATATCACCGACAATTTCTTCAAGAATATCTTCAAGTGTTACTAGCCCGACGGTTTCTCCATGTTCATCTACTATTATGGCTATATGCTTGCGCCTTTTTTGGAATTCACGGAATAATTTACTTATTGATTTTGTTTTTGGGGCAATGATTACTTTTTGATAATGTAAGTCTTCAAGCGTTTTTGTACCTTTGGTATCGTGAATTAAGCGTAAGATGTCGTGCACAGTAACAATTCCTATAATGTTATTAATATTGCCTTTATATACAGGTATACGCGAATGTGAGTGTTCCACAAAGTAGTGTGCCGCTTCTCTGATAGTAGCTGAGGCTTCCATAACTTCCATATCTTTTTCAAGGGTCATAACTTCTTCAGCAGCTGTATCGGTAAATTCTAATACGTTTTCTATGAATTCTTGTTCATGTTCCTCAATTACTCCTTCTTTGGTGCCGATATCCACCATAGCAAGCAATTCCTCTTCGCTCATGGTGCGCATTGGATTTTTTACATTTAAAGCCCTCATTAGGCCGTGTATGAGTTTATGCAGGAGCCAAATTACTGGCGAGAGTATAAATTTTAGTCCAAGAAGTGGATAAGCTATTAATCTGGAAAAAGATCCTGCATATTTTTGGGCAATGGTTTTTGGTGTTATTTCACCAAAAACAAGGATTATGAAAGTCAGGACACCGGTTACTATTCCGACTGCATTACTTCCAAAAACCTGAATACCCCAAATTGTCGCTACAACTGTAGCCAGAATGTTCACTAAATTATTTCCAATTAATATGGTAATTAGCATTTTTTCAGGGTTTTTTCTTAACTTAAATACAGCCTTACTGCCAAAGCGTTTATCGTCTTTAAGGGTTTTTACTTTTGCCGGTGAAAGCGATGTTAACGAAATTTCTGCTCCGGAGAAGGCTCCTGAAAGAATTATTAGAATTAATAGGAGCACTAAACTACTGTCCACGTTTATTTTGGTTTAGTTATTAAGTACCTTTTACTTTATCAAACTGGTTACTAATATCAAGTTATTCTTGAAAAATTGAAAACTTGAAAAATTGAAAATTTCTTCTTGCTGGCTCCATGTTGTACGTGGAGTCAGCAAGTCAGATAATCAGACAGACCTGACTCCAGGCAAAGCCATGGAGCCAGCTCAATATTTTTTTTTAATTTTTCAGATTTTCAAAGATGTAGTATTGTTATGTCGTTATGAGCAAAAAGAACTTAATAATCATTCAGGACGTTTTACTGAAGGCCATAAAAAAGGCTGGTTTTGATGTGAAAATTGGAGATATACATATCGATAAAACCAAGATGATTGAGCATGGTCATTTTGCATCAAATGTTGCAATGTTTCTTGCCGGTAAAACCGGTAAACGGCCAAGGGAAGTGGCGGAGAAGGTTATTGAGAGTCTTGATCAGTCTATTTTTGAGAAGGTGACAGTGGCTGGTCCTGGGTTTATAAATTTCTGGCTTGAACAAAAATGTTATACAACTGAATGCCAGTTTTTAGCAGATGATTTGAATGACTATTTATACGGGTCTTTGGGTGGGCCATCTAAAAAAACAATGGTGATAGATACCTCTCATCCAAATGTTGCGAAACCGATGGGGGTTCATCATTTACTTTCAACAATAATTGGTGATTCGATTAAAAAGATTTATAAGCGAGCCGGATACGAGGTGATTAATGATAACTATTTAGGAGATTGGGGTACGCAGTTTGGTAAGCTTATTTATGCGATTAGAACCTGGGGCGTGATGTCGGCCATTGAAAAGAACCCCATTCCTGAACTGCTTAATCTATATGTGAAATTTCACGATGAGGCTGAAAAAGATCCAGGGTTAGACGATTTTGGCCGTCTTGAATTCAAAAAACTTGAAGAAGGGGATAGGGAGAATCGAAAATTGTGGAAATTTATTGTGGAAAAGAGCATGGATGAGTTTAATCGCATTTATAAGCGGCTTAATGTTGAATTCGATGTGATTAATGGCGAGAGTTTTTATGAGGATAAAATGCCTGCCATACTTAAATATGGCCGGGATGAAAAGATTTTTGTGGATGGGGAAAAAGGTGCCTGGATTGTAATGCCAAAAGATCCAAATGATCCGCCTGCTGTAATTAAGAAAGCTGATGGCGCTACTCTTTATATCACCCGTGATTTGGCGCGCATTCAATACTGGGAGAAAACATGGAGTCCGGACTTGATGGTAAATGTTGTGGATGTTGCCCAGGAATTTTATTTTAATCAGCTTTTTGATGTGGCAGATCGTCTTAAATTAACTGGTGCACAAAATGTACATGTGAAATTCGGCAGAATGCAGTTTAAAGATGCAAGGATGAGCACCCGTAAGGGGAATATTATCCTGCTTGAGGAACTTTTGGATGAAGCGGAGGAACGGGCTTATAAACTGGCTCAGGAAAAAGGTCTGAATCTATCTGATGATGAAGTTAAAGAACTTTCCCGCATTATGGGAATCGGTGCTGTTAAATACAATATTCTTTCACAAAGCCGTACCACAAATATTACCTTTGACTGGGATAGGATGCTTACATTTGAAGGCAATAGCGTGCCTTATCTTATGTATACGGTTACCCGCGCTAAATCCGTCCTACACAAGTCCGGATTTGATATGAAAGACATTAGTCGTTTTGATTTGGAGGCGGCTACTGAGGCTGAAACTAAGATTTTAATTCAGTTGATGATGTATCCAGATACTTTAAATAGAGCGGCTGAAGAATTTAAACCCAATCACATCGCCAATTATTTGTATCAGTTATCGCAGGAATTTAACACTTTCTACAACGGTAATCCAATCTTAAAAGCAGAATCCGAAGATCTTAAAAAATCCCGCTTGCTTATGACGGCTTGTGTTATACGGATTATGGACGATGGTTTCTCTCTTTTAGGTATTAGTGTACCTGATAGGATGTAAATTTTCTTGCGGGTACGTATTTTTTCCTTTAAAATTTCGTCGTTGTATGTGTGCCGGTAGTCCCGCTTAGCGGGACGAAAGGCTGAAAAACATGGCCCGGTAGCTCAGTGGTAGAGCGAAAGACTGAAAATCTTTGCGTCGGTAGTTCAATTCTGCCCCGGGCCACCATTTAAAACCACTTCTAATAAAGATGTGGTTTTTAATTTTTATATCTAATTTATTTTGACAACCTCTCTTTTTTATGCGACAATATGCAACCTTATTGCCAATTAAAGCCCCCCTATGGCTAAACCAACAATAGAAAGGATAGAAGGACCGCATGAACCTTTAGGGGTTATTGTAGATAAAGCTATTAATAATATCCCGAATCCTGATTCTGAAGTTATAACGGATCAATTTAGGGATACCTGTAAAATGCTGGTTCACGAAATTGCCCTTAAAAGAGGGGAGCTGGATTTTAGGTTATATGATCGTGATGAAATCATAATGTTTGTTAATGAGCTATATAATACTGCAGAGTTACATCATGGCCGACCAAGAAAGGATGGAAGTTCGTATTTTTATGATCATTTGGTCGGTACGGTGTTCAATTTAATTCGCCATATGAGTGTGGCGGGTATTGTTTCAATGATCGCTGGCATCAAACATGATGATAAAGAAGATAGAAAGGAGCAGACTGACGAAAGAACTCTTCTGCCATATGAGAGATATCAGGATCAACTTTCTGATGATGCTTTGGAACAAGCCAAAAGAACTCGTCAGCATGTATCTCAATTGGTTGATGGGGTTACAAAAGTCAGGGGAAGATCAAAAGAGGCTACAAGTAATGAGACCTTTAGAAAACTCTTGAATTTTATTTATAGATATGGTGTGCGTGTAGCGCTTATTAAAATTGCGGATAGAATTCATAATATCAGGACTATAAAAGGTCATACTAATCCAGTAAGAGAAATGGGAATTATTCAGGAAACATTGGAGATTTATGTGCCTCTTGCTCAAATGCTTAAACTTTACGAGGTAGAAGAAGAGCTTTTAAGGGGTTGTTTGGAATATCTGAATAGCGATTTATTGGTCGGTGTTGATAAGACGATTAAAAGGCAAAATAAGATGGTTACTGAACCACAGAATGGAGCTGGTCAAAATATTAAAGAGATTTTGGAATCTGATGAGGATTTTTCTCTAATAGCTAATGTACACTTTTCTCCACGGCCTATTACAAAAGTACTTGGTGATATCGAGTGGGATGTACCAACATTACAATCCTTAAAAGTTACTGATATTCCTGTAGATGAATATGATCCTATGCTTGAAACGGTTATTTTAGCTCATCAGGAATTTGAAATGGATGATGACAGTGGTGAGGCCAATGTTGAAAAAATATTAACCCGTATACAAAAAAGGTTTGCCAGAGAGAAAACAAGTGATTATGAAACTAAGGACGCTGGTCCTAATTTAGGAACGCGTGCCAGATTTTTCAACCCTAATTTTGGAGGACGTATGGTTGTACGTGTGAATGATCTGACTTCCGAAGTTCGTTCAAAGCGAGGGTTTTTGGCTGATGTTGATGAAAAGACACCGAAAGAATTCCAATCTTCTTTACAGCGAATATTAGAGCTTACAAAATCAACCAGAAAGAATGTTAAAAAAATAGCCAGGGAGGAACTTCTTGGTTCAACTATAACCGTTAGAACGGATACAGGTGAACCTATAGAACTTTCTAAAGGGTCGACTGCCTTGGATTTCGCCTTTAGAATTCATCGTTCTCTTGTTATCGGCCTTCAGGGTGCAGATGCTTGGGATAATGTTCATGGTGATAATAAGAGGCAGCTGCCCATATTTGATAAATTGACTGATGGTACTGTAATTCATTTACATTCGTGTTTAGGAGAGGGGCAATATAGATCTGATGATATTCAAGTTGATCCTGGTTGGATGCATTTTGCCAAGCCAAGAACGCAAAGGGTTATAGCTTCTTTTTTGGGTAGAAAAAATGAGTCTGTGCGGATGGAAAAGGGCTATGAATACATGGAATCACTGTGCAGACTATTTGGAGTTTCCAGGAGGGATTTTATGATTTGTATAAAGAAATTTTTAGGAGTTACTGATGCTAAAGAAGCTTATGAAAAAATGGGCAGTGGTGAAGTTGATTTATTATATTTACTTGCCAGCAAAGATAAAACCAAACAACGAAAAGTCTGGGGGCTTCGAGTTGAACTTCCTGACGAGGCTGGTGTTCTCTCTGAATTTACAGGAAGGCTTAAGCCTTACGTTAGTATACGTAAGCATAGGGATGACACAAGCACCAAATCTGACAGGGATAGAACTGTTTATCTGCACGTATCTCCGTTGCCGGGTGTAGATAATAATAAGTTGTTCAAAGTTATTCTAAAGCTTCATTATTATGGTTATGACCTAAAGGTTTATACACCCAGGTAAGATCAAATAATCATAACAACCAAAAAACCACCCTCAGTTTATGAGATGATATTCTTTTTGTTGTAGTTTTCTACCTTCCCCTTTTCTTCTTTTTTCTTCTCGCATCCTTCATATCTTTTTTATCTCTTTTTGCTTTTCTTCTAGCTATAGTCTTTGCACTACTACCTGATACGCCTTCATTTATACCTTCCATTTCTCTTTCGAGTGCTTTTTTGGCCAATTCTCTGCAATGTTCCTGCGTAGCTTCGCCTTGCATAACTCTTTCTAATTTTGCGCGTAATTGTGCCATCTGCTCTGCCTGTTCTCCAAATTTTGCACCTTCTAAAAGCTTACATAGGTCACCTATTGTTACTCTTGGTCTTTTTAAATCTTTAGGTTCATTGAGACTCCCTCCTTCTGCTAATTTGGCAATATGTTGAATTTGCTCTACTAATTCCCCAAATTTATTATCAAAATCTTCATTTCCTGGAATCTCTGCAAGTTCTAATATAGCCAATTCTGCAGCGTCTGCTACTTCTTCTTTGGGAACACCTAAAGCTTTTGCTAATACATTTCTAAATGTTTTACATAAATATTCGTCTGCTTTTGTGGTGATAATATCAACATATCTAAATCTATCACGATTGTATTGTTCACCTGTAACACGCTTTTCATATAAAAGCATATCTGCGGTTGGCGTAACCATTCCGTCCACTCTTACTTCTGCCATGCAACTTTATAAATTAATTTGTAAATTAAGAGGTTTTTATAACATATAACATCCTAACGAGTCAATACCAAAAAACCATCCTCAGTTTATGAGGTAGTGTAGTTTTTTAGTTTAAGTTTTTATTCCTCAAACCATTTTTCACACGATCCTTTACAGCAGAACCAGGATCCTTTTTTTACCTTATTCTTAATTAAAGAAGGGCCAAGTAGAATGCTCACACCAAAAATGATTATTAGAATAGGGAGTATTGGTATTTCATATCCTAAATAGTCATCAAGTCCTGCAACTAAAGCGATTAGACCTAGCAATGTAGTGAAAATGCTTATGTGAAGACCGTACATATGTCTGACGGCATTTAGTCCTAAAAGAATGATTCCTGTTCCCAGCAGCCATGTATCTTCTGGGAATCTTCCTTCGGGATATAGCCAAAGAACACCTATCATAACTAGAAACAACCCCCATGCGATAGATTCAAAGCGTGCGTTTAGTGCGAATTTTTTGAATTTTTTAGATAAGTCCATGGTTTTTATTGGTTGCATTTGTAATCAGGTATTGGGGCGCTGGGCATGCCATGCTTAACCCATTCGCCATTTACACATATCCAATAACAAAACGAAGGGTAATCAATACAATACCAGCTATAATAATAGCTATTAAAATGTTAGATAAGATTTTGAGCATATCTAGCTAGGCAAGAAATCCAAAGTATGCGAAGATAAGCCCCAAAATTATAATAATAAGACTATCTACCAGAAAAGGATCACTACTTTGAAATAGGCTTCTAGAAATCTTTTTCATTGTGCTCGGGAACATTATAAGCAGTGCTCCTTTTATAAGTAAAAGCCAACCGAATACAGTTATCACGATGGCCCAACTTTCTACCCATACGTTGTGAAAGATAACCAAAAGTAATCCTCCAATAAATGCCAATATTCCTGAAAGATACATTAGGGGTGTATCGTTTAACAGGTCATTAAACATTTTATGGTAGTATTTTGGATTCACTGCTAAACCTACGCCAAGAACCAGGTAAATAAGTCCAATTAATTTTGCGAGAAAAATTGAAGTTGCCATAATTTTGTTATGGATTAAGAATTAATATTTTTATGTATTCAAATTACATAAAGAAACCAAAATAACCGAGAACAAGGCCTAAAACTAAAACAACTCCACCCCAGACGTTCATATTCTTTTTTGGGAATAGAGAAAGTGTTAGTTTTACCATTTGTTCAGGAAGAACAAGTAGGAAGAAACCTTTTAATAATGCTAACCAACCAAGAACTGTAATGATAACAGTCCAGTCTTTTACCCAAAAATTATGGTAAGTGACCATGAGGTAACCTACTATTAGAGCCATAATACCTCCGAGATACATGATTCCGGTATTTTTCATCATGTCTTCGTATAGCTTTTTATAGTAGCCAGAGCTAAAAAGCAAACCTAGCCCTACAACTATGTATGACAGCCCAAGTATCTTGGCAATGAAAATTGAAGTATCCATATAGTTAAAAGTTAAGAATTAAAAATTAAAAGTTAAAAATTTTTGCGTAACAAAAAAGACGATATGGGTTTAACCGCCTTTTGGTGCGTTTTTTTGCATTTATTATTTATTGTGTTTTTATTTCGAGAAGATTATACCATAAAAAAAATTATTTCAAAACTTTTTTTGTTTCCAAATACCAAAGATAAAAATCAAGTTCAGCAAGTGTCAGGTTTAATTTATCAGCCATTTTTTTAAGCACTTTTTCAATTTCAAGATACTTTTTTGGCGTAATAGTCTTAGGTCTTTTAATTGTTTTGTGTCTTACAAGGATATCTATTATGTGGAAGTCTACGATTGCGCAGTTGTCACATCCCACATTCCTTAAAAAATGACTGGCTTCTTTGTAGCCCAACCCCTTTATGTTTTTTACCAGCCAGCTTCGGTCAAATTTTAGAGTGTTTTTATGCCTTCTGGCTTCAGTAATGTATTTTGCGCGAGCGTTTGGAAATCTATGACCGTGAGTTTTTAACTGTTTGGCTAAATTTGCCTCATTCAATTCCAAAAAACCTTTGTCGATTTTCTTTTGGATATCAATTGCTCTTTGGGCGTCAAAATTAGCTGTCATAATGCAAAAACACAGTTCCTTAAAAAGCCTGTCACCCCCTTGTTTTCTTAGGGATTTGAATTGCCTTATTCGTTTATCAATAAGTTCCCTGATTTTACTTTCCCTGAGGTTCTGAACCTGCCTTATTAATTCGTCCATTATATGAATTTGTTATTTCTCCTTTTTATATAACAGAAATTCATATTTGATTCCGTCTTCTTCTCTTTCACTGATTTTTTTTGGCTTAAGGCGTGGTGGGATTTTTGGAAAAAATGTATCACATTTAAATTCATTTTTGACCCTGGTCAGATATATACCTGTTAAATCTTTTCTGCTTATTGCCTGCTGGTAAACTTTTGCGCCACCGATAATAAAAATTGTTTCTATTCGTTCGTCTGCGGCTTCTATAGCTTTTTCGAGCGAGTGGGCAACTTCTGCGCCAGGTGCAACAAAATCTTTATTACGAGTTATTACCACGTTCTTTCGTCCCATTAATGGGCGATGATCTTCCGGTATAGATTCCCAAGTGACTCTGCCCATTACTACCATATTACGTTTATTTGCATTATCGCTTTTAGTTGTTTTCTTTTGAAAAAACCTCATGTCACCTTTTAATTGCCAGGGAAGTTTACCTTTGATGCCGATTCCATTTTTCAGGTCGGCTGCTACGATTAGATATATTTTTTTTATCATAGGACTTTTATGACTATTTGGACTATTACGACTATTAGGATAATTCTTAGTAGAACTTATTTCAATCGTAATAGTCTTAAACGTCGTAAAAGTCCTAAAAGTCTTAATTAAACGGCTACAGGAAATTTAATAACTTCATCGTGAACGTAATTCTTTAGCTTGAAATCTTCAAATTTAATGTCCCAAAATGGTTTTTTGCTTAGCTCAAGTTGTGGCAATTTGTGTGAGGTTCTTTTTAATTGCTCCTTTAGGCCTTCGACGTGATTTGAGTAGATATGAACGTCACCCAGCGTATGAACAAACACACCAGGAGTCAAGTCGCATTCCTGGGCCACCATTGCAAGAAGTGCGCTGTAGCTCGCGATGTTATAAGGAACTCCAAGCGCAACATCAGCACTTCTTTGGTAAAGCTGGAGATCCAATCTGTCGCCCATTACATTAAACTGAAAAAATGCATGGCATGGCATGAGCGCCATTTTAGGTAAATCCGCTACATTCCAGGCGCTGACGATAATGCGGCGTGAGTCAGGTTGATTTTTTATAAGGTCAATTGCTTTCTGAACTTGATTGATTTGATTTTTTTTAAATGTTCCATCCGGGTTTTCGGTGTATTCATCCCAAGCTACCCATTGTTTGCCGTAAATTGGCCCCAAATTTCCGTTTTCATCCGCCCAGGCATCCCAAATTGGTGTGTATTCGGTAAGTTCATCATTGATATTGGTAGAACCGCGCAAGAACCACAAAAGTTCCCGGATAATTGCATCAAATCTTACTTTTTTGGTTGTAACCATTGGGAACCCCTCTCTTAAATCATATTTTCGTTGCGCTCCGAAAATTGAAATAGTTCCCGTACCGGTGCGGTCAGTTTTTTCAATGCCGTTGTCGAATATTTCTTGGACGAGTGAGAGATATTGTTTCATTGATTGATGTTGTGATAAATAAACGATATTACGATACTATAACAATTACCAATTTTCAAATTCCAAATTCCAAACAATTTACAATTTTCAAATTTCAAAATTACAAACAATAGAATCACCCTCGAAGGCGAGATTCGCGAATCGCGCCTTCTGTTGGGGGGTATGTCTTGAAGTATTGGAATTTGGTTATTGCGTATTGTTTGGGATTTGGTGCTTGGGATTTGGAATTTTTAATCTATAATTAGATTATGTTACAACCCCTCACAACATCGGAGATGCAGGCTTTTGAAAAATTTGCCTGTGATAATTTTGATATCACGGTGGATGATATGATGCAAAGTGCAGGGAAGGCGATTTTTGACTTGGTGGTGAATGAGATAAAACCTAAGCGGGTTCTTGTTGTTGCCGGTAAAGGGAATAATGGTGGTGATGCACTTGTTGCGGTTCGTCTTTTAAAGGAGGAGGGGGTTGGGGTTGAGATATTATCTCCGTATTCTGATGATGACTCCGAAGGCGCGATTGGCCAATCGCGCCTTCGGGATATCGAATTCGATTTAATAATCGATGCGCTTTTTGGGTTTTCACTTAAAGGCAATCCACGTCCTCCTGCAGATGAGATTATTAATCAAATAAATGAATCCGGAATTCTGGTTTTGTCCGTGGATGTGCCATCTGGTTTGGATGCACAGACCGGGCAGGTGATGAACCCCACAGTCAAAGCAACTTATACAATTGCACTTGGTATGCCAAAAATTGGCCTTGAAGAACATAAGGAATATGTTGGTAAGCTTTATTTGGGTAGCCTTGGAATACCCGAAAAGGCTTATCAGGAGCTTGGTTATTACACGCCGATTTTCTTGGGAAAAACTTATATTCCATTAGATTGAAAAAAGTGTCTTTAGGACGTATAATTTCTTTTGCATTTTTAATAATTAGATGATGGATTTAAAAACTCTTAAAAATATCCCAGACCTTTCCGGGAAGAAGGTGTTTGTTAGGGTGGATTTTAATGTGCCAATAGATGACGAGGGGGGTGTTCGTGATGCAAAACGTATTCGTCACGCTATTCCAACCATTAAATATTTATTAGAAAAAGGTGTTTCCCAAATTATTTTAGCGAGCCATTTGGGTCGCCCTAAAAATAATGAGCCCCATTTAATGACCAATAAAGTTGCGGATAAGTTGTCCGATTTACTTGGGCAGGAGGTTGTTAAAGTTGATGATTGGGGTGAGGGGGGCATTCCCGAAGCTAAAATTGTAATGCTCGAGAACATCAGGTTTCATCCGGCTGAAAAAAGCAAAAATGAGGCAGAGCGAGATGAATTTGGAAAACACTTAGCATCTCTTGCAGATCTTTATGTTAATGAGGCTTTTTCAAATTCTCATCGTGAGCATGCGAGTATGACCTCAATCCCAAAATATATTCCAGGTTTTGTTGGGTTGGGTGTAGAGGATGAGGTTGAGAAAATTTCTAAAGCCATTGAATCACCAGAACATCCGCTTGTTGCTGTTGTTGGCGGGCTTAAAGCAGATAAATTAAATGCAGTTCATAATTTGATGAATATTGCAGATAAAATTTTAATAGCTGGTGCTATTTCTTATAATTTGAGGAAGTTGGAAGGCTACAACATAGGTGACAGTAAAGCTGATGATGAGGGCATGTCTGAAATGGCGGATTTGGCACAAGGCATAATAAATAGTGATAAGGTTGAACTTCCCATCGATGCAGTTGTGGCGGATGCTTTTTCTGAGGATGCGAATACGAAAGTAGTTAATATTGATGGGATTGAAGATGGCTGGATGGCTCTTGATATTGGTCCTCAAACCCGAGAAAAATATGCGGACATTCTTAGTGAGGCTAAGACTATATTGTGGTTTGGGCCTGTTGGCGTATTTGAAATGGAGGCTTTCTCCGAGGGTACCAAGGCTATTGGTAAAGTTATTGCCGAAGCTGATGCAGTTTCAATTATCGGAGGAGGGGATAGTGCAGGTGCTGTTAAAAAACTTGGTTTATCTGATAAAATGACTTTAGTTTCTACTGGTGGAGGCGCATCTTTGACTATGATTGAGGGGAAGGAACTTCCTGCTTTGGCTATTTTGAAAAAACATTGATTTACGATTTAAGATTAGTGAATAGTGATTTAAGATTTTAAAACCACTAATCAAAAATAAAATCGCTAATCTTAAATCATTAATCTGGAATCGCTAATCAAAATTATTAATTAATAATTTATTGAAAAAAGTCGTCTACATCGAAATCGACGAAGAAATTACCTCGATCTATGATCGAATAAAACGCGTAAAGCAAAAAGAGATTTATCTTGTTGTTCCGCGTAAGGCGGTTCTTTTTCAGAGTGTGGTGAACTTGAAGATCTTAAGTAAAAAATTAAAGGAACTCAAAAAGAAACTTATCATTATTACTACCGATCGCATGGGTAGGCATTTGGCCGAACAAATAGGACTTCCTGTTTATAGCCAAATTGAAGTGGAGGAAATTAAGGCGCCTGAGGAGGAAAGTCCTAAGATGCGTATCGAACCTATTCAGGCCAGGCGTAATGAGGTTTTAAGGGATCTTCCCCGTCGTTTTACCGAAAAGAAAATCACCATCGGAGAGCTTATAAAGGAGTACCGTGCGCAGAGTAAAAAGAACAAAAAAGATTCAAAGGGCTTAGGTGATTCAATGGCTGCTTTTAATTTTGTGCGCCCAAACCGTAAATTCTTAGCATTGATTTTGCTTGTGAGCATTGGTCTTTTTATGCTTATTAGCTATATCGCTCTTCCCGGCGCAACGATTTATATTCGGCCAAAATTCGATAATATTTCGCATACAGTCAATATCACTCTGGCTGACAAAAGGCAGAATCAAAATTTGCTTGCACAGAACGAGCCTCATGTAATTGCCAGTGAAGAAGTGGTAACCGTTACCAAGCAAACCAAGGTTTTTAATACAACCAGTAAGATTTTTGAAGGCACTAATGCAACCGGAGAGATAACAATAATAAATACCGCTCTTGAGGATTGGACTTTGAAAAATGAAACGCGTTTTCAAACAGAGGAAGGGGTTATCTTTAGAATACAAGAGAGTGTGGTTGTTCCTTCTGCGATTTATGATGAGGAAGAGGAAATTGAAATTCCAGGCGAACTGACCGTTAGCGTGGAGGCTGATTCTTTTGATATATACGATGATCCAGTTGGTGATCGCGGTAATATAGATCCATCTATTTTTTACCTTCCAGGTCTTTCTGACTATAATCAGAAATTAATTTGGGGTGAAAGCTACAGCCCAATGACTGGTGGCGTGACCGCATTTCAGAAAGTTGTTTTAGAAGAAGATATTGAAGCGGCTACAAAACAAATTGAAGACAATCTTATTTTGATGGCGAAAGAGGATTTGCGAAATTATATTGAAGAGATGAACAACCTTAATCACACTAATTTTGTTCTTTTGGATGATAGACGCTACCTAAAAACCGAACTTCTTGATTTGCGCATTTCGGATGATCTGGAAGGAAGTTATAAGGACAAATTTGAGGTTTTTGCAAAAATACAGGCAGAAGGTGTGGCTTATGATTTCGATCAGCTTTTTGCGCTTCTAAAGAAAGAACTCAAGACCCGCACTCATCCGGATATGCGCATAAGGGATGAATCCATTAATCCTGATACCATTAGCTATGAAGTTATCGATGAAGATGAAGATCTTGGGCAAATTAAGATTACGGCTACTATTCAAGGCATAGAAGAATATGTAATCGAAGAATCTTTAGAGGCTGGTCTACGCTTTTCTACCAAAGTAAAAGAAAAAGTTGCAGGCCTGAGTTTAGAGGAGGCTGAAAATTATATAAATAATTTAACTGAGGTTGATGCAGTTCAAATAAAGACCTGGCCTGTATGGCTTTCTACAATGCCAAAGATCCCAGATAATATTGAAATTGAGCTTATGGAAGAGCAATAATTTTTCATTTTTCAATTAAATGTAAAATGAAAAATGCTAAATGAAAAATGTTATAGGTTTTCAATATCAATTTTGCTCAAATCCTCTATTTTTTCGTTGCGTGCGGTTTCCGGATTATAGATTTGATAGAAAAGTTCAATAAGCTGAGGTGTGGTTAATTGAGCTATACGCAGGTTGCATGCTTCAAGTCCTGCCTTTACAGTATTAACGCGTTGAGTTAGGTTTTTGTTGAGTTCTTCGAATTCTTTGTGGCGCCTTTTGATGCCATCAATACTGTCACCTGCAGAAATATTTCTCATGAATTTTGAAAACATATTCAAGTCTTGTACTCGATATGGATCGTAAGGTACTACAACATAGAATTTCTTTTCCATAATATCAGCATATTCAACTAGTTTTTGAATATATTCACAATATTCTATTGTTTGTTTTTTAAGCAGCATATTTTCATTTTTTTCACCTGTCGCCCGTGTGTTTTCAATATACTTATCAACATCTAATTTGCGGGAATGTATTACAATTTGGACAGGGAAATCGATAGAGTTTAAGAAATTCTGATAAGCGTAAATAATAGCATTTTGTTCTTCCTCGGATTTGAGGTTAAAATTAATGCTAGTGGTTTGAAGTATAGCCCTCAAACCTCCGTTTTTTAGTATAACGACATTATCTTTGATTTCAGCGATATCGAGATATAGCTGTGTGCTGGCAGCTGGGCTGCCCTTTTTTTGTTTTACCGTTTTATCGGTTTCAGTGATTGCTTTTGCCATAATTAATCTAAGTTAATTTCTATTTCCCCTTTTTGCAGATCTGAGAGTTGGAATTCTCCTCCCATATCTTTAGGTTTACTCGGGGTAACCTGTTTTTTTGGAGCGGGTTTTGTCTGCTCGGTCTGCCTGCCCCGGTCTGCCTGCCCCGGTCTGCCTGCCCCGGTCTGGACAGCCCGCGGGGACAGGTCGCGGGGGGGTTGAGGCTTTGGTTTGGGAATAAGTTTTACTGGTTTTTGTCTTTCTGTATTGTTGATTTGAGTTTCTTGGCGTGCGGGTAAGGCTGCTTTTGGCTTTCTCCTTCTTCGTCTTTTCTTTTTTTCCGGTTGAGATTCCAATTGGGAAGCCGGTTTTTCTTCTTTCTTTTTATCCTCGGACGCCCCGCTTAGCGGGATCCCTACAGCTGGTTTTTCTTCTTTCTTTTTTGTTTTTGTTGCTGGCATTTTGGCCAACATATCCAGGCGTTTTTTTTGTGATTCTTTTGTGCGCCAATACATATTTTCGGTTGGGCTTTCTTTTGCTTTGTGCCCAAAGAATGCTTCTGTTACCAAATCTTCATCCTCAGCTGTGTCTATATCTTTATGTTTTACATCTTCTACGTGATCAAACCCTCCTGAATCCAACACTTTTGTAAGATCGTCTAAGTTTACACTTTCTTTTGTTTTTTCATCAGTTGCAACTGCTTCAGTTTTTACTTTTGTTTCAGTTAAGTCCGGTGCTACAAGCGGGGCAATGCCGCGATGATCCCATAAACGTTTTTTTGGCTTTATCGCATATTCCAGAGTTAGAAGGACAAATTTAGTAAATGGAATGTTGTTGATTTTAATAAGTGCAGCCGCCAGTGCTATTAAAGCAGGAAAAGCTATAATTACATATTCCAGAACATTTAACTCATAAATCTTAGAAGTAATTGTGAACAGTACATAACTGATTCCTCCGCCTACTGCAACAATAATGAGCTGTTTAAGCGTAAATGGACCTACTATTCTGTCTTCTACACCGATGTTTTGGGGAATTTTGTACTGCAATATTTATGTTTAGTGATTTTTGGGTTCATCAGACACAAGTCTATCTATATATTATAGCAAAAAAAACGCAAAAGATAAAGGGTTTTGTGCTTAAAATAGAGTTAAATTATTAATTATTTTATTCCACCTATCTGTCGCAATCTTGCGATTACATCCTGAGGGATGTCCGGCAGATCATCATCAGCTATTAGTCCGTTCGTTGTTAGCGGCGTTGATTTATTTGCCTTTTTTGCTTTATTTAATGCCCTAAACACCTCTGTATGAGGGTCTCCTTTTTTTAATTTTTCTGCCAATTCCGGATTTTTTCCGAATAATTTGTGTGCCCCTCGATATCTTCTTACTAAATCTATACTTATACCAAAACGTTTCCCTGTTTTATTATCGCTATACATCCTTGCTCCGCCAAAAGAGTCTGAGGTTTCACAGCATAGCCTTGCCCTTTCTGCCGGGTGCAGGGATAAAAATGCCCTGTTTCGCTCATCTTCTGTACTTTTTTCATCGTTGAAGATTTCTTTCGGTGGCTTCTCTGTTGTTATATTTTGATATATAGGCTTCATTGGGTTCATTTCCGATTCCAAAGCTTGACCATTAGGCAGTCTACTTACACATTCTCGGTATTCCTTAGCGGCTCTTAGTATTTCAGATGGCAGACTCTTAAACATTTTTTTTCGCAAATATGTTCCTTCAAATAATTCCATTAAAGGATGGCGCTTTAATACTCCATCTACTAATGCTTTTTTAGCTATGGGCGGAAGTATACAGAGACGTCTATATTTTGCCAATGTTGATGGATCTATATTTAGTAGATCTGAAATCCATTTTCTTTCATATCCATTTTCTAATGCTGTTTTTGCCACAGCGGCATAAAATTCTGCTTTTTCTAGATCATGCCAATTCTCAAAATCACTGAAATCATCAGGCGGATCCATTGGAAGCTTTAAGACTTCTATGCCGGGGAATTTTTCTTCTAATTTCATATTTTTTAGCGAAAGCTTGGTGGTATGTGTATGAGTTGAGAACTTCTTTCTGGTATTTTTTCTTGTGCTGGAGCTCTCAGTTTTGCGATTGCCTTCCATAATGCCGCATGTGGGTCTCCAGCCTTTAAGCCCTCCTTAAGTTTGGGATTTCTATTGATGATTTCATATGCTCTTCTGTATCTAGCAACAGTGAGTTTTGCTATTCCAACATATCTTCCAGCGCTTCTATCCTTAAAGAATCTGCCTTTAGGGTGTTTTGATGTTTTATAGCACAGCTTGGCTCTGTTTGCAGGATGCAACCTCATAAATGCCGCAAGTCTTTCTTCTTTGGTGCTTTCGGGATTATCAAAAACTTCTCTGGCTTCTTCGATTGTTATGGCTTCTGCAATTACTTCTACTTTGGGAGCAGGGGATTGTTCCTTTTTATCAGACCTTCTTTCTGCCAGCCCTTCCTCCATTTCTTTACGAAAAGATGCGATTGCCTCCTTTAAATCATCTGGCAATTCTTCAAATATCCTTTCATTCATTTTTTGTGTACTGAACATGGCCAGCAACTGGCTTCTGCTTAGTATGCCTAGTGCTAATGCTTTTTTTCCTATATCCGGCAGTGTACAAATACGTTTAAAAATTTTTAATGTTTTAATATCCATTTTTAATGATTCAGCTGTTTTATCAATGGAATATTTTTTCCTTTGTTTTGCTGCCGCAAGTATTCTGACGTAAAAATCAGCTTGTTCTAGCGGGTTCCATTCATGAAAATCCGTATAATCAATATCATCTAAATCCGGACCAACTTTAAAATCGATGTTTGGGTATCTTTTGTGTAGTTTCATATTATTACTAACGTCTTAAGTTTCTGATTCTTTCAATTAAATCGTCAGATATATCTGGTAAATCAAAAGACGATTGTACTGGTAGAGTAGTTACTTGTCTTTGATGCCTTCGTTCTCGTGTTATTTCAAATATTCTTGTGTGTGGATCACCCTCTTTTAGCCCCTCTCCAAGTTTAGGCTGTGCTTCCAGAATTTTGTGCACTCTTCGATATTCACCAACTGTGCGTTCCGGAATGCCAAATCGTTTTCCGGTTTTTCCATCATAATATCTTTGAGGTCCCCCAAATAAAATGGCTGTTTCGTGGCATAATCTGGCTCTTTCTTTGGGGTGCAGGGATAAAAAAGCAGCTGATCTTTCTTCACTTGTGCTTTCTGGGGCATCAAAAATTTCATCAGGAGATCTGGTTAAGCTAGGCTGAGCAGGCTTTCTCGGAGCTGGTTTTACCGGTTTCCTAAGCCGTGCATTTGTGACTTTTCTTTGGTCTGACTCCGGGTTTAGCGCCTGTCCCATGTTTAGATCTTTTATTTTTTCCCTGAATTCCAGGACAGCTTCTCGTAGTTCATCCGACATTCTACGTAGTTCTTTGGATGATAACTCTCCCTTATTACTAAAAAGCCTAATTATGGTGCCTCTGGCATATTCTCCTGTTGCCAGTACTCTTTGGGCTGCATTTGGCAGAGTGCATAGGCGTCTATATTCTCTTAGTGCTGGCTGGTTAACACCTAATTGTTCTGAAACCCAGTTAAGATTGTATCCATTTTTTAATGCTGCCACTGCTATTTTGGTATATAAATCAGCTACTTCAAGAGGGTTCCATTTATTAAGATCGCTAACATTCAGATCATTTAGATCCGGATGGACTTCAAAATCAACGCCGAGGAATTTTTCGTATAGGTTCATTGTGATCTTCCTTGTTGTATTCTTTGAAATAAATCTTTTAAATCTCCTAAATCTCCGTCTGCTTCCGATAATTGTGAAATGCTAGAAATAACAGCGAGTATTCCATTTCCTCCAGGTTCCCGAGTTTTTGCGATAGCTGTTTTTGCTTTAATAGCTCTAAACAAGCTTTCGTGTGAATCACCTGGATTAAGCTCCGTCTCAAGTTCTTTTATTATTTCAGGGTGGTTTTCTATGCGCTCATATTCGCATCGATACCTATGAGCAAGCGTTCTTATAATTCCAAGATATTTACCTGCCCTGATATCATTGATTTTTTTGGATTGTCCATGTTTAGCTGATTCCTCAGAGCATAATTTTGCTCTATCTACAGGATGCAAAGCCATAAATGCCGCGAATTTTTCCTCTTTCGTACTCTCCTTTTTATCGAAGATTTCTCTGGCTTGTTCTATACTTAGTGCTTGTACTGGTTCTTTTTCCTTTGGTTTAGGAGGGGGTGATGTTCGTTTTTCTCCTTTATATCTAGCTCCTCTTCCATCTGTTTCTGGTTGTAAAGATATTCCTTTTTTTATATTATCCATGCTTGCACGATATTCTTTGACTGCTTCTCTTAATTTAGCTGGTAATGAATCAAGTACTTCCTTACTCACTCCGTTTCTGCTAAATAAGTTTCGCAGTAAAGTTCTGCTATAGCTACCTATTGCAAGTGCTTCTTTAGCTTCTGGTGGAAACAGTGTACATATAAGTTCAAATTCCCTTAGTGTTGATCCATCTAAATCTAATAAATTTTCAGCAGTTTGTGTTTTTGTGTAGCCATTTTTATGTGCAGCTTTCCATACAAGCATATAAAAATCAGCCCTTTCTAAGGGGTTCCATCTGTCAAAATCTTTAAAATCAAGATCGTGTGTGTCCGGATGGACTTCAAAATCAATGCCTGGGAATTTTTCTTCTAGCTGCATGGGAGGAGGGTAAAGGTATCTATTATACAACTATGAGATTCTGTGTCAATGTTTATATTGATTTTTTTCACCTATTTTTAAATTCGCCTTTTTAGTTTTATAGTTTATAATATGTGCCGTAATAAATTTAATTATGCCCGACAAGCTTCCACACAGACACTTATCAGTACTATCAGGAAACCAGCTTTTTAATGCTCGAGTTCAAGAGGTTCTTGGGCAAGTTGAAGGGTAGCCAATTAAGGGGTTGGTTTTAAGGGTTAGAGCGCTTGCGGGAAGTGCGTGTCGAGATGGCGGAGAACAGGAGAGATTGGTATCAGCTGTTCTTCGAGAAAAAATGGCTCAAGGTTCCAGAACAGAGTCAAGAATACCGTTAAAAAGACCTGCTCAGCGGAGAGGATTGCGCGGACTTAGGTTACATGGAACGGATGTTTTTGTTCCTTTTACTGGTCCTGATGATGGTCCGGGTGCTGCTTAGTTTGATTCGGTTTCCTGAAAAAGCTCCAATGACTTTCTAAGTACAGTTTCTCTGGCAGATGGTGGTATTTGCCTGTTTGAAGCTTGTTCCATTTGCCTTCTTTTTCTTACGGCGATTCGCATAAACCTTTGAACAGCTTCTTCATCAAGTCCTTTCATTAGCACTTTGTTATTCGGGCTGTTTACCTCTGTCATTCTTTGTAAGGTATAAGAAAGAGTTCTTTTTAAAAAGTCAAAAGCTGTTTGGAATGTTTGGATTTCCTCTTCTGAAAAGTAATTTGCAAAAGGTGTACCGGGTGAATTATCTAATTCGAAAGCTGCTTTAAAGATCTCTATTTCATCCAGTTCTTTTTTGAAGTATCTATAAAGCCCCTTTAATGCAAGTAACATACGGGAAAGGTCTGCTAAGGTTAACATTTGAGTTCCATCTGCAAATTGTTGATAAGCTTCTTTTGCTTCGTCGATTAAATTTTGCAGCTCTCGTTCTTTTATATTTGGTGGGATTTCAACACTTTCTGTGGCTAAAAATACACTTCTGTCTTCTGGTGGGTGAATCAGCAAGCGCTTCATGTCACCATTTCCCATTCCATCTATAATTGCTATTTCTTGGGTTAATTCTCTTAAATGCACTCCTGGCACAAGAGTGGTTATACGTGCTACATCCAAATTTTTTTCTGAGTAAACAGGTGTTCCATTTTCATGCTGAACACTTTTATTTAAGCGCTCTAGTGCAATTTGGATTTGTTCTATTGATTTGCGAATTAATATTTCAGTCTGGAGTATGCGTATAGGTAATTCTCCGGATCTAAGTATTCTGGTTACCAATTCTCTTTCATCTAATATTTGTTCTATACTTTTCCCGACTTCTCCTAACGTGCGATCCCATTCACTTAGCCTATCTCTGCATAACCCTGCTCTGTGTGCTCTGGCTGCTTCTTGTTTCTTTAAAATTGCTCCCAGTATTTCTGGTGGTAGTTCTTCATGCGGGTCAACTGTGACTTGGCCTATTTGTATTACTTCATTTGTGCCAAAATCGGCGAGCGTATTTCCTGAATTAAATTTACTCATTATAAAAAAGTGAGGGCTAAATTGGGCATAATTTTAAGTACTATGGCTGCAGGTGTCAATCTCATTTACAATTTTAGATTATTGGTATATACTAAAACTGTAATAACAACACCATGGCTGTAGGCAAAACTTTACAATTACGGGATGCTAGATTAGATGATGATGTTCGGCAAGTTTTAGATACGACTGGTGAACAACTTGAAGGTGAGTCAGGTAAGGATTATGTTGCCAGAGTTAGAGCTATCTGCCAAGAATTAGTAGGAGGTGATAGTGAGACAATTGATGATCTTTTTGCTAGAACATTAATACAAAGAAGGAAATTAGTAGCAGTTCAACAAAGAGAAGGCCTTCAAAGAACATTGGCTTCTGATAGAAGAATGGCAGATCTTGGAAGGGGATTGGATGATGCTATTCTTGGAGATGGGGAACAAAGTGTTGCTTAATCTTCTAGCTCTTCAGCAAGCTCCATCGTTTTGATGGCTAGTTTTGCCATTTCTCCACGTGTAATATCTCTTGCCGGGCCGAAAGAGTCATACATTATTGTGTCGTTTGGCAGGCGAATTCCGTCTATCAATTTATTTTTAATGGCAAAGTTAACTGCCGGAAAATACCATTGATCCGTTAAAACATCTGTATAGCTATCATCTCTGCCTCCTGCGGAGTACAGATCAAAACCAAATGCTCTCATTAAAACCGCAATAGCTTCAGCTTTGTTGATTGCCTGATCCGGTTTAAATTCTCCATGCGGATAACCGTTAATCAGCCCAATCTCTTTGGCTCTTTTTATATAAGGAACGTACCATGCATAAAGAGCAACGTCTTTGAAAGGGGCACTTTCTACATTCTCATAAGGGTCTACTTCTTCTCCAATTGCAGCTAGGGCGATTTTAGTAAATTCCGCGCGGGTTAAAATGTCGTTTGGGGCATAAACACCTTGGTCACGGCCTTTTACAATCCCTTTTCTGTACAAAGCTTCAATATAATTTCGTGCCCAGTGATTAACGGTATCTTCGAATACTATTGCATTATAGTTTTTACCTTCCTGGGCTACAAAGAAAACATTGGTTTTATCGGCTTTTATTGTTACCTCCTGATCCATGTCATTTACCCATACCCAATCTGGTCTGTACTGCGTATATTCTTCGGTTTCCGGGTTATATGTAAAAACAGTTACCTGTTCGGTTTCATCAAAGCGTTCGGTAAATGGAACTGTTATTTCGTATGGCGGATCAAAGGTTAATTCTTCGTCTTCTATTGGTGAGAATTCAAAAATAGATTTGAATGTATATCCAAAATTAATTGGGTAATTTTTTGAATACAGGCTAAGCGGATGCTGAATATACCCGTCGAATGCTCTTCCGTCACTGGTTGTGATTGATGTGTCACGTTCGAAATTAATGGTCGTACCTCTTATAAGATCTTTGAATATGATAGGGCGGGGGATAACTCCATGGTGTTGAGGGGTTATATATAGCGCAGGCTTTGTACTAACCGTCATTGGAGTATCGGAGCCGAGCAAAGGTGCTGTGGCTGCATTTACGGTGTAGTCATCTTCACTGCTTGAGCTTAATATACAAACTCCATTTGTAAGTTTGAATCCATAGAGACATTCTTGGATTGTGCAAGATGGATATGAGCTTACTTCTGCGGCATTGGCTCTTTCTCCACAACTGAAGTTATATACCTGAGTAACAATTTCACTGGTATTACCTTTTGTATCAACGGAGAAATATCGTAAGGTTGTATTATTGCTTATTGAAAATGCATTGCTATAAATATTACTGTTTTTAGTTGGAATTGCTCCTGTAGTGGTATAGTAAATTTTTGCTCCTTCGTCTATGTATTCATCGCTGTATGTCCTTTCATCGATATATGGAGTGAGTGTTACTGATTGAGTAACCGTATAATTACCCCCTTCTGGTTTTGCCTTTACAGTTGGGGCGGTATGATCTATTCCTTCACCTACGGTGAAATATCTTGAAAATAAGTTTGTCATTTGGTTTCCAGCAACATCTTTTACGTTTTTTACCAATATTGCATGTTCTGCTTCACCAAATAAATCTTCATCGGTTGTGATTACAAGAGTTGTACCACTGTCATCCAGATCGTAATTGATGGGGAATTCATATGTGTATTGTTTTAGTTGTACAGTGTATTCGTTAATAGTAGTTGCATCTACTGCTTCGGAAAATGTGATTGTAAATCGGTTAGTTAATGATGATACGCCCGTTGCCCCTTCTTCGATAGACACTGAACTTACTTCAGGAGGTGTCATGTCTTCTAGTTCACAATAAGCACTACAGCCATCTCTATTCCAAAAATTACCGTCGTCACATTCCTCCCCATATTCTGTATCGGTTACCCCATTTCCACAATATGGAGTGTCTGCAGCGAAAGTCGGTATTGCAAAAATAACAGTGCTAAGCAGTGAAGCCAGGATTAATGATTTTATGTATTTGTTCATAATCTTTTTGTGTGATGAATGGGATCTGTGGGATAAATGTGATGAATGTGAATAAAAACTGATATTATCCCATTTTATCCCATAAAATTCACATTTATTCTATTCATCCTACTTTTAATTGGTAAAGTTATAATCAATTATTAATACAATTTGTAAGTCAGATTTCATTCACTAACTCTGCTTGCATATTCTCCAGTTTCGGTGTTAATCAGAATCTTTTCTCCTTCTTTAATAAAAAGTGGAACTGTAACTACTGCACCGGTTTCTACTGTAGCTTGTTTAGAGCCGCCTGATGCCGTGTCTCCTTTAACTCCAGGTGTTGTTTCCGTTACTTCAAGAGTTGCTTTTATAGGTGGTTGAACGCCAATTGGGCCCCCTTCGTAAAATGTAACGTGAACTTCTTCATCATCTTTTAAAAATTGAAGTGAGTCTTTAATTTCTTCTACAGGAAGGTTGAACTGCTCAAAGCTTTCATTGTCCATAAAAAAGGCTGAATCACTATCTTTGTATAAATACTGACATTTGCGACGCTCAATATCTGCGAATTCAAAGGATTCACCAGCTAAAAATGTTTTATCCAAAGTATTCCCGGTTTTTAGATTCTTAAGCTTTGTGCGCATAACAGGTTTTCCGGCATCTTTGCGCATAAATTGGTTGCTGGTAACCAGAAATGGATCTCCATTTAATTTTACGATTGCACCTGTGCGAATGTCGGTTAAATTCCCCATATTACTTAATTTAGAGTCGGCAAAAATTATACCATAACTCTTGGTAATGGGAAGGGGGAAATTGATCTAATGATTTTTGCTTTTGTCTGACTTATTTCCATAAATCCTTTTTCCAAGTTCCATATGTGCTGCATGACTATCCTTAGGATTTCTACTTACTCCAAATATAGTTGAAATCCCTACAAGTCCCATTCTTGCAACTTTGAATATTTTTCTTTCCATTTGTTTCATCTTGCTCCATTCTTCAAGAGTGGGCACTTCTTTAAGAATCTGCTTTCTTATATTTTCCGGAGTGCGCTCCTGTAGGCATTCATGTTTACTCCCATAAATTTTTCTTCCAAGCTCCATATATGCTGAATAATTATCTCTAGGATGACCTTTTACATTAAAACTGGTCGCAATTTTCCTAAGGCTCATGTCAGCAATTCTGATTTTCTGTTTTTTTCTCCATTTCATTAATACCCAATCCTCAGGAGTTGGTATTTTTTCAAGGATTTTCTGTTTAAGTTTTTCCAATGTTAACTCCGTTTGCTGCAGGCACTTATACCTATTTCCATAAATTTTTCTTCCAAGCTTTAAATGGATTTTGTGACTATGAACAGGGTCACCTTTTGTATTAAATATAGTTGAAATTTTGTAAAGACCTATGTTGGTAATCTTGAATTTACTTTTTTCTATTGCTGTCATCTTTGCCCACTCTTCAGGGGTTGGTATTTTCTGAATAATTTTTTGTTTTAATTTGTTCAGGATGAATACCTGCAAACTATCATGCCTATCTCCATAAATCTTTCTTCCGAGCTCTAAATGAACTTTATGATTGCCGACAGGATTCCCCTTTATGCCAAATATAGTTGAAATTTTGTAAAGCCCCATGTTATTGATTTTGAATTCTTTTTTTTCTGCCTGTTTCATCTTTGCCCACTCTTCATGGGTTGGTATTTGTTCTAGTATTTTTTGCTTCAGATTTTTTCGTGTCATGATAGGTAATTCTTAGTACAAAATATCGATTTATTTATTACGTAAAAGTGTACATGAAGATATGAGTTTGTTCAAAAATATAAAAACAAAAATTGCCCCCATATCTTTATCCATGCTAAAATACCCCCGCATGCAATACGCCACATCCACCCAAAGGGCTGTAGCTCTTCTAATTGACATCATTATTTCGCTTATTTGGTTTATTGTACCAATTTCTCTGGGAATTACGCTTTACCAGAACTATGGAATAGAACTGCCTAAATTGCTGCCACTATTTCTCTTTTTATGTATCCCAATCTACTTTATTTACACTCCATATAAATTCGGGAAAACTCTGGGTATGAAAGTAATGAAGATAAAAATTGTAAATCTTTCAAATAAATCCATTGCCTTTTGGCAATCAATCGTCCGTTACCTGATAAGCATAACAATTTCCTGTGCTGTTGTTTGTCTTGGTTATATCTGGATATTTTTCAGTAAAAAGAAACAAACTTGGCATGACATGATTGCAAAAACCCTTGTGATTAAAGTGAAATAAATATGAAAAAAATCATCCCCATACTGGCCATAGTTTATATATTTATCTGCTTTTTTTATTCTGCATGGGCGGATAATCATCAAAATTCCTTAACGGCCAGTCTTTGTCTGCAAAGTGATAATTTACCGTTATCAGCATCCGACTACGAAGAGGTAGGGGATTCAATTATTATAAAAGGTATAATGAAAAAAGTAGCCGGAGAAAATTTTAATGGTGCGCAAGATGCCAGTGCTGTTTTAATCAAGCTGTCTGATTCAGATTTTTTTGAATCTGCCGGAGAATTTAGAGGTGAATATAAAAACGAAGCGGAATTTTATAATGCTATAACTGATCAATTCGAAATAAGAAACATACCTGTAAGTGTAAACGGTTATGATGTTGAGCTAAATATCTCAAAAAAAGAAATTACCTCCTATCTGGATGGTAGCTACTGTTTATTCACAACAGTGGTAGGCAAGTCCGAATCCGGAGGTATACCACATTATTTTATTTATTATAATAATATTGAAGGAGGCTCAGAGACACTTGCCTACATTATTCAGTCTGGTAATCAGGTGCTTAAAGGTAATTATACCGATGACATAACAATTTTAGGAACCGGTACACAAGTTGGGGCAGGCATACTTGGAGTTGATCTTCCCATGGATCTTCGCGACCTTGCTTACGACCTCGCTCATTGGGAATGGTCCTGGGAACATGCAGGCGATACATTCCTTGATGGTATCGGCCTAATACCTGTCATTGGCATAGTTAAAAATGCCGATGAAGTTGCCGCTTTGATTAAAGCGAGGAAGGTGGCGAACATTAACTTTGGAGATAAAATATTAAAACAACTTGAAAAACGAGGATGGACAAAAAAAGAAGTTGAAGAATTGATTCAAAATCCTCATGAAACTAAGAAATTAAGAGATACTAGAAATAAAGCAGATGGAAGTGGTAAGTTGGATGATCCTGCAACCGGATATCTTGATAAAGATGGTAATTATATAATAAAAAATGATGTTACTAATGATATTGTTCAAGTTTCTGATAAATTTGATGCTGCATGGCTTACTCCTTGGGAGTAAATTAACTTAATTTTTTATGGATAATTTGGAAAAAAAAATATGCGCAAAATTCAAAGAAAAATTAATTATTGGTCATAATTATTTTATGATTCCTTATGATATCTATCGTGATGTTTTAGATTTCATTTATCAAGATGATGATGTTTCCATTTTAGGAATCGAGGGATTTTTAGCAAAAGATGATCGGCGCCTTCCCCAAATGGATATGATATTAGATTTGTCTAATTCAAAAGCTAAAGATTGGGATGATTATAGAAAAGAATGTCATCAAGCTATGTTACATTTTTTTCAAAAAATTGATCTAAAAAATAAAAAAGATTTATATTTTGAATTCGTTTTTCAAGAAAAGAAATTTTCTAATCATTCATAATCATAAAATTTCACACCTTAATTTTTCAAGTGTATAAAAAGTTTGCCCACTTCCTTCATCCAGAGTACAATATTTCTAGTTAAAAAATTAAAGTCAAACACATGAAAACTCTCAATAAAAAAGGATTTTCGCTCGTCGAACTAATTATAACAGTTGTAATAATCGGCGTTTTGAGCGTAATTGCATATATAGGTATAAACGGCACAGGAAATTGGTTTAAAAATGAAAAGGTGAAGGATGATTTAATTGCAATTTCCAATGCGCTTGAAAATTACAAACGCGATCATTTTGGCGCTTATCCAATTCAGGATCCAGGTGATAATGCAAATATGCTCTGCTTTGCCGCTGATGCCAGT
>JAHJBZ010000066.1 GCA_018813295.1 Patescibacteria group bacterium | reverse complement strand
ATAATTATTAATAAATAATATTATGACTGAAGGTGCAGAAGCAGTCCCTACTGAGGAACAATTAAAAACTAATCCCGATCTTACAACCAGAGAAGAGGTCGATCGTCTTATTAGGTGGAATAAGGATGCGGGTACTGAAGCCTTTAGAGTGTTGCGAAACCTTGAGAGTAGTGGGTCAGAAAAGGTGGAGGAATTAGAACCTATTGCATTTGCTGATCAGGAAAGACGACAGTTTGAATGGCTAGGCCATGTTGAGTCTAGGCAAGAAGAAATTTCTGAAGTTAGAGCTGGAGTGCAGGCAGAAATAAATGATTTACTTCAAAAATTATGGCCGGATAGAATGGATTCTAAGCGAGATTTTTATTTTGGAGAAATATATTCAAAGGTTATGGAGCAATATCGTTTTGAGGATGGAGTTTATTTAGCTGACTTTAATAAGTATAGAATGGCTGTAAGAGGAAATCCAAGTGGATTTATGGGGCACTATGATATTGAATTTCCTGAAGAGAAAGCAAGTGAATTGACTAAGCGTGATTATGAGATGATGAGTCAATTGTTGCATTTGAGAACCTTGGTTGATATGCGGGATCGTCTTCAGGGAATAGCACAAGAGAGGGCTGGTGAAAATAGGGCAGAGCTTAAAAAAACAACTGAAGAAGGTCAAATGGCGCAGGCTGAAGAGGCAGATGCATGGATTGAAAAGGAGATTTTTAGTTAAAAATACTTCTTCCCCTTTAATTCCTCAGGAAAATACTTCTGGTTACTGTCGTCTTCCAGTGGGGTGTATTTATAGTTTTTTCCGTAGTCTAAATCCTTCATCAGTTTTGTCGGTGCGTTGCGCAGGTGCAATGGTACTCCAAGATTTCCATGCTCCTCAGCGTCTTTTTTTGCGTTTTTATATCCCTGATAAGCGGCAATAGATTTTTTAGTATTAGCCAGATAAATTACCAACTGAGAAAGATGGACGTTGCATTCAGGCATACCTAATTTTTTGCAGGTGTCGAATACGCTGTTTGCTAAAACAGTTGCGAAATTATCTGCCACACCCACATCTTCTGCGGCAAAACGTAGCAGGCGTCTGGCAATATACAACGGGTCTTCGCCTGCTTCCAGCATTCTGGCCAGCCAATAAAGCCCCGCATGCGCATTACCGCCACGAATTGATTTATGAAGTGCAGAAATTATATTGTAATGCTGCTCACCAGCTTTGTCGTACTGCAAGTGGGATTTTTGAACAACTTGCTTTACAAGTTCCGGTGTGATTTCTTTGTTTTGTTTTACGCAAATTTCTAATGTGTTTAATGCTGATCTGGCATCACCGTTACTTAGATGTGCAATAAGATGCAGGACATCTTTTCCCATTTTAATCTTTTGATTTCCCAGTCCTTTTTTTTCGTCTTTTAGTGCATTGTTCAGGATGTCTAAAATCTCTTTTTCATTAAGCCGGTGGAGAACGAATACCCGTGCGCGGGAAAGCAAAGCGCTGTTTACTTCAAAGCTGGGATTCTCGGTAGTTGCTCCGACAATAGTAATAACTCCTTTTTCTACATGCGGAAGCAGTGCGTCTTGCTGAGATTTGTTCCAGCGATGAATCTCGTCGAGAAAAAGGATGGTTGAAGTACCTAATCTTTTATTTTGTTTTGCATGTTCAATGACAGATCTTAATTCTTTTATCCCACTTGTCACTGCACTCATTTGAATAAAATCTGATTTGGTTTTTTGGGCAATGATATTAGCAAGTGTTGTTTTCCCGCTTCCTGGCGGTCCCCAAAAAATCATACTAGGCACTTCACCGTTTTCGATTGATTGACGAAGAAACGAGTCTTGCCCAATTAATTCTTCCTGTCCATAAAAGTTTTCTAGTTTTTCCGGGCGCATACGGTCCGCAAGCGGAGTCTGTGTGTTCATTTTAATGGTTTTAGTATTTTGTTCTTCTTGAGTATAGTGAACTTATGTTCACTTTGTCAACTAAAATCCTTTTAAAATAAGGGAAATTTACTATTGTAGACAACATTATATAACAAAATAGACGAAGGACCTGTCAACGGCTAAGAGTGTTGACTTTTTTGGACAGAATGGCTAAAATACCTGCGCTTTTGAAGTAAAAAAGTATTTTTTACCCTCTCAATTATGTCTAATCAATCAAGTTATATTAGTCAGATTCAGAAAGAAGAACAAAAAGCTGCAAAGATGCTTGAAAAAGCTGAATCTCAGAATAATCAGCGCGTAAGCAAGGCAAATGAAGAAGCGGATGATCTTCTTCGTCAAGTAGAAGAAGCTGCTCGCGAAAAAGCTAAAATTAAATTATCTAAAGCGAGAGAAGAGGCGAAAGGAGAATACAGAAAAATACTTGTTGACGGTGATAATTCTCGTCGCGATGTTGTTGAAAGCGGAAAAGTTAATATTTCTAAAGGGCAGAAGCATGTGAAAGAGGCTTTTATGGCAATGTTTCAATAAGCTTTAAGGATTAAGTCTTAAGCTTTAAGCCCAATTTAAAGAATGCTGAATCCTTAAAGCTTAGAACTTAAGACTTTATAATTAACCCTCCAATAAGATATGGCATTGGTGCCAATGCAAAAAATCAACATATTTGTACACAAGAAAGACAAGCCAAGAGTCATGTCTTTTTTGCAAGAAAAAGGTGTTTTACATTTAACGAATGCATCGGCTAAAAAAGAGAAGCTAGAGCAACTTGCTTATGATGAAGAAACTCATGAACTTCAATATAAGGTAGCTGAACTTGATTTTGCTTGTATTTTTTTATCTAAATACGAGGGGAAAAAGAAAGGATTACAGGCTATGATCGATGGCAGCTCTGTTAAAACTACTGATAAAGAAATTGAAGCTCTTGTTAAGAGTTTTGAGCACAAAGAGGTTGTTGAGCGTTGTAAGTCCGTTGAAGAGGAAATGGTTCACTTAAATAATGAAGTAAAAACCATCCATGTGACTCAGCAAAAATTATCTCCTTGGGGTCATTATGAGGCACCGCTTTCTACACCTACCGAAACAGAGACAAGTGCTGCTGTTTTTGCCATCGTACCTCTTAAAAATTGGGATGAATTTAGAAATACAGTCACAAAAATTTCAAAATTAGTTGTTTTAGAACTGGATAATATAGTTGGAGATAGCGTTTACTGCGAAACTATTTGTGAAAAATCACTTTTAGGACAGGTTGAGGGTAAAATAGTTTCCTTTAAGGGTGAAGTTGTAGAATTCCCTGATTTGGAAGGCACTGTGGGCGAGGAATTAGATAAAATGGATAGAAGACTTTCCAAAATTAAAGAAAGACAAGGACAACTCAAGCAAGCTTCAAAAGAACTCGCTAAAGATTTGAAATCTCTCAGAATTACTTATGACTATTATAATTGGAAGTTAATTCAAAAAGAGTCTCGTAAACATTTTATCTCTACGGAGTCTACCGTTTTGATATCTGGTTGGATGCCAAAAAATGGCATTAAAGCTATTACATCTGATCTCAGAAAAATGACTCCCAATTTTGAATTATTGGAAGTTGAGCCGGAAGAAGGAGAGGAGCCACCAGTACTTCTTGAAAATAAGGGGTTTATGAAACCATTTCAGTCCGTTACCGGTATTTATGGTTTACCGCTTCCGAACGAGGTGGATCCAACTCCCTATTTGGCAGTTTTCTTTATCGTATTTTTTGGATTAGCTTTAACAGATGCAATATATGGCCTACTTATGTTTGCCATAATGTTTAGCGTACTTCGTTATCTAAAAATTCCAAAGCAATCACAAGGTTTGATCCGACTTCTCATGTATGCGGGTATTGTGACTTTTGTTGCTGGTGCTCTTTTTGGCGGATGGGCAAGCCTGGAAACAAGTCAGGTTCCTGCCTGGATGACTACAACAAATGCCGCTGGAGAAACAGTATTTATCGGCCAGGCGATTAGTGCGATTACAAACCCAATGGGAGTTCTTATACTTGCTTTGATCCTTGGTTATATACAGGTTTTATTTGGCGTTATTTTAAATTTTGTTCACAAATTCCGCACTGAAAGCAAAAAATATGCCATGATTGATCATTTTCCATGGGTATTTATGCTTTCAGTGATCGGTTTATTGATAATGGTAAAAGCAGGTGTACTTCCTGCAGTTCTTACTACACCTATTACATACCTTATATATATAGCGGTTATTTTGATTGTTCTAACTCAAGGTCGTGAAAAGAAAAATATTGTACTTAAATTCCTGTCAGGTGTTCTCGGTTTGTATGGTTTGGTTGGGTATTTAAGTGATGTTCTGTCTTATTCTCGTTTACTTGCCCTCGGTCTTGCTACCAGTATTATCGGTCTTGCTGTTAATACTATTGCCGGCATGGTAAACGGTATTCCTTATATAGGTATACTACTTGCATTGGTAGTCCTTGTTGTCGGTCATATATTCAATATTGGAATTAATGCACTTGGAGCGTTTATTCACTCCGGTCGTTTACAATTTGTTGAGTTTTTCACAAAGTTTTTGGAAGGAGGCGGGCGTCCATTCAGACCTTTACGTAAGGAATCTAAGTTTGTGCGGGTGAATGATTAAATAATTTACAATTTACAATTTACAATTTTCAAACAAATTCCAATTTACAATTTACAATTTTCAAACAAATTCCAATTTACAATTTATAATTTTCAAACATTTATTAATTTTAACTCTTAATTTTTAAAAAACTATGGAAGAAGTTGTTACAAATCCATCATTCTGGGGCTTAGCTCTAGCTATAGCTGGTGCTGCATTTGCTGTTGCTTTTGCAGGTGCTGGTTCATCTATTGGTGTCGGTGCCGCTGGTCAAGCTGGCGCAGGTGTCACAGCAGAAAAACCTGAATTATTTGGTAAGGTTTTGATTTTAGAAGCTCTTCCTGCTACGCAGGGTATTTATGGTTTCTTAATCGCTTTCTTAATTCTAATGTTCACTGGAGTTTTAGGCGGTGACCCCATGGATCTTACTGTTGCACAAGGTGCCCTTATAGGTTTTGCAGGTGTTCCTGTTGGACTTGCTGGTTACTGGTCTGGTTCTCACCAAGGTCGTGTGTCTGCTGCTGGAATGGGTACGATTGCAAAAAACCCAGCTGATATGGGTAAGGCAATGGTGCTTTCAGCTATGGTAGAAACCTATGCTGTACTTGGATTCCTGGTTAGCGCTTTGATTGTTTTTGCTATTCCAACTTTTGCATAATACTAATTGGAGCCTTGCCCTTTGGGCGGGGACCTAATTGGGAACCTAATTGGTATACACCAATAAGACCACCAATTAGGCCGCCAATTGAAAGCTTTATATTTTAAATAGATTTAAGGATGGCTATATCCGATATAATTAAAAAAATTACTGATGAGGCTAATAAAAAAGCCGCTTTCATGAAGCAGATTATCGATGATGAAATTAAAAAGGTTGAAAAAGAAGCCGCGAAAAAAGCTGAGGAGCGTAAGAAAGAGATTGAAGAATCAGTAGCAAAAATGTATCAGTCTATTATTGAAAAGGCTAAAATCCTCGCTAAAATGGAAAGCGGAAGTATGCTTTTAAAAGAAAAGCGTGAAGTAATCGATACTGCTTATGCGGAAGTGGAAAAAGAGCTTAATAATTTAGCTGATTCCGAATACACAGAGCTTATTTTTAAGATGCTTAAAAGCGCTGCCACCACTATGCCAAAAGGTGATTTGATCGTCCCTGCAAATCGCAGAAAGCAGACTGAACAAGCGACTGAAAAAGCTGGTGTGGATTTTCATATCAAAGAAGAAACCAGTGATTTTAAAGGCGGTTTTATTGTTCGCACAAGTAAGGTTGAGATTAATCTTAGCTTTCCTTATTTACTTAATAAAATGGTTCGTCCTAAAACAGAGATTGAAGTAGCTAGTATACTTTTCAAGTAAAACTCTAAACTCTAAATTCTAAGAATGCCTGATAACAGCAAATATGCTTACATCGTAGGCCGGCTTCGCGCCCTGGATACAAAAATGATGAACCAGAATTCACTGGAGCGTCTCGTTGATGCAGGAAGTGCAGATGAAGCATACCGCGCACTTAATGATCTACCTCTTGTTATGGGAAGTATGGGCGATTATAAGGCTCAAGATTTTAATAAGGTTCTTATAGGAGCTCTTCAGGAGATGAAAAATCTGTTTATTCAAATGGCTCCATATAAAGAGGCTTTAAATTTCCTTTGGTATAAATATGATTTCCATAATCTTAAGGTGATTCTTAAGGCCAAGTTAACCGAGCGTGGTTATGCTGACATCAGTCATGCATTAATTGATCTTGGAACTATTAGTTTTGAGGATTGGGAAAAACATTTACTTGAAGATAAAAAAATCGAGTTATCAGAAGCTCTTGATAAAGCAATTCATAGAGCCAAAGGAGCCTATGAAAAAACAAATGATCCTCAGGTAATCGATCAAACAATTGATCAGCATTATTTGGAGTCATTAAAGGAAATATCAGATGAAATGGGAAGCTTGCTTATTTCCCGCTACCTAAGCCGCCTGATTGATTTCTCTAATTTAAGAGCGTTTATACGCGCAAAAGAATTAAATAAAGATTTCGGCTATTTTCAGCGAGTGCTACTTGATGGTGGCCATGTTTTTCCTGATGCTTTTCTTGGCAGCTACGAAAGAGGTTATGATGAGTTGCGTCAGGTTCTTGAAAAGAGAATGCATGCGGATGATTTGGTTGTATCACTTGATAGCTTTCTTGAAGATAGGAATTTACTTGCTGTTGAAAAGAAAGCTCATGAACTTCAGCAAGAATTTATGAGCGAAGCTAATAAAATTTCATTTGGTCCGGAACCTGTTTTTGCTTTTTTCTGGAGATTTGAAAATCAACTTAACATTATACGCGGGGTTTTAGTCGGAAAATTAAACAGTTTGCCGGCTGAGGAGATTTCTAAACATGTTTTAACATTATAACGAATAGTGGCTCGAATGGTGGACCACAATACGAGCCACAGCGAAGCACGAGCCACAATACGAAAATATGGGTAACTACAAAATAGCAATCATAGGTTCCCGAGAAACGATTTTAGGATTCAAAGCCCTTGGCTTGGAGCCTGTGTATGCAACTAATTCATCGGAAGCAGTTGAATCTATGTTTTCGCTCAAAAGAGAAAAGATGGGGGCAGAAGGTGAAAGTCGTAATAAATATGCAATTTTGTTCGTAATGGAGGATCTTATGATGGATGTTACTCCTGATGACTATAAAAAACTAACTGCTGACCCTCTTCCTGCCATTATTCCGCTTCCCAGCCATCTTGGTTCTACAGGATATGGGCTTAAGAAGCTGAAGGGGATTGTGGAGAGGGCTGTGGGGATGGATATCCTTAACTAAGTTTTAAGTCATAAGTCTTAAGTCCTAAGCTTAGGACTCAGCTTAAAACTTATGACTTAAAACTTAAGACTAAAATAATTAATTCATTAATTTTATAAAGTTATGTCAGAAGAAAAAGGTACTATAATAAAAGTTTCAGGTCCGCTTGTTGTAGCTAGTGGCATGAAACACGCCAAGATGTACGAGGTGGTTAATGTTTCTGATCAGCGCCTGGTTGGTGAGGTTATCGAGCTTAATGGTGACGAGGCTTCAATCCAGGTATATGAGGAAACAGGTGGAATCGGCCCTGGCGAACCGGTTTATCTAACAGGTCAAACACTGTCTGTTGAACTTGGACCGGGCTTACTTGAAAGTATTTACGACGGTATTCAAAGACCGCTGGCACTTATTGAGAAAGCTTCAGGTTCTTTTATCGGCCGTGGTATCAGCGTGCCAGGTATAGATCGTAAGAAGAAATGGGAATTTAAACCAACTGTAGCGAATGGTGATACTGTTGGTGAGGGAGATGTTCTCGGTGAAGTTCAGGAAACAACTTTGATTTCCCATAAAATTATGGTTCCAGCTGATATCGGCGGAAAAATTTCTGAAATTCACTCCGGTGAAAAGACAGTTGAAGATGTTGTTGCTGTTATCGAAGGTGATGATGGCCATAAGCATAAAATTACAATGCTTCAAAAATGGCCTATTCGTATTCCCCGAAAAGATGCCGGAAAACGCGTACCTCGTGAACCGCTTATTACCGGTACCCGTATTCTCGATACTTTATTTCCGCTTTCAAAAGGTGGTGCCGGTTGCATCCCCGGTCCATTCGGAGCTGGTAAAACCGTTACACAGCAAACAGTTGCTAAGTATTGCGATGCGCAGGTTATCGTTTATGTAGGTTGCGGTGAACGTGGTAACGAGATGACAGATGTACTTATGGAGTTTCCGGAACTTAAAGATCCAAATACCGGTGAGCCTTTGATGAAACGTACAGTACTTATCGCTAACACTTCAAATATGCCGGTGGCCGCCCGTGAAGCTTCTGTTTATACCGGTATCACAATTGCGGAGTATTACCGTGATATGGGTTATAACGTAGCTCTTATGGCGGATAGTACTTCCCGTTGGGCAGAGGCAATGCGTGAAATGTCCGGTCGTCTTGAAGAGATGCCAGGTGAGGAAGGTTATCCAGCCTACCTTGGTTCCCGTACAGCAGGATTTTACGAAAGAGCAGGTGCTGTTGAGTGTTTAGGATCTGACGATCGTGTTGGAAGCCTTACTGTAATCGGCGCTGTATCTCCTCCGGGTGGTGATTTATCTGAACCTGTAACCCAAAATACACTACGCGTTACAAAAGTGTTCTGGGGTCTTGATGCAAACCTTGCCCGCCGCCGCCATTTTCCGGCTATTAACTGGTTAACCTCTTATTCTCTTTACGACGAAAATGTGTCTGCACATTGGACAAAAGATGTCGCCGAGGATTCTATGAGTCTTCGAAATGATGCTATGAGGCTGCTTCAGGAAGAATCCAAATTAGAAGAAATTGTACGTTTGGTAGGTATGGATGCCCTGAGTCCAAAAGAACGTCTAATTTTAGAAACAGCAAAGTCTATTCGTGAAGACTTCTTATTCCAAAACGCATTTGATCCAGTGGATGCTTATACATCACTTAAAAAACAATATTGGATGCTTAAGTGTATTATGGCTATTTATTACGCTGGTCAGGATGTTGTTGATAATGAGGAATTTGATTTCAATGCACTTAAAAAACTTTCTGTGATGGAAAAGATCGTAAAAGTTAAGGATATTAAAGATGGGAAGTGGGATTATTTTGAGAAGCTGGAGAAGGAGGTGCAGACTGCTATACGATCATTAAAATAATTTACAATTTACAATTTTCAATTAATTATTTAAATCATGCAAAAAGAATATAAGTCAGTTACATCTATCGCCGGTCCGCTTCTTGTAGTAGAAGGGGTTGAAGGCGTTAAATATGAAGAGCTTGTTGAGATTAAAATGCCTGGTGAAAAGGGGGTACGTCTTGGCAAAGTTCTTGAAGCGGCAGAAGGCCGTGCCCTTGTTCAGCTATTTGAAAGCCCGCAAGGTGCGGTAACCGAAGGCGCTAAAGCTCGTTTCTTGGGCGAAACCATGAAGCTCGGAGTGTCCATTGATATGCTTGGCCGTGTTTTTAATGGTTCCGGTAAACCAACAGACGGCCGTCCTGAAATAATCCCTGAAAAAAGACTGGATATTAGCGGTGCCGCTATCAATCCTTATTCCCGAGATTATCCTAATGACTTTTTTCAGACAGGTATTAGCACCATTGATGCATTGAATACCTTGGTGCGCGGTCAAAAGCTTCCGATCTTCTCCGGTTCCGGTCTTCCTCATAACCGTATGGCTGCTCAAATAGCTCGCCAGGCAAAAGTAAAAGACGGTTCTGACTTTGCGGTAGTATTTGCTGCGATGGGTGTGACGTTTGAAGAAGCACAATTCTTCCAATCCGAATTTGAAAAAACCGGTGCGATTGAAAAAGCGGTACTTTTCCTCAATACAGCTGATGATCCTGTGGTAGAACGTATCGCTATTCCACGTCTTGCTCTTACAACTGCTGAATATCTTGCATACGAAAAAGACATGCACGTGCTTGTGGTACTTACAGACCTTACCAACTATGCGGAAGCGCTTCGTGAAGTGTCCGCTGCCCGTAAGGAGGTGCCAGGCCGTCGCGGTTATCCAGGTTATTTATATACCGACCTTGCAACAATTTATGAAAGAGCTGGCCGTATTAAAGGTAAAAATGGTTCTATTACCCAAATCCCTATCCTAACTATGCCGGAAGATGACATTACCCACCCAATTCCTGACTTAACTGGTTATATTACAGAAGGTCAGATTGTAATGAGTCGTGAGCTTCATCGTAAGGGTATTTATCCGCCAGTTGATGTACTTCCTTCACTTTCCCGCCTGAAAGATAAAGGTATTGGTGAAGGTAAAACCCGCGAAGATCATAGTGGTGTTATGAACCAGCTTTATGCTTCTTATGCACGCGGTAACGATGTTCGCGAACTTGCTGTTATTCTTGGTGAAGCAGCTCTTGATGAAACCGATCGTGCTTATATGAAGTTTGCAGTAGCTTTTGAAGATAAATTTATTCGCCAGGGTGAGCATGAGGATCGTGATATTGAAGATTCTCTAAATCTTGGCTGGGAACTGCTTAAGATTTTGCCGAAAGCTGAATTGAAGCGTGTTAAGGAGGAGCATATTGAGAAATATATGAAATAACATTTGACCTTTAACATTTGACAATTGACTAAAGAAGTCAAAGGTCAATGGTCAAATGTCAATTGTAATCAATTAATATGGCGATATTGAATGTTAATGCAACCAGGATGGCTCTGCTAACTCTTAAGAAGAAGATTAAGAGTGCAAAGCGTGGACATAAACTGCTTAAAGATAAGCAGGATGGTTTGATGCAGAAATTTATGGAAGTGATACGCGAAGCTAAAGCTGTTCGTGAAGAAGTAGAGCAAAAACTCGGTGCTGCATTTAAAAACTTCATTCGTGCTAATTCTTTGATGGAAGAGGAAATGCTGGAAGGTGCACTTCTTTATTCCACTGCTAAAACTGAACTAAAAGTTGAAACCAAAAATGTAATGTCAGTTCGCATTCCTCATTTTAAACTGGAAACCGAAGGAGAAGTTGTAAGTTATGGTTTTTTGCAAACCAGCGGTGAATTAGATATCGCATTGCAATCTTTTCAGGACACTTTCCCCCTGCTTATCAAGTTGGCTGAAATTGAAAAATCCGCTGAGGCTTTAGCGGAGGAACTTGAAAAGACCCGTCGCCGTGTAAATGCACTTGAATACCGCATGATTCCTGATTTAAAGGATACGATTAAGTTTATTCAAATGAAGCTTGGAGAAATGGAACGCGGTGCGATTATTAATACCATGGTTGTTAAGGCGAAGATTCAGGCGGCTGCTTAATTGTCTGAACTGTGATAGTGGTCTGAACTATGATTTATGTGATTAAATGATTTTTATGATTTGTATCACGGTATTTTCGTTTTGCTGTAATTTTTGGTTTATAACGATCATGCTCATCATTTAATCATAAAAAATCATAGTTCAGACAAAAAAAGAGCTGCCGGTGGCAGCCTCTTTTTTGCTTTTGTGTTTGCTTTTTTATCTTTCAGCATCTGCTATTAAGAAATCAGCTGATTCCACTTCATCACCTGTTGCAGCGGCATCTTCTGTTTACCCTGTGTCTTCAACGGTAGCATCTTCTCCTTCTCTTTTTATTTTGCTTGCGATTTTGGCTGTGGTTAGATTTGATATGTGCTGATTGATTCCGTTAAGGCTCCTCCCCCAATTTCCTGTATAAGTTCCAATTTCGTTATTTGAGAAGCTGACAGCAATTCTTCCTGGGTATTCTGTACTTGCAGATATATTAATATCGAATGTTTTTTCCGGGTATAATTCTGCTAATTTGTTATAGAGGCTGTCTTCTATATTTTCTCTAATGCTTTCCAGCGTTTCTTCAGCTTGTTTAATTGCTACTTCTGGCTCTACTTCTAGATTAACTCCGTACGCTTCTGCTGCAGCTGCCAGTTCAGTTTGTGGCTCTGTTTCTGTAGCAGCAGTTACAGCTTTAGGTTCTGTTTCTGCAGGCCTTGTTCCTTCGGCAATTGCTGTTCCTTCTTCCTCGCCTTCAAGTGTCGGTATGCTTTCTTTTTTCTTTCCCATTGCGACTGCATCTAGTCTGCCTCCAAATTCAGCATTGTAATCTGCGACCCGGCTCATATTTTCATGGATATAATCCCACATGTTTTGTCCTGCTTTTTCCTCTGGGCTCATTTTGTTCCAATGTTCTACAATTAGATTCCTAATTGTATCTCTAAATTGTGGATGGTATGCCATTTCAACGGCAAATTTTCTGCCGGGTGTTGTTTGCCGATCTCTAATCCTTTCCATTTCTTCGTTTGCTCTTTCTTGCTCAGTTTTTAACATTGGTCTACGTGCCTTTTCCCTATCTAATTCTTCTGCTTTAGCTGTATCTAGCTCCTCTGAAATTGCTTGTTCTGCTGAATATTCAGGTTGTTCTATTGCAGGGCGTATTGATGGTCGTGGGGGAATTGTACTGTCGATCGCTCTTAATCCTTTTTTAAGAGTGTCAGACATTTCTTCTTCAGCTGCTACCTCTTCATCTCCTTCTCCTTCCTCGGCATGTTCTCCTTCCTCGGCAGCTGGAGGCTCAGCTTCTGCAAGATAAATAAAATATCTTTCTTTAAAAAATGATGTTTTCATGGTTTTATTTTTTAATGTTTATCTATTTATTATACATTATATATGGTTAAATGTCAATGAATAGGAAGTAGTCTTTTTCTGTTGACGGGTGAACATTTGTTTACTATTATTTAATTGTCTGAACCACTGATTACACTGATTTTTTTGATTTCTCAGATTAAATTACTAATTAAATAGTTAATAAATGGATATTATGAATAAACAACGATATAAATATTCAGATATAACAAAGAAAATAATAGGTGCTGCTATGAAAGTGCACTCTGATCTTGGGAATGGGTTTCAGGAGGTAGTTTATCAAAGGGCGTTAGCATTAGAATTTACTGAGTATGGTCTGAGCTATTCACGTGAGCATGAAATGAGTATTTGTTATCGTGGCTATACCGTAGGAACGAGACGTGTGGATTTTCTGATAGAAGGCTGTATTATGGTGGAGCTAAAAGCAATTACAGAGATAGAAGATGTTCATTTGGCCCAGGCGATAAATTATCTTGAAGCCTATAATTTAGAAACAGGATTACTTATTAATTTTGGATCAAGGAGTTTGCAGTTTAAAAGAGTGGCTAATAGTATAAAAATACAATCAGCGTAATCTTTTAATCTGCGTAATCAGTGGTTCAGACAATATGAATCTAAATACCCCACTTTCAGAGGCGTTAAGTACTAAAAAGGAGTATATTTTAGCTCTAAAGGAAATGGGCTTATATACTGTGAGCGATTTATTGCTTTATTTTCCGCGTGGATATGAGGATTTGTCTCAATTTAAGAAGATTTGGGAGGCGAAAGATGGTGAAATCATTACAACTAAGGGGTTTTTACATGGAATCAAACTTGTTTCGACAAAGAATCGTCGAATGAAGCTTGTTAGGGCGATGTTTTACGATGATCACGGCTCTGAATGTGAGGTTGTTTGGTTTAATCAGCCACACCTGATCCGCATGTTACCTATGGATAAAGAGGTAATTGTCGCAGGTAAGGTTCAATATCAATATGGAAAGTTAATACTCCAAAGTCCGACTGTAGAAACGATTAAAGAAGTGCAGATTCATGCTGGCGCAACCGTTCCAATTTACCCTCAACATGAAGTAATTACTTCAAAATGGTTACGTGAAAAAATTTATCCTCTGCTTTTTCTTACAAAGGAGTTTGAAGAGGTTTTGCTGGAGGAAATTATTAAAGAGGAAGGTTTAATGCCTAAATCCGAGGCTATTCGCGAGGTACATTTTCCCTCAAACACCAAAAAACTTAAAGCTGCGCAGGATAGATTAGGTTATGAGGAGTTATTTTTATTGCAACTTAATGCCGTAAAGGCAAAAGAGGAATGGAAAGAGAGTCGTTCATCCGAAAGTCCGGTTGGCGGGGTGCCACTTGACCCTGAATTTGTGAAAGATTTTTTCTCTACGCTTCCTTTTACGCCAACAGGTGCTCAAAAAGTTACAATTTATGAGATTTTAAAGGATTTGGAGTGCCCTTTTCCTATGATGCGACTCTTGGAAGGGGATGTGGGGTCCGGAAAAACAGTTGTAGCGGTTATGGCGTTACTTCAAATGGTGAAAAATGGGTACCAAACAGCAATTATGGCTCCTACAGAGGTTTTAGCGCGTCAACATTTAGTGTCTATTAGTAAGTTTATGGAAGTTTTTGAGAAAAAATTTCCATCAAAAAATCCGATTAACATACAATTGCTCGTTGGATCACTAAAAGCTAAAGAAAAAAGAACGGTTTTGGATGGAATTAAGTCTGGTCAGGTTGATATTGCTATTGGTACGCATGCTTTGATACAAGAAGGTGTTGAATTTCCTAATCTTGGATTAATTGTTATCGATGAGCAGCATCGTTTTGGGGTTAAACAGCGCGAAGTTCTTGTTCAGCAAGGCAGTCCTCATGTTTTAAATATGACTGCTACGCCGATTCCACGAACTCTTGCGCTTGTAGCTTATGGCGATCAGGATCTTTCCGTCATAAACGAAATGCCACCTGGTCGTTTGCCGATTACCACTAAAATTGTGCCACCGGAACATCGTGAAACTGTTTATCGTTTTATAGAGGGGAAAGTTGAGAAGGGGGAGCAGGTTTATGTAATTTGTCCTTTAATTGATGATTCTGATGTACTTGAGGTAAAGTCTGTTAAAAAGGAGTATGAGCAGTTGCATGATGTATTTCCTAAATTTAAAATCGGTTTACTGCATGGAAAGTTAAAATCAGCTGAAAAAGAGGCTGTGATGCAGAAGTTTAAAGATGGTGAAGTGCAAATTCTTGTCTCCACATCTGTAATTGAAGTGGGAATTGATGTGCCGAATGCAACAATGATGCTAATTGAAGGCGCAGATCGCTTTGGCCTTTCTCAGCTTCATCAATTCAGGGGCAGGGTAGGGCGTGGATCGGTTCAATCCTATTGTTTTTTATATACAGACTCCAGTTCAGATCTTACTTTTACGCGCTTAAAGGCAATGGTTGATCACACCGATGGTTTTAAGTTAGCGGAAATTGATCTTAAGCTCCGCGGTCCTGGTGAAGTGTACGGTGTGCGCCAATCTGGTTTACCAGACTTAAAAATAGCCAATTTACTAGATGGGATTTTGCTTGATAGGGTGAGAAAGGCGGCTGAAGTTATTGTTGAAAAGTCACCGGATTTAAAAAAGTATCCGGTTTTGGCTAATATGCTGCAAAAATTGAGGAAGAAGATGGAAGAATCTTAATTGCCTGAACTGTGATTATTGATGATTGTACTGATGGTCATGATTTTTTATATAAACAAATATCGTAGAGACGTCCCGCTAAGCGGGACGTCTCTACAGAAAAACCGTTTAAATAATCATAGAAATCATTTAATCAAGAGAATCACAGTTCAGACAATTTTACCCAGAAACGCACATCGTTGGTGTGGTGCTGCCTGGTACTTCGCATCCACCATCATCTGTAAACACTTCTGCCTCAACTGCAATTACATAAATTTTGGATGTAAGGCCAGTTGTGTCTTGGCAAATGTAGTAACCGGTTGCTGTTTCGTCATATGCGCTATCTGGATCAATAGGTATTTCGCGTAAAAAAGATGGTATTAAGGTGCTTGAGCAGTCGTAAGTGTCTGCATCACCTGGAGTGCCTAGTTCAACAGCACCTTCGAAACCACCATTACCTACGCCTATACCAAGACCGTCAGTATCACATTCTGGGATAGCAGTTGCAGTAGGCGTTGCTCCGAGTAAGCATTCTGGCAAGGCGCCTCTTGCGTGAGGGGAGGCGGAATATTGATTAATAGCATTTGCAATAGCGCTTATCTCAGTTTTGCGTTCAGAATCGTTAGCTTTACCAAACTGTACCGCAGGATTAACAGTAAAAAGAACGATACCTGCAAGTATCATAATAATACCGACAACAATTAAAAGTTCTATAAGGGTAAAGGCTTTTTTGGTTTTGTTCAGCATGAATTTTTTGATTGTAGTTCTTGTAAAGTCTATCATTTAAGTGAAATAAATCAAAATTTATATAGCAAAAAGCCCCACCCCGCTTAGCGGGATGGGGCTTTAGTAGTTAATTCAATTTGCATCAGCCGGAAACACACATTACAGGATCTCCTGATCCATCTGGATGTTCACAGCCACCATCATCTGTATATACTTCTGCGCCAACGGCAAGTACGTAAACACGGGATACTGCTCCGCTTGTATCCTGACAAATGTAATAACCGGTTGCAGTTGCGTCGTATGTAGCACTGGTTGGGTCGATAGGTATCTCACGAAGATATGAAGGAATTAAAGCAGTTGAACAGTCATAAGTGTCTGCATCAGCAGGTGTTCCGAGCTCTAAGGCTCCGTCAAATATGCCTCCTGGTCCGGTTGGATCATCACATTCAGGAATTGCTGTATCAGCAGGTACAGCACCAAGTGAACACTCTGGTAATGCGCCACGTGCTGTTGGAGAGGTTTGATATTGGTAAACTGCACTCAGAAGAGTACCGATTTCTGATTTACGTTCAGAATCGTTAGCTTTACCAAATTGTTGTGCTGGATTTACAGCAACAAGAACGATACCAGCAAGGATTGCGATGATACCGATGACAATTAAGAGTTCTATAAGAGTAAACCCTTTTTTATTTTTGAGCCCCATAACAAATGAATTAAAAAATAATTTAACATTAATAAGTATATATGCAGATATCATATATATGCAATACTTTTTTAGGTTTTTTTTGGCTTATTAGCTTAAATATAATCTGATTACAAAGTCAACTTCGTTTAATTTGTGAGTAAGTCCGTCATCATCCTGCCTATAATTCATTGTAAAACTTGTTATTTTTGTTATAAAACTTGAATTATAAAGTTCATCCAAAGCTTTAAGAAACAAATCTTTTTTTTCATTCATATCAAGAACTATTCTATAGTCTGCGTAGTGATCAATGAATATTTGTTTTTCCTGGCTTTTAATTGTTATGTCGGCTTGCGGGTCTATAACGGAAAATAGACTTTCCAATAAGGTTATAAAAGGAATCACTTCATCGTATTGCGCAAATGATTTTTCATCCAATATGTCACTATCAATTTGTCCGTTAAAATCTATTTCAACTAAATATTGCAGGTCGGCTAATGTTTGTTGTGTTTGCACAATTTTAGTTTCATTTTCTTTAACTTTTTTATAATAAGAAAGAAAAAGAGACAAGAAAACTATGGAAACTATAAGAAATACAACATTTAGCAATGTTAGAATTCTTAAAACTCTCTTTTTTAATATTAACTTTCCTGTTTTTTTGCTAAGAATATGATTTGCCATGGATAATTAATTATTCCTCAGCTGGTTGCTGAATAGAAGGTTGTTTAGGTTTATTTTCAGAATCTTGCATTACTTTTGTTTCGGCTTCCTCTTTTTCTTTCTCGTGTTCATTTATTATTTCGTTTGCATTTAATTTTAGATCTATATTAATAAAACGTTCTCCTTTGCCAACCAGATTGGAAAGAGGGGATATGACTTCAGTAAAATATGGGCTGCTTTCTAATTCTAAAATGAATTCTTCAATTGCAGACCTAGAAGATGCTTTTGCCCTTAAGCGTATTTCAATTTCTTTGTTTGTATTTATGCTGTAGTTTACATTTACCAAAGTAATGCCGTTTGTATTGTAGTTATCAAATATTTTCATAGTTTTACTGCCGGGCACAGCGCCCTCCACTATGCTGAGAATTTGATTTGCCAATTGTGTTTCCTGTTGTATTTCCTGTGCCGCTTCTCTTAGGTAGGGGTTCATTGCTTTTTCTTCCAATAGGCTTAACTCCTGTGAACTTACTCTATAGCCCAAATATGTTTTGCTGGTGAATATGCCTGACAATATAAGTAAGCCACCTAGCATAATACAAGTTCCTAACAAATATCTTCTAATAACAGGTGTTACTTTTCTCTCTTCCAATTCCTCTTTTTTATTTTGCGGAAGCAGGTTGATATCATTTTCATTAACTTCCGGCAAAACAGCCCTAAGGGCCAAACCAATAGCATATGGGTAAATTAATTCCGTTGTTTCATCAAGCTGGATATAATTTAATTTATGTTTTATTTCTGTTTTTGGGAAAGCTTCTTTAAATGTTTCTTCAATCCCGGGTACACATGAATGACAGCCTATTAAGTAAATTGTATTAAGCTCCAGTCCTCCCCTGTTCCCAATTGCCTGGATTAATTCGTTTATTTTTTTAATGAAAGTTGCAAAATAACTTTGCAAACCTTGCTCTAGGATTTTTTTCTGATCGGCTTTTATTACATTTTCATCCTGGCTGAATTGCATGAGCAATGTTCTTACATCTGCAATACTCGGAATCTTTAATAATTCTTTAATTTTTTCATCTAATTTTTTCCCTTCTATTTTTGCATCGATATTATAATAAAAACCCGAAGACGTTGTAATATTTATTGTCGATTTATTCATACCTATGTTCACCACCATGAAATCGCCTTCATTTTTTTGCAAAGAATTGTTACAAGAACGAATTATGCTGTTTTTATCAATATCTACAGCTACTACGTTTAAATTTGCTTCACTTAATACTTTCGTAAGTGAATCTATAATGTTTTTTTGAACGGCTACAAAGTTAAAAGTTATGTAATTTTGTCCAGGATTGCTTCGAATTTGTTTGTAGTCGATTATTGCATCGTCAAGCGCAATTGGGATAAAGTCCCTGGCCACATTTTTTATAAATTCTTTATTTTTTACCTGCTCTTTTGGAATATCTATGTGATGATTAAATGTTTTTTCTTCAGGGATTGAAATTATTACATTTTCTGATTTAATTGGCCCCATTTTTGCTTCCTGCAGAAGTTTGGATAGGGCTTCTTTGAGTGCCAGAGGATTGATAATAATACAATTATTTTCTACTACGCCTGGTTCCAAATCAACTTTAGAAAAATTAATTACCTTAAGTCCTGACTTATTGTAAGCCAGCTCTACAGCAGTGAGCATCTCATTACTTATTGCTAACCCGAATGTGTTTTTCAGGGTGTTATCCATTAAGGTTTATGAGGTTAATTCCTCGATAGAAATAATGTCAATATTGTTCATATAATCCAATGATCCGTCAGAATAATTTACATCAAATCTGGATACTTTTAATCCGTAACTAAATGTACGTGTAAAATTATTGCTTACTCCAATGACTTCTAAATCAGCCAATCTTTCCACAATTCCCGGAGCGGTTTGTTGTGGGTCATACCAGGTAATTGTAGTTGTGCATGAATCTTCATCTGTGATCGTATAATCTAAATCTTCATTGAATATCTCCTCCTGTTTTATTCTATACAGGGTATCTTCCAGGCATGTAGTTGCATTAATGCGCGCATTTTCATAATAAATACTGCTTAATGAAAGCGACGCATTATCCACGCCGTCTTTTAACATCGACATAGCAAATATCATGCTTATGGTTGTGATTATTAGCAGGCTGATAATTGCGATGAAACCCTTTTTTGTTTTTCTTATATTACGCATTGTGGCTCGGATTGTGGCTTCCGCCGCGGCGGACCACTATTCGGATTTACCATTTAAGATGTAAAGTAAAGTAATCTATTAACATAAAACAAGGTGCGCTTTCGCCTTCAGGCGGGATTCCGTTCCAGTTAAATTCCATGCGGGCTTTTATTTGTCTATTTTCTTCACCGCCAATAAATTTCTGAGGATTACTGCCATCGTAAATTACTGAAAAGGTTTGCTGGTTACTGGTTGAGTTACTTAAGCCTACTACCCCAATTATTTCCCATGTTTCCGATACCCAGTCGTACAATTCTACGTCTTGTGCTCCTGACAAATCACCGTTCATTAAACATTCAGCTGCAAATTGATCACAGAAAAATTGGGCAATACTTTGATAGGCTATTTCACCGGTAACTGTTATGCTTTCCAGATGTTCTATTTGCACTTCGGAAAGAACAGTTTGAAAAGTTTTTTCCCAGTAAAGCTCTTCCTCGCCTTCCTGATTTCCTCCCTCGTATGCTGGTGCACTTGCATCGTTATTAAAGAATGTAAACCAAACAGAACACCATTCCGGATATCCGCCAATAGCTTTGTAACATTGATCAGTTATTACATCACCAATAATAATTCCGGTTCCACTATCACCACAATTTCCTTCACAACCGCCTGGGCAATAATATGTATATCGTCTAGCTGTATATATTGAGTCCGTAGGTGATGTTATTTCTGCCTGAATGCCAAAATTAAATTCAACATAGTCCATTTCTTCATCGTTGGATATGTTGCTTACTTTAAACATATAATTATTTCCTTCGTAGTCATCTAAAGTTGCTCCGAATCCAAATGAGGTTGTGAAACTGTCTCCTATACCATTTAGAATAAATGTTTCTGTGTTGCTGTCGTCATCTTGAATAGTAACGGTTACTTCTGCCGATCCATCATTTGCAGTAATAATAAATATGTCAGTTTGTTGAAAAGTTTCTTCTACTCCTAAGTCTTCATCGGCATTATCGAATTTAATTTTGTAGTTATCTGCAATTTGTTCTTCTCCATATTCTTCACCTGCGCCGGAAAGCGTAATGTCATATTCGATTTCGGTAGGTGGGGCTCCTTCTTCTGTCCAGGCGTATTCAGTGGCTTCATCCTGGGCATCCTCAATACTGTTTTTATTTCCCTGCGATATATCCATTGCCATTACGTTTGTATAGGTATCTGTATACAGCTTTGTGTTTGCAACGAAGATTTGTTTAATATGGCCATCTGGAGCAGCAGGATCTTTATCGATTAATGCCTGAAGAACAGTTGGAGATAATGGATTTGAACTCATTAAAATATTTTTTAAATGACCTGGGGGTAAAGGTGGTACCTGATTAATTAAATCGATTAATCCCTGATCATCACTGCAATTATAAGAAGGAAATTCAAATGCTGATAAATCACAAGCATCTCCAATGTCATCTTCATCTAAATCTTCCTGAAATGGATTGTAAGCTAAAACGCAGTTATCCATTTCATCACAAGTGCCGTCATCATCCACATCTCTGCAGCACTGATCATGCTTTGGAAAATGATCTATAAAGTCTGGGCAATCGTCATCGTCATAATCACCGCGTTCCAAATTAGCGGAAACCACATAATTCTGGAGAGGGTCATATTCTTCAATAGCACTGATTTCCAGTCTCATGTTAACTCCCAAAACTAATTCGGGGTCATTTAGTGCATCGGGAATTTTTTCAAAGAAAAGGTGCTCTATTACAGCTTCACTGGAAGACAATTCAGTCGTTTGCCCCCCTTCAGTTATTTCGATTGTATTGTTAGTTGGATTTGCTTCAATAATAATAGTGGTGTCATCCTGCATAATTAAAACTAATTTTCCATCAGCATCGCTAAAAACTGAATTCTCAACATCAATGCGTTTGGCATCAACAATGATGTCATATATCCGTTCCACTAAAAATCTACTATCTATACTAACTTGTTTTTCAGCACTATGACGCTCTTCAAGTTTAATTGAATTAATAGATACAGTGAGCAGGATGGGCACCAAAACAAGAAAAATAGCCATATAAAGCAGTAGTTCAATAAATACTGTACCGTATCGATTTTTTAAATTTTTTATTTTTTTATTTTTCATATTTTTTTAAGAGCTATATGTAATGGTTTTTTGCCAATTGGTAATATAAATTGTTTGACTTATAAGATCTAAAGGTAAATAGTCCGGAGCCCACAAAATTTCTATATCAATTCTTTTAGTGTCTGAGTCTTCGTAGGAAGCACCGCTGTCACCATCGAAATATATATCGTCTGTACCTTGATGACGTAATGCATTTGAAACGGTAATGTATCTTTCAAAAACATCCATATCTGGTAGATCGTTTTTTATAAGCCATGAATCTGATCCGGGATTTCTTATTAAATAAAATGAACCGCTAACAAGTAAGTCAAATCCCTGGTTTCTCATAAAACGCAAAATGTCATTTGTTTCCCCCAGTGTTACAGCTGCGGAATGCTGTATATATCCCTGACCGGATATCTTACTTGCACTTATGAATATTCCTACGGAAGTCGGAACTAAAATTGCAAAAAGAACTATTACAATGATTAATTCCACTATACTGGAACCTATTCTACTTCCTTTGTTGTTTTTATTTTTAATTAACAACTCCTTGAGGATTAATATTAATTGTGTAGCTGTAATTATCGTTGCCGATTGTGAAACTTCCTGAATTTTGCGTTTTACCGGTTTGGGTTTCGAATAATATTTCGTTAGTTACTCCAACGCTTGGGTTTAAACTCAGATCTGTTATTCCAAGCTGTTCCAGTTCAATAGTAATATTTTCGCTATCCAATGGGTTATATGAATCACGGAATCCAGTTATCATTCTTGTAACCGGATCTATATGAATTCCATAATTATCATTTGTCGGGTTTTTTAATGCTTTGAAACGGGTTTGTTTGACAAGGGTTAATGTGTGATCTACATCGCTTTTAATTAATGAGAATGAATAATATTGGAAGTATGATCCTATCCCTATGCCAGCAAGCAAAAGGAATAAAGATGTTGTGATAATTACTTCAATAAATGAAAATGCTTTTTTTTGTTTGCGCTCAAGCTTGGCCCTGTTATTTGCAAAATTAAGTAGCATTATTGACCTACATTAGATATTAATTGATAGATTGGTCCGATTACTGTAACAACCAAACCAGCAACCATCAGCCCCAAAAGCACCATAATTACTGGTTCTATAATTGTAGTTATATTTTTAACATCAGAGTCCACCAGTCCTTTGTAGTAATTTTTCATATATTCCACTACATGAGGAAGTTTTCCGGTACGTTCACCAACTCGTATTAATTTATTAAACATTGGTGGGAAAATAGATTTTTCTTTAAAACTTTGAGAAAATGATGCTCCATTTTTTATTTTATCTACCATATAATCAAGTTCATCCTGAAACATTTTATTCTTTACAACGCTTCTGGTAATTTCTAAACATTTAATAATGGTAAGCCCACTTGCAAAAAGAGTTCCAAAATGTTGAGCTACCTGGGTGGTATTGTAATTTAGTACGATTTTTCCTATAAATGGCACCTTAAGGTAAAAATGATCTCTTACTTTTTTTGCTGCAGGATTTCTGAATATTATACTCATTCCTACTATACTTCCAACAATTACCAGAAAAATCATTAAGATATTATTTTGAATAAAATTAGTTAGTCCAATTGTTATTTTTGTGGTAGTTGGCAGTTCCGCATTAAGGCTTTGAAATACAGTTAAAATCCTTGGCATTACAAAGAGGAACAATACAAGAAGAAAAGCACCCATAACTCCGAGAATGATTTTTGGATAGACCAAAGCGCCTTTAACTTTACTTTTAAATTTATCATTTTCCTCAAGGTGATCGGCCATATTAATCATTGTTTCCGGCAGGGTTCCTGATTGTTCACCTACATGAATAATGTTGGTGTAAATTTCTGGGAAAACTTTTGGGAATTTTCTCATGGATGCAGAAAGAGATTGTCCGTTGTTAAGGCTATATAAAACATCACTAAGCCGTCCGGAAAAAACCTTATTTTTTGATTGGTCTCTTAAAAAGCTGATGGCTTCGAAAATTGTAACTCCTGCACTTAGCATAACAGATAAGTGCCTTGTAAATTCAACTACTTCTTTTTGCGAAATAGTTCCGATTTCCCTAAGTCGCTCTATTAGTCCTTTTTTACGTTTTGTGATTTTTTTCTTTACTACTTCCTTTACTTCTTCGGGGGGGGCATCCTCCAGTTGGGGTTCGTATTGTTGTTTGGGTTGTGGACCTGCTCCTTCGTCGCGTGGACTTGCCTCTGGTTGTGGTTTTGGTGTTTGTCCTACCTCTTTAGATTCGACAGGTTCGGCAGACTCACTGTTTGTGACAGGCTCACTGTCTACGACAGATTTTGTTTCTGAGAGTGATATTTTTTGCATCTCCTCTGATTGTGTAGTGGTTTCTGTAGGCATATTTAAGCTTTAATAACACGAATGATTTCCTCGAGTGAAGTAATCCCAGAAAGAGCTTTTTCAATTCCGTTTTCGAGCATGGTAGTCATACCACCTTTTATAGCTGCTTCTTCTACTGCATCAGAACTGCCGCCTTCTAAAATTACCTTTTTTATATAGTCATTTAGTTCCAGTACTTCATAAAGACCAATACGTCCTTTGTAACCTGTGAACCCGCATGATTTACAACCCATTCCTTTGTAGAACATAAATTCATCTTTGAATTCGAGTTGATTGGTCTCATCTTCGGAGTAATACTTAAGACTAATTTTTTTAACAAGATCGACCATATTTTTTTCTTTATAAATAAGCCCCAAAGTTTCACTGGAATATATATGAGCCTGCATACACTGAGGGCAAATTTTACGTACAAGTCTTTGGGCGACAAGACAATTAATTGCCGCTGTAAGGAGGAAAGGCTCAATACCCATTTCTATTAAACGCGGTATGCCAACAGCGGTGCTATTGGCATGAAGTGTTGAAAAAACCATATGACCTGTCATAGAGGACTCAATGGCAATTTGAGCTGTCTCCTGGTCACGGATTTCTCCTACTAAAATACTATCCGGATCTTGACGCAGAAGTGCTCGCAGTCCGTTTGCAAATGTTAAGTTTGTCGCATGGTTTACCTGAACCTGATTGATTCCCTCAATACCGTATTCGATAGGATCTTCGATAGTGGAAATATTTATTTCCTCGGAATTAAGCAGTTTGATTATGTTGTATAAAGTTGTAGTTTTCCCAGATCCAGTTGGCCCAACTACAATCATCATCCCGTATGGTTTTGTTGAATTTGTGATTACTGCCTTGTAATTTTCTTCGCTTAGCCCTGATTCTATTAAATTAATAGATTCTTCAATTTCTACAAGTAAGCGCATAACAATTTTTTCACCAAAGTGTGTTGGTAAAATTGAAACACGGAAGGCCACATTGTCATTATCTAGTTTTGTAGCTATACGTCCATCTTGAGCAGCACGAGTTTCATCAATTCTTAATCCTGCCAGAATTTTACAACGAGTAACCAGGGATTCGTGTATTTCCTTTGGAAAATTTACTATTACATGCAAAACCCCATCAATACGGTAGCGAACAACAGTATTATTTTTTGTGGATTCAATATGTATATCAGATGCGTGTTGTCTGTATGCATGCAATAGGATTGCGTCAAAAATTTTAACTATAGGAACTTCTTCTTCAATGGCTTCGGTTGGCATTTCTTTTCCTGCTCCTGCCTCTTTTGTATAACGCATGTGCTCAGGAAGCATACCTAAGAAAATATTTTTTAACTCTTGGTGGTATTTGCCGATAATATTTTGAATACTCGATTTAGTTGTGTAATACACTTCTGCCTCATGTCCGGTTTTCTTCTGAATGTCATTTATCATTTCCAGGTCAAACGGATTAACCGTGGCAATTTTGATAATGTTGGTTTCTTCATCTATGGCAAAAGTAATAATGCCTTGTTTTAAGGCAATATTTTCCGGAACTATTTCTAAAATTTCATTTGGGATATCTATTTTTGAAAGGCTTACATAAGGGTATTCAATGATTTCTGCAATTAATTTTCCAAGTTCTTCATCCGGAAGAATGTGTTTTTTTACGATCACATTGTAAAGCGATCTATTAGTTACTCTAGCTTCTTCCTCTAATTCTTTTGTGGGAATTTTTATTGCTTTAAGACTCTTAATTAGTTTTTTTGGATCTATGTTCATTTTATTTTAGTTAGGAGTGCGTATGCACTATATGATGCATACCGTAGGGAGTTGGGAGTTTTTATGTTTGTTTAATGGTTTTTATTTCTTTTACTTTTTCCTCCTGAGACGCGCCATGGCTAGTCTCTACTTCAGTGGGTTCTTCCTTCTTGGGCAAATCTACTTCCTCCTTGGACGCGCCAGCAGCGGCTACGACAGCCTCTTGTTTTGGGGCAGGCGAAGCAGTTTTTTTCTTAGCATCCTCTTTTTCCTTATCTTTTTTTGCCCTGAGGGCAATTTGTTTCTTTTCTTTAAATACTTTTTGGCCACAGTTGTTACAAAAATGAGAATTAGGGGCCAAGATACTATTACACCGTGGGCATTGTAATACTTTAAGCGAATATTCAGATTCTTCACCCAACACTCCTTTGATATAAGTTTGCAATTCAATAACGACTTTATTTAAGTCTGTTTTATAAGAATCTTTCCCAATTAATGCCTGGACTAAGTCTTCAATTTTTGTCAGGTCTTTTAGGAAAATATTTTCAACTTCTGATGAGGCTAGCCTTGCCAGGTCCTCTGGTCCTCTAAGTTTTGTATAAACTATTATTGGAATATTTTCTTTTTTAATGGTTTTAATTAAGTAATATCCATTAATAATAGGCAAAACAATCTCAAGAATTATTAAGTCAATTTTCTTTTCAGTAATCTTTTTTAGTGCTTCGTGGGCATTTTGTGCAAACGAAAAATTTAATCCGTATTTTCCTTTAATTTCGTATTGTTCCAGGTAGTCCTGAAGATTACGTATTATCCCTTTTTCGCCATCGATATAGAGAATGTTTTTTTGTTTTGATGTGGTTTGTACTTTTTCCATAATTTATAAATTTATCGGATGGTGGCTCGTATTGTGGCTCGGATAGTTGCTCGTATTGTGGTCCACCATTCGAGCCACAACTTGAGCTACTATTCGAGCTACTATTCGTATTAGGCTGGTTGAAGTTCTAAAAACATATCAACAAGTTCTCGGCTTGTAGAAAATGCTAAAGCATTTTCTTTAGATATTTTTTCTTCTTTTACAAGTTCTGCGAGACATTTTTCAAGTCTTATAAAACCGCTCTCCTCATCGGTTTGTAGAGCATTGTAGATTTGTTCAATTTTTTCAGTTCGAATAATGTTGCGTACTGCATCCGTAGTCAGTAATTGTTCATATGCATATACTAATTCATCTTTTACTCCCGGAATTAAGCGCTGAGAGATCACACCGGTTAGAGTGCTGGCCAATTGAATGCGGATTTGTTTTTGTTTATGTTCCGGAAATGCGTCAATTATTCTATCGATTGTTTGAGGAGCATTGTTAGTATGCATTGTTGAGAAAACTAAATGACCCGTTTCTGCAAGTGTTAATGCAGCTTGCATAGTTTCCTGATCCCTCATTTCCCCAATGATAATAATATCCGGATCCTGTCTCATAGAAGACCTTAGGGCACTTTGAAAAGACGAAGTATGCAGTCCAACTTCTCGTTGTTCAATTATGCTTTTTTCATTTTGAATTATATATTCAATCGGGTCTTCAATAGTAACAATATGCTCTTCTCTATGCTTATTGATATGACTCAAGATGGCTGCCATGCTTGTTGTTTTCCCCTGTCCTGTTGGCCCGACAACCAAAAAGAAGCCTTGGCGATAATTCTCCGCAATGTCTTTAAATATTGGGGGCAAGTTAAGTTGTTCAAAGCTAAGAATTCTATTTCGTATAATGCGAAGGCTCAGAGAAAGTCCGTTTTGCTGTCTATACACATTACCTCTAAAGCGATAGTCGTTGTCATATGTGAAAGCAAAATCAACGTTTCCGTTTTCGACAAAATACTTTTGTTGTTCTTTGTTTATAAGCTCCTGGAATTCCGGAGTATTTTCCATTAACTGGAATATTTCCGCGTCGTCCACTAAATACAGTTTTCCGTTAATTCTGATTACAGGTTTTTTACCTGTCTGAAAGTGAATATCAGAAGCATTACGGTTAACGGCCAGGTCAAAAATTTTGGTGATATTTGGATTCATGTTTTTATTTTGTTAAATTATCTAATTATTCTATCATATTTTAGATAAAAAATCAATGCTTATTTAGCTAAAAATGCGGGTTTGGGATGTTAGAATGCTTTTGGAAAATAACAAAAATCCTATGACTAAATATTATCTGGCAGCCCTTGCCATTATTGTTCTCTTATTAGGCGCTGCTTATGTAAAACTTTTTACTACTCAGGCTGGCTTTCATCAATCATTTGAAGTACAGGAAGGTGTTTTTGTTTTGGAAAACGTTGATAGATCTAATTTAAAAATTGTTACCGCTAAAACCGATAAAATTACGGTTGATATAGAAGGAGATGAGGATGGAATCAGTAAAATTCGTTTTTTTAGCACAGATAATGGCGGGGCTAGATTTAGTTTATCTGATGAATGGCTGGGTTTAAGCGGTACAATTACTGTTCCTGAGGGGGTTCTGCTCGATATTCAGTTATCAAATGGGTCGAGTATAGTAGTTAATGGCGATGAAATTGGAAATGATGATTCCTTTTTGATTGATACTAATTCTGTAGATGAAATAAGCTTTGGAGGTGGAGAGGCATCAATTAGCGGTGGGGATGATGTGGTTGTCTGGGATACGGAAAATTGGGATGGTTTTGAACCAGAGGAAGTAGATGAGGGTGAAGGTGAAGGAGAGGGGGAGGGGGAAGGTGAAGAAGGTGAAGAGGAAGAAGAAACAGGCGGGGATTGCAGTGTCGGATCTCAAGCTATTCGAAATTATTGCTGTGAAAGAGCAAATGAAGGCGTACAGGTTCCTTATTGCAGTGGTTATGGTCATTGGGTGTTTAATAACTCAAGTAGGTTATGTGAGTATCGATGTGAGAACGAAAAGGAAGAAGAGGAACAAGAACCGGAAGAGGAAGATGAAGGTGAAGATGAAGAAGCTGATTGCAGCATTGGATCTCAAGAAGTGCGTAATACTTGTTGCACACAGCAGAATGTTGGTGTTGAAACAGGGTGCATTGGCGAATGGCAGTTTGATAATGTAATAAGATTATGTGTATTTCATTGCTATACAGAAGAGGAATTAGAGGAGTATTTTGGAGGAGAGGGGGAAGGTGAAGGTGATTCTATAAGTGAGTATTGTGAGGATTTCGAGACAAGTGAGGAAAAAGACGAATGTTGTGTATATAATCTACTAACACCGCTTTCAATAGGTCCGCGTCCGGGTTTTCCTGATTGTATTGGAAGATGGTATTTTAATGAAGAAAATGGGTGTCAATTTCGTTGTGCTGAGTACGAAGAAATGATTGAAATTCTAAAGGAACTTCAAGAGCAAGCGCAGTAACAATTTTCATTTTTCATTTTTCATTTATCATTTTTCACTTGATTAGTATTTGATCATTTTAATGAAAATTGGAAAATCTGAATTGAAAAATTATGTGCCTTATTAAAGCCATTCCTGTTTTGGGTATATGTTTTTTTAAAATGAAATTATATTTTTGTAAATATAAAAAACTTGCATATATTTTTCTACTTGATATAATGCTTTGATTTCACCGCTTCGGAAACGAAACAAAAATCACAAAAATTAACATTCTGGGCCGCGGACAAAAATCATAATAAAAGATCCGGTCAGGCCCAGGATAGTTACTCTCCCTTGATCCTTTACATTATAAACTTACCAATAGGTAAAGCCCTGAGAAGATTACGTAGGTAAGAAGTAAAAAACAAAAATAAAAATAAAACTTTTTTCACTTCTCGCCTAATCCTCTCTAGGCTTTACGATGTAGCTCTGCCTGACTAGCGAGAGCTTAACCCCCTTATGTTCTGTTGTCTATTTTACCAAAAATAAAAATAAAAAGATAACGCCCAAGAACACGTCTTGGACGGACGAAAACAAAAACCAAAGTGCAGTCTGGATTTCATTTTTGGCTAGTCACCTAAAATTGTTTGGTTCTGAGTGATTCTCGATACGTTGTAAATGTGTCGTACGATTCACACTCTATCGGAGCCAGACAAAAGCCCCTCGTATCATTGATACGGGGGTTTTTTGTTTATTGTCTGAACTGTGATTTCTCATGATTACAGTGATGGATATGATTTTTATATATAAAACATTCGTAGAGACGCATTGCAATGCGTCTCTACGAAAATACAAATCAAAAAAATCATTTCAATCACATAAATCACAGTTCAGACAATTATTCCAAAACCATTAGGCCGAAGCTGACTATTCCCATAAAACTAAGCGCTATCCCTAGACTCCAATGAATAGCTAAGCCGGTTGTTTGAGATAAAAAGTAGGAAATTGCACCAATTGAGACGATAAGCGTGATGATTTTCCCGTAAATTGGTGTTGTATAAAAAAGAAAAACCGAAAGGAAAACAATTATTCCTCCTATCCAAAGGTTTTTTTCATCAAATTCTACATCAAAAAATAAGCTTGTCACAATAATGCCAAATAAAGTAATAGCTAATGCAGATAATCCGACAAAAATCTTTTTATATCCCTCGTCTGTCATTATTTTTGATTATCAAAATACTCTTTCACTATTTCATCACTTTCTTCAATGAGCTGAAACATATTTTTCCTTTTGCGATATTGCCAAAGTCCAATAAGTAAATTTATTATGCCTAATGGCACGAAAATCCAACCAATAACCTGTACGATTGATGAGCCGAAAAATTGTATAAAAGAGACACCAGCAACAAAGAAGGTTAAAGAAGTGCGAATATTACCAAGCCACGTACGATCGTTGGCTAAAATAGTGCGATGGGCTGATAGATAATCACGAAAACTTAATTTTCCTTCGTGGTATTCTTTGTGGACTTTATCAAGCATAGTTTTAGTTGTTTAGGTGCTAATATGTTAATCAATTTTATATTTTTTGTAATTCCAGCAATAATCCGGTCCGCGGTCTATAAAGTCTTTATGCGCCTTTCTAATGATTTTTATCGCTTCTTTACAATTATCAGCTAGAAAAATAGGATGCATGTCCTCAATATCAATTAGTTTCTTCTTTAGTGGCCATTTTTCTATCCACTTAATGAAATCCGGCCACATTTTGCCCAAAAGAATGATCGGGATATTGCAAATATGCCCAACCTGAATAAGCTGCCAGGTATACAGGAATTCCAGTAGTGTGCCTATTCCTCCAGGTGCAACTACTACTGCATTTGAAAGGTGCATAAAATAATCCAAGCGGTCTGAGAAGCGCCCAAATTCTTTTTTAATGTCCAAATGCTTATTGGCTTTTTGCTCTTTTGGCAGTTTAATATTTAAGCCAAATGATTGAACTTTTCCACCCCTTTTTTGCCCTTCCCTATGCCCTTTATTTGCTGCTTCCATTAATCCGTAGCCACCGCCAGTTACCACATCTATTCCATCTCTGGCAATCATTTTAGCTAGAGTGTGTATTAGTTTGTAACGTGGATCATTACGTTTGATTCGGGCAGACCCAAAAATTGCTACTCTAAAATGTCTTACGTCGATTCTTTTTGGGATTATTTGTTTTTTCATAATATTTCGCATTGAGGATCGAATTGAAGATCGAATAGAGGATCGTATGGATTAAGAAGTAATTGCAAGGATTGCTTTTTCTAAATCTGATTGGCCGATTCCAGCCTGATCGTAAAGCTCTAGTGGTTTGCCGGAGAGCTGATACTTTCGTACCGCAAGATTGTTGATAATTACAGAAAGCCCTTCCTGAGCTATTACACTGTTAATTTGATTAGCCCATCCAGATTTAGGATTATGATCTTCTATTGTTATAATTTTTCCGGTTTTTTCGAGTGATGTAACCAGTGTATCTATATCAATTTTGCTAAATGAGCTCATTGCAATAAGTTCAACCGAGATTTCCCCTTTCAATTTTTCCGCTACATCTAATGCAATGTTCACCATTGATCCTACAGCAACAACTGTAACCTGATCACCTTTCCTGATTACATCCGCCTTCCCAAGTTCGAATTTGTATTTGTCATCATAAAAAGGTGTTCCATCTTCCTTTGTGAGCACTTCGAACTTATGTCGCCCCATGCGTACATAAAAATTTCCATAATGTGCGGCTATAAATCTAATGATATGGTCAGTTTGATTCGCATCTGCTGGTTCTAATATATCTGTGTTAAAGAAGCCAGAAAAAGAGCCCATATCATCCACCGTTTGGTGAGTTGGCCCATCTTCTCCTACGGAAAGTCCACAATGTGTGGATACCATTTTTACATTTGTTTCATTTATATCATTCAGTCTAGCCTGATCTTTTGCCCTGCTTGTCATAAACACACCAAAAGTTGATGCGAATGGAATCATATTTCGCAAACTTAATCCTCCAGCAAAGCTAACCATGTGTTGCTCTGCAATTCCTACTTCAAATACTCTTTCCGGGAACTCCTTGCCCATAACTGTTGTTTTTACAGATCCTCCCAGGTCTGCTGTCATAGCAACAACATTGTCATTTAGTTTTGCAAGGTCTAAAAGCGCCTTTCCGTAGGCTCCACGACAGTCTACTTTTTCACCTGGTTCGATTATATTTGGCTCTCCTATTTTAAATCCGGGGATGGGAGTGAGGTTTTCAATTTCATGGTTTTTAGGCGGTTCCCATTTAACCTGTTTTCTGAATTCATTTAACAAACTTACTTCTTCATCTGTCATTTTAAGTGGGCCTGCAAGTTCACTTTCCGCTTGTTCTGGTTTTGGAGGTATGCCATGCCAAGTGGATTTGTGATCAGCTCCGTCCGGTTCCATAAAAGTAACCCCTTTACCCATAATTGTATGGCCGAGAATCATTGTCGGCTTATCTGACTCATAACTTTTTCCAACAGCATCCCAAATTTCACTAAAATTATGTCCATCACATTCCAAAACGTTCCAATTTGCTGATTCAAAAATTTCCTTCAGATTAATTGGCATAGTTTTATCTAAACTATCTGTAAGCTGAACCGCATTATAATCAATAAATAAGGTGTAATTGTCTAATTTATACTTATTTGCAAAGTGCATCATTTCGTAAACCTGCCCTTCATCACATTCGCCGTCTCCGGCCATTGCAAAAACCCGGCGATCGGTCTTTTTTAGCTTTTCTGCAATTGCAAAACCGGTTGCTACAGAAACACCAACCCCCAGCGGGCCTGTTCCGTAATTCACACCCCTTACATGTCTTGTAATATGCCCTTCGTAAATTTTTCCTACTTTTCTAAAATCCTGAATCACTTCTTCTCTTGGAATATATCCCATTTCCGCCAAAATGCTGTATACAGCTGCGGAAACGTGGCCATTGCTTACAACTACATCCTCACCCGTCTGGCTGATAATGAATGCATAAATTGTTGCAAGATAATCAATTGATGAGCAGGCGCCGCCGGGGTGGCCGGACTGCGCATTTGCAACCATTGCCACTATTGCATTACGGCAGCTTTTTGTTAGCACATTTAAAAAATTGATTTGTTCGTCATTTAGGGGTTGTCCTATTTTAGGAATTTCCATTGGTATTTTAGTTAGGACTTTTAAGAATTTTACGACTTTTAGGACTTTTAGGATTTCCTAATAGTCGTAATAGTCTTAATAGTCGAAATAATCTTATTATGCGTCTGGTAGATAGTTTAGCGGGAAAAAGGGGATTTAACAAATTTAATTAAAATTGTTTAAAATAGGGTTGACAAGGTTAAAAATATGTAATAAAATACCCTCCACGTTTGGCAGGATGTCTTTTTCTTGCCAATTCACAGCAAGAAGACATTTAATTATTAATTTTTAAGAAAATGGCTATAAAAAGAACAGTAACAAGACCACAAGCAGAAGATGGTGACAATAAGCAGGATCAATCAGGTCAGGCAGCTAGATCAGGTCAACCAGAGCAGTCAGCTCCGGCTGCGGATCGTACTGCACTGAAAAATGTACTGGCTACAGGTGTAGAAGTACCTGACGACAGAATGATTGAACTTATTGAATTAAGTAGGGGTAGAATTGTAAAAAGTATGCAGAATATATCGGAGGCAGGTCAAGATGCTGTGATTGAGGCAAATGGAGCTTTTCTTGGTCAAATCATTAGAATGGGAATAACTCCATCGGAGAAACGTATACGTGAAGCAGTTGGGCAAGATGGAAGGGCGATTAAATATGCTGGTGATTTAGCCCAAGACGAAGATTTGCAAGTTGTTGCCGTTAGCCTTTCCTCTAACCAGGAAAGTGGATTGGAAGCGCTTAGGCGTATTATTGCAATGGAGATTATCCCATCAGAAAAAGCTCAAAAAGCTGCAGTTGAACAGCATGGTGTGGAGGCATTTGAGGCTATTGTTGGTGTCGGAATAATTCCAGAAGAACCAGTTCAAATTGCATTAGTTAAGAAGGATATAGCGGCATTTGAAACTCTTGTTAGTTCCGTAGTAACTCCGTCAACAGCGGTTCAACTCCTTGCAGTTGAGAAGAATCCTCAAATGTTCAGAGTTATTCTTGAGGCCGGAATCACCCCAGAGCAATCAGTTCAACTTTTTGCGGTTGAGAAGGATTGGAGATTGGTTGAGCTTATTGAAAATCCATCAAAAGATGTCCAAGCTAAAGCGCTTGAAAAAAACTTAGATGCAATTCCTCTTATCAATAATTTTTCATTGTCACCGGTAGAGCTATATGAGCTGCTTGGTAAAAATGGATCATTAATTAAACATTTCCGAGATGCAGATGCATTAAATCAGTTTGCTGCTGTTTCTAATGATGTGGGTGCACTTAGGCATATTCTTGCAATGGGTATGGAGTCAGATGAAAGGGTTGTATTAGAAGCACTTAAACAAAATCCACTTTTAATTGAATTGATTGATAATCCATCTCCTGCTATTCAGCTTGCTGCGGTTAAGATAGATCTAAAAGCTTATGGTTATATTAAAGGAAAGATTGCTGATGAGGTGACAGAATATGTAATGGAGGAATTGGAAGCGGGAAAAAAGTCTTAAGGAGTAAGTCTTAAGAATTAAGCAAAAGGTGAGAACCCCCTAACCCCCTTATCCACCGCCGTTGCGGGGCAGGCAGGGGGAACCATTCCCGCCTTTTTGTTAAATACCATTTTGTCCGTATTTATCTCTTAATTCCTTAAATTTTCCTTCTCCTAATTCATTTTTCAATTTCTCCTGCATTGCTTTAACCATTGGCGGGGCGTCGTTTCCTGCCATTATTACCTTTTTCATCATTTCCATTGGATCCAGCCCTTCCAAAGTCTGCTCACGTTTTTTTGGATTGAGCATTTCGTGAAGTGCGATGCGCATGGCGCGTTTTACTTTATCCGGAATGTTTGGATTGTCTGGAATTTCTTTTTCGTACAGCATTTTTGCGGTTTCCGCGGAGTCGACAATATATTTTCCAAGTCTTGGTGGGCGGTTTTTTGTTAAATCTTCATTTGCCTCACGTAACATCCCGTCCAATTTTGCTGCTTTTGGGTTTGGATGCTTTGAAACTATTGCATATGCATTTAATTCCGGTGCAAGTTCTCCTGTTATTGGTACCAAATCATGATCCGACATGTCCAAATCCATAGTTGGCAGTTTTGTATTTGGGTAAAACTTCAGCTGATAGTTGCGACATTCAATTTCGTTGTCGATAAAGTAGTTAAATGCATCTTCTATCACGTCCAAATCTTCCCCTGGTACGCCTGTTATGTAGTCTACGGTTAAATATTGTTTGGAGTTTAAGGTTTTTTCTCTGATTACTTCTGTTAGCTCTCTGGTATTCAGCGGCCGCATAAAAAGTTTTAAGATTTTTTCTTCAAAACTCTGTATTCCGAATACAATATTATCCGATCCAGCTTTTCTCATTAGGTTGAAATCGGATAACGGGAGTTTCGCAATGATGCTTGGGTGATGATATGCGGTCCAATTTATATAATCGTTCATTCCTCTCCCGATAACTTCCCGGCAGAACTCCTGAATCCATAACTGGTCATAAAACATTATGTTTGAGTTGGTGAAAGTGAACATGAAAAACCCTGCTTCTTTGGCTAGGTATTCCAATTCATCAACAACCCTTTTTGGTGAGTAGGTAATTAGCTTTCTTTCATATTGCGGTACCGAACAATAGGTGCATTTGAAAGGGCAGCCGCGGTTTACATCCAGCCCCTGTGAACCGAAAATAATTTCCATGCTGAAATTATCCAAATCACCACTTTCGATTACCGGTTTGTAGTAATTTTGGTAAAAAGTATTGTATTCAAGATCAAGAAATGGGGTGCCTTCGAATTCCTCTTGTGTTAGGGCCACTTTTTCACCCTCTTTAAACTTTCCATTCTCAAAACACCAGAGTCCATTTACGTCCGACAGGTTATTTTTATTCAAAATTTCGTCTGTAATCTTTTCCCCGAGTCCTTCCACAACTCCAATGTTTTGGAGTCCGGACTCCATTAAAAGCTCAGTCATTTTTTTTGGCTCAGAACTTGCAAGCGGTCCTCCAAATAAAACTTTTTTGTTTTTCAATGCAGATCTGCACTCGTTAAGTGCACGGAGAATATGATTTATGTTCCAGGAATTTGTATGGAATCCGATTGATTTGTATTCCTGCGCGTGGTCTGCGATCCATTTACCTAAATTTTCCGGTCCACTTGTTCCGCTCTCACGTCCAGTTGTGTCGATCACTGCACACTTGTGTCCCTTTTTTGCCAAATACCCCGCCAACCTATTAAGTCCTAAATGATTTTCCGGAGCTGATGTAACACCTAACTCATTTTTTGAGAAGTCGGGATTGATTAGAAGGAGGTCAATTTGTTTGGTGGTGTTTGGGGTTGTAACAAAGTTCATATTGGGGGACTTATTGGTGGACTAATTGATGTACTATTGATGAACTTATCGATTAGTCCGACCATTAGTCCTACAATTAGTTTATCCATTAGTATACCGATTCGTGATAGCATTTTTCACAATAAACTTTCTCCGGTCTGTCTGGTGCATAAGTTGTCTGAATATCTGTATTACACTTATTACACTGCCTGCTGAATAGTTTGCGAGGATTGCGGAGCGAGAGTCTGTTTTTATGTCTGCAGTCGGGGCATTTTTTTGGAATAGGCAGGTGTATATTGCGATAAAATTTTAATTCCTGCGAAATTATTTTGTAATTTTTTTTGCAGTCGCTGCAAGCTAAAACTTCATTTAAAATTGAATCCTGAACATCTTTAATCTCTACAGGAACTTCGGTTGTTTGAGGTTGGCATTCTTTTTGGTCTGGGTCTTTCCACTTGTAACCCTTGCCAGTGGCTCCCCCCTTTTCCATTGGGAAATATTCTTGCGCAACTGTTTCGTTGTATGCGAATGGTGAGTGGCTTATAGGAAAAAATTCTCCCCATTCACCGGCTTCCTTCATATGGTCGATTATTTTTGGAACAAGTTCTTTATATTCTTCTTCTGAGTAAGGCTTGTTCAAAATACAAAAGTCCTTTTTGTGAATATTGCTACATCCAAATAAATTTTTGGCGTTAATAGTGTATTCAGAATAAAAAACATCGTATGAATGTCTGGAGAAAGTTGAGTAAAAAGTATTTTTCGCCCCATACATTCCAAGATATTCATAACACAATTCATTTTCTTCGGTGTAATTGTTGTCGTAGCAATCTTTTAAGTCTACAACCTGCATGCAGTATGCACAGTCTTCACATCTATCTACATAAAATGAGTGGTGGGTGTTTTTTGAATTGTAAATATGAGTACCGCTTACGTTTTGTACGTTGCTATTTGGCATAAAATGATGTGGAATTTCCAATTTCATCTTCTTTAGCTGCTCATGTACACCTTCTAATTGCTTTGAGCTGCAAAAATTTATTTTAGATTTGATTGCTTCATATTCCTCTTTTGAATAAGGCTTATTTTCGATGTGATATTTTTTATTTCTTAGCCCCGCACATGCAATACACTCACTACACCCCTGCAGGTCATAACAAAAAAGCAGATGATCTGAATGATAGCAGTCCTGGCAATACAAACAGTTATATAATTTTCTGCTGTCCGTGCACTCATAACATAGTTCACATTCTCTGGTCACCAAATTGTCCATGCAGTTTTTTGAATAGTATGCAGAACCGTATAAACAATCTTCTGAATAAACAGATCCGAACGTTAAATAACAATTTTTGCAGTCACCAACAAAGTTGCAGTAGTCACAATTTTCCGAATTAACTAAATACAAACTGATTCGTGGAACTTTGTTTTGTAAATCTCTAAACTGATCAAAAAAGGGTCTACTAAAATCAAATTCCTGTGCGTAGCTAGTCCCATGCCAATCACCCTCCCACCAACAGCTTGGGCAGTAAATAGGGAATGGTTTGTCTGGGGAATACATCGATACCAATTCCTTATTACACATGCCACATTTTCTTTTGTATAGATTTCTTTCATTGCGAATTGCATACCTCCGTTGTTGGCGGCATGTTGGGCAGTGTGTAGGTTCGGGCACGTTAATTTTTTCGTAATATTTACGATCCTGTTCTGCTATTTCGAATTCGGTGGTGCAGTTTTTACAGTTTTTCATAATTTCTAATGGGTGGCCTAATTGGTGGCCTTATTGGTGTACACCTATTAGGTCACCAATTAGGTCTCCGCCGTAGGCAGAAATTAATCCACTTCTTTTAAATAGCACTGCTCGCAGTATATCACTTCCGGTCTATCCGGCGCATAAGTTGTCTGAATTTCGGCATTACATTTGGCACAATTTCGTTTGTATAGTTTTCGTGGGTTTCTCAGCTTTAAACGATCTGCGTAACGGCAGTCATGACATTTGAGTGGAATAGGAATATTCTTTTCTTTATAAAACTTTAATTCCACTGGATCGATTTGATAACGCTTATTGCATGAGCAAACCACAATATTTTCAGTGATGTCATCCTGAACGTCTTTAATATCTTCCGGTATTTTATATATTTGCTCTTTTTGATCAATTTCCTTTGAAGTTTTCCATGCAAATCCCTGTTTTTCTGCCTCCTCTTTTGTTAATGGGAAATAATTTTGAGCGGCGGTCTCGTTGTATGCAAAAGGTGAAAGTGAAACCGGGAAAAACTCACCCCATTCACCTGTTTTTTTCATATGTTCGATTATCTGAGCTCTTAATTTTTCATATTCTTCCGGTGAATATTGCTTATTAAAAATACAATGTTTTTTGTTCCTTAATCCAGCACAGCCAAATAAATTCATAGAATAAAAACAAAGATCGCTGTAATAAATATCTCCACCATCAGAAACAAAAGTATTGAAAGCTACATTGTTCACCTTCTCATTTCCAAGACAGTTATATACCCATCCACTACCACCAAGTCCATATACATCCTGGCAGTTATTGCTTTCAAAAATCCATGTGCAATACGCGCAGTCTTGAATTTGAAATGAATCAAAACATTCATGACAGTTTTGCGCATTGATCAGGTAGTTTCCAGTTGAGTCAAAAATATTAATATTTCGGCTAGCCCGGTGTACCCGAGTTTTCATCAAATCCTGAAAGTATTTTTTGTATTCTAGATAATTAGGTGATTTACCTAATTCAAGTGAATTTATTTTTTCTTTATATTCTTCTTTTGAATAGCGTTTATTAAAAATGTAATTTTCTTTGTTACGCAGTCCCCAGCTACCAAAACAATCTCTGCATCCAATACAATCGTAACAATACATAAGTCCGTTTGAGCCCTGGCAACTCTGGCATTCTATACATCCATATAGCTGGTTGCTATCTAAGCATTCATAACATAATTCCATGTGATGCGTGTATGTTGAATCAAAGGAATCTTTAGCGTGGTTGGTATGAGAGATATACATGCAATCTTCACAATCTGTTACCACCATACATAAATGACATCCTTTGTTGTTATAAGCCTGTTGGCAGTATTCACTGTTGGTTGGGTTTACATTAAAAAGGGTAATGCGAGGTATTCTTAATAGTAAATCTTGGAACTGCTCAAAGAAAGGCCTGCTGAAATTAAATTCTCGTCCGTAGTTCAGGCCATCCCATTTGTCACTCCACCATTCGTCAGTACTATATATTTGATATTTGCTTTCCGGAGAATAAATGGAGATCATACTTTTTCCGGAAAGATTACTGGTACGTTTGTAGAGAGTACGTTCATTACGAAAATTTAATCGTTGCTGCAAACGGCAGTCCGGGCATTTTTTGGGATCCGGTGCATCAAATTTTTTGTAGAACGTACGATCTGCATCTCGGGTTTCAAATGAATTGGAGCAAGTTGTGCATTGAGGCATGGATATTAATCTATTATTTACTATTTAATGATATAGCTTATTAAATAATCGTCAAATCTCTTCTCGCTTTTAAAAAAAAGATTCGTTAAACTGAGAAGCAGTTTATTTTTTAATTTTATTATCATGGATGATTTTGCATTTCTCTTTTCTATGCTGAGTACATTGGCTGTGCCCCTCATTATTTTAATTGTGATTTTGATCAAGCAGGTAAATGAATATCAGCGAGGTGTGATGTTTACGTTAGGAAAATATTCCGGAATGAAAAATCCCGGTTGGCGAATTGTTATTCCTGTTTTTCAGAGAATGATTAAGGTTGATCTTCGTACAAAGGTAGTTGATGTACCTGATCAAGAGGCAATTACAAAAGATAACATTTCCATTCGTATTAATGCGGTTATCTATTATAAGGTTAGTGATGCTGCAAAATCTATTATCGAGGTTGAAAATTTTTATTTTGCAGTTAGTCAGCTTGCTCAAACTACGATGCGTAATGCAGTTGGTGAGACTACGCTTGATGAGCTTCTTCGCAATCGTGATGAGATTGCTGGTCGTATTCAAATAATTGTAGATAAAGCCAGTGATCCCTGGGGGATAAAAGTTGAAGCTGTGGAATTAAAGGATATCGGTTTGCCCGATAACATGAAAAGAACAATGGCGAAAGAGGCCGAAGCTGAACGTGAAAAAAGAGCTGTTATTATTAAGGCAGAAGGTGAGGTGGCTGCTGCCGAGAATATGAAAAAAGCTGCCAAGACTCTTTCTGAGGCAGATGGCGCCTTACATCTTCGCACATTGCAAACTATTAATGATCTTTCTTCCGATCAATCAAATACAACAATCTGGATGATGCCGATCGAGGCTTTGAGAGCTTTAAAGAGATTGGGGGATAAATAAGATCCCCGCCTGCGGCGGATGGCTCGAATGGTGGCTCAAGTTGTGGCTCGAATAGTGGACTACAATACGAGCTACTATTCGTTTTAAGATTCGTGTGCCATATGATCTGTCTTAATCCATGGCAAAACAATTAGGGCGATGAGGGAGGTTATGGCGCCGAGGAGTACGGTGATTTGAAGACCGTTTATTCCAAACATACCATGTTGAATATGTTCGTAAATGTATCCTCCGCTAATCGATCCAAATACAAGTCCAAAGTTCATAATGGATGCGAATACGGCAAAGTTTGTTCCTTCCAGATTCCTTGGTGTGCTAAGTGCAACAAATTTTAGAAGTGCGAGGAATGAAATCATATATAAAATTCCAAGGAAGAAGTCGAGGAAGAAATTCAGGAAAATTAAACCATCGTACTGCATCAAGTGAGTCCAAAAATCTCTTCCTTGTGCGATAAGGAATACAGGGGCTGAGATTACAGCTCCTACGTATTTAATAATTACGTTACTGCCAATCGCATTTCCAAGTTCAATCTTTGTAAGTCCCAGTTGGCTGAGCCCTAAAATGGCACTCAATACAATTGTCCAAAGTAAAACTTTTTTTAGGTTAAATTTATCAAAATATTTCGCAAATAATATTGATCCAATTAACCAACCTATATAACTAACCACCCCAAAGTAACCAAAAGTTTCCTGGTCTACGCCAACTTGATTGAGGAGGTAGTCCGACCATGGTGCACCGAAACTTGGCGTGAAACGCCAGAAGAATATAAATATTGCGGCCGCAAATATACTTTTGCCGATAATTTTAATATCCATAAGGTGTTTGAAGTATCCGCCAAACCATACGAACCAAATTCCTATGACACCAAAGGATGCAGTGGCCATGTTTTGGCCTTCATATGGAGAAAGTAAAACTATTGTTACAATAAAAGCTAACACAGCTGTATAAATATAACTTGGACTTATTGCTTTATGGGTTTTAAGTTCAGAACGATCGGATATACGTCTTTCTTTAATAAAGAAAGAAAGTGTAAATGTGATAAGTGGTATTAATGCAGTGATCAGGAACATGCCTTTTATGCTGACAATATCTCGTCCGATTAAAAGCCCGGAAAGGAATGTTGTGATAATTGCGCCAACGGTTAGCGACCCCCAACAGATGGACTGATATCGGCCGGCAGTTTTTTCATCTGATTGCTGAACAACCAGTCCGTCTGCAATTACATCGGTAAATCCGAGTCCGATATTCGCAATCATAATTGGAATGGCATAACTGATAAAAGAGTCTGCAAATTGCCAAATCCAAAGCCAGCTGAGCATTGTTATTAGCGGCATTATATGCAAATATGGCCTGCGTCTGTATCCGTAAATTGGTACTAAATCCGTTAAAAATCCATAAATCGGTTTTATGCTCCAGGAGATTGTTGGAAGTGCTGCCAATATCCCAAGTTCAATAAAACTCAAACCGAGTTCATTGCGCGTAAATAAGAATTGAGCGAGGGCGGAAATTCCGACAGCTGCTTGTACAAAGTAAACTGCGGCGAAAAAGATTTCGTTTTTTGTGAATGGGAATTTCATAAGTCTTAAGGATTAAGTCTTAAGGATTAAGTCTTAAGGATTAAGCTAATTATAAAGTAATTCCTTTAAAACTTTTAATGCTAATTCTTGATCTATGAAAAACGGGCTGGTTGCGATTGTGATTAGGTCGGCTTTTTCCATCCATTTTTTTGTAGTGTCGATTTTTAATTTATTATCTATATAATCCATTTCCGGTGCCCAGAAGTCGAGATCAATGTTAACGATTAACGATGATTCGGTTCCCCGAAGGCGCGCAAACCCCCTAACCCCCTTATCAGGGGGGACCGGCGCGCCTTCGGGGGTGTTTTTATTTATCTCTGATTCACTGGTGATCGGAATTACTTTTCTAACAAGCCCTTCTTCCATCGCAGGGGGGATGTAGTTTCCGACGTTTAAGATAGAGTTGGTGTATTTGAAAACACTATTTAAATCGTCGGAGTTGTTTAGTTTTTCTGCCGGTTTTCGGATGTCTTTGTGTTGGTCGATGTGTATAAGAGTAGCTCCATTATTTATTTGCCCGTTTGTTCTGGCTTCATACCAAAAATAAAAAACATGATTGTGATTATCAACAATTATCACTGGTTTTTTTGTTGTCGGATGAACTGTCCTAATGAAATTTTGTAGACCAGTGCATGATTTTAGATTTCCATCTTCATCAAAATCCTCAAAAACAATTTTGTCTCCGATTTTCACATCATCAATACTTCCGTCTACAATATCTGGAACAGTTATTGTCGGATTAGTGCGCTTGTCGTATGAAAATGAGTTGTTGCTTACATTCTCTGTGATTTGGAATTCTTTTTTGTACATATCATAAGGATACAGGATTCAGGACACAGGAAACAGCTGAGTCCTGAATCTTTACAAATATATCACAAGAGCCCTTCTACCGGGATCTTGTAGAAAGGCTCTTGTTTTTTTGTATCTGTATACACTTTGTTTTTGTCTGAATGAAAAATTAACTACAACCAGACGTTTCACCACAATCCAGACATTTGTAGCAGCTGCCGTTACGCACCATTACAGAACCGCAGTTGTGGCACATTGGTGCGTCGTCATTTTGGTAGGCTACAGGAGTTGTATAAGAGTTTACTCCGCCGACAGTTACTGCTTTTTTAGCTGGTTGAATTTTAGCTTTTTCGAGAACCTGGATTAACCTTGCTTCAGTATCATCTCTTTCTTTAACTTGTGGTTCGCCTATTGTGATAGTGCTTTTAATAGCTGGCATGACGCCCTTGATGGACATTGTACCTTCGTTATACGCACGGTCTATAAGGTCGCCATTGTGATATTTCTTTGCTTCATCTTTTGATAAGAATTTAAGAGCAAGCCAGCGGCCTATGTAATCCATGATGGATTTTACGATTGGAATTTCGTTGTTGGTTGTCATTCCAGAAGGTTCGAACCTGGAGTGAGTGAATTTGGAAATGAGAACTTCTAGTGGTACACCGTATTGGAGGTTTAAAGAGATGGAAAGAGCGAGGCTATCCATGATTCCGGAAAGCGTGGAGCCTTCTTTGCTCATTTTTATGAAGAATTCTCCAGGGGTTCCGTCGTCGTATAGCCCAACGGTGAAATATCCTTCGTGTCCTGCGATAGAGAATTTGTGTGTGATTGACTGTCTTTCATTACTAAGACGTCGGCGTAGTGGTTTCTTGGTAATTTCCACTTCGCTCATTTCGATTTTCCCTTTACCTTCCTTTTTCTTGTCTTCTGATGATGTATTTAATGGTTGAGAAAGTTTACTTCCATCACGATAGATGGCGTTAGCTTTTAATCCGAGTTTCCAGCTAAGTTCATATGCTTCTAATACGTCTTTTACCTCAACTTCGTTAGGCATGTTAATGGTTTTGGAAATAGAACCGGAAACAAATGGCTGAGTTGCGCCGAGCATTTTTATGTGTCCGGTGTAATCAATGAAACGTTTTCCTTTTCTGCCACATTTATTAGCACAATCAAAGACAGGCAGATGCTTCTCTTTTATGTAAGGTGCGCCTTCTATGGTCATGGCGCCGCATACAAACTCATTAGCAGCTTCAATTTCCTCATCGGTGAATCCGATTTCTTTTAAGAAGTTAAAGTTAGGGTCGTTGTAAATATCTGGATTGATATCAAGACGTTCAAGAGCTTCCTCACCGATTATAAATTTGTTAAATACCATGCTAATTCCGAATGCATTTTTGATACCTTTTTCGATTTTTATAAGTTCGTCTTCGTTTAATCCCTTTTTCTTTAAAGTTTTCCAATTAATGAATGGGGCTTCGACAAGTGAGCCTTTACCAACTATATAATCTAAGATTTCCTGTATTTGCTCGGTGGTATAATTTAATTTTTTAAGAGCTACCGGTACAGATTGATTGATAATTTTCATGTATCCGCCACCAGCGAGTTTTTTAAATTTAACCAATGCGAAGTCCGGTTCTATTCCGGTTGTATCGCAATCCATTAATAGGCCAATAGTGCCAGTTGGGGCGATTACGGAAACTTGCGCGTTTCTGAATCCGAATTTTTCTCCTTTTTTAAGCGCCATATCCCAGGCTCTGCAAGAGGCTTCGTGAAGATATTTAGGACAATGTTCTTTTTTAAGGCCTACGGGCTTCACTTCTAAATCTTCGTATTCCTCTTCCGGCACGTCGTAAGTTGCCCTTTTGTGGTTTCTGATTACTCTGAGCATGTCCTCTTTGTTGTGTTCATAGCGTACGAATGGACCATAGCTATCCGCCATTTCAGCTGAGGTTTCATATGAAGCTCCGGTTAAGATTGATGTGAGTGCAGCAGCTATAGTACGGCCTTCGTCGCTATCGTAAGGAACACTGAGAAGCATTAGCACTGTTCCAAGGTTTGCATAACCAAGGCCTAGAGTTCTGTATTCATAGCTCCTTTTTGCAATTTCATAGCTTGGGAATTGAGCCATAAGTACGCTGATTTCAAGTGTGATTGTCCATAGGCGTATTGCGTGGCGCATTGCCTCTACGTTAAATTTATCGGTTTTTTCATCAAAGAATTTTTCTAAATTTAACGATGCCAAATTACATGCGGTGTCATCTAAGAACATATATTCGCTGCAAGGATTGGATGCGTTGATGCGCCCATCTTTTGGGCAGGTGTGCCATTCGTTAATGGTAGTGTCGAATTGAAGGCCTGGATCAGCACATGCCCAAGCGGCATAACCAATCTGTTTCCATATTTTTCGAGCACTGACGGTTTTAAATGCCTTTCCGGTTATACGGCTGGTAAGATCAAAATCTTCGTCGTTCTCGACTGCATTCATAAATTTATTTGAAATTCGAACTGAGTTATTTGAGTTTTGACCAGATACAGTTGCATATGCTTCGCCGTTGAAATCGCTGGAGTAACCAGCAGCAATAAGGGCAGCTACTTTTTTCTCTTCTTCTACCTTCCAGTTGATGAACGATTCGATTTCAGGGTGGTCGATGTCCAGACAGACCATTTTAGCTGCACGGCGTGTTGTACCGCCGGATTTAATTGCACCGGCTGCACGATCTCCTATTTTAAGGAATGACATTAAACCAGAAGAGAAGCCACCACCAGAAAGATTTTCTCCTTCTCCACGAACAGCTGAGAAGTTTGACCCTGTACCTGAACCATATTTAAATAATCTTGCCTCACGCATCCATAAATCCATAATTCCACCTTCATTTACTAGGTCGTCCTTAACTGATTGAATGAAGCAGGCGTGTGGTTGGGGGTGAGTGTATGCATCTTCTGATTTATTTATTTTTCCAGTTTTTGGATCTGCATAGTAATGACCTTGTGCAGGGCCGTTGATTCCGTAAGCTGAATTTAGACCTGTATTAAACCATTGTGGTGAGTTTGGCGCTGACATTTGGTTAATAAGCATATAATTCATTTCTGCTTCATATGCATCTGCGGACTGCTTGCTGTCAAAATATCCATGTTTTTCTGCCCACATGCGCCAGCATCCAGTCATGCGTCCTATAACTTGATCTGCACCCTTTTCTACACCCAGAACAGGATTACCCCTTTCATCTTTTATAGGTTTTCCATCTTCATCGTACTGAGGAACGCCAGCTTTTCTGGCATATTTGGAAGCCATGATGTCACTGGCGTTTTGAGACCAGCTCTTTGGTGCCTTAAAATCCTTCATTTCGAAGACAATTGATCCGTCTTGTTTGGTGATGCGGCAATCACGTTTTATGTATTCAACCTCTTTTAGAGGGTTTTTGTCAGCGGCTGTGAAAAAGCGACTGACGCTTAGGCCATGATATGGGTGCGTTTTCTTCATTTTTTAATTGTTTTGGTTAGGGGTGTAATGAGCACAAAGATATAGCTCAACCTATTTATATTCCCTCGGAGTGAGAAATATGGAGGGCTTTAAAAAAGCGGGTGAGGCAATCCCTGTTTTTTGTTTTTGAATGCGTACTTCAATTTAGAAAAATGGAGGGGTGAAGTCAAACAAATGTTCTTGACGATACACAAGATCTTGTATAAAGCTTACGTTATAGGCACTACATGTTGATATTTTTGTGAATTGTTGTGGCTGGATTCTGGCTTTAATAAACGCAAATTTACAATTTACAATTTACAATTTACAAACTCTAAATTCCAATTTACAAACATGCCCTAAATTGATTTAATAATATTGCTTAATTAAAGGATTATGATTTTAGTAATTACAGGTGATGGAAAAGGTAAAACAACCAGCTCCCTTGGTACAGCAATAAGGGCTGCCGGGTGGAATAAAGCCGTTTCTATCGTCTTTTTTGATAAGGGGGGAGAACATTATGGCGAACAGAATATCTTAGATCAGTTAAAGGATAAGATCGATGTCTTCAGATTTGGCCATGATCGGTTTAATGAAAAAACACAGGAATTTAGGTTTGCAAATACACGTTCCGATGAGAATGAGGCAAAAAAGGGAATTGAAAAAATCTATACCTTATATAATAAAAAATTCAAAATTCAAAATTCAAAATTCAAAAATTCTACTAAAGGATACTTTTTGATTGTGGCGGATGAAATTCTTACCTGTATTAAAACAGGTCTGCTTTCCGATTCTGCAGTGCATGATTTGGTGGATAAATGTCCGAAAAATGTGCACCTTGTCTTAACCGGTCGCAGTGCCCCCGATTGGCTTATTAAAAAGGCTGATTTAGTTTCTGATGTTAATGAGGTGAAGCATTATTCTACGAGGGAGGGAAGAGCTATTAAGGGGTTGGATTTCTGACCCCTCGCCTCCTGCCTACCGGCAGGCAGGCGCCCCCTGATTGTCCTTCCTGGGCCATCCCGATTGAAATAGATAGAAATAGATTATCAATTTCAATCAATTCCTATCGGAGGGGCACAGGCGGGACCTTTTTATTTGACGAATCCTTCTTTTTTTAATAGGATGATCATCCTAAATATATCAAGTTACTCTTATTTTATGTCTTCAGAAAAACCTGAATTATCATTTACAGTTGGGGATCCTTGGAATCCAGGACAGCCGGAACGGATAGCTGCAGATCCGGATACAATAGAATCTTGTAGGGGTGTGATTGTTGGACAAACTCGAGATGATATTTTGTTAATGACCAATAGAAATATGGTGGGGCATAAAACAATTGGTGGAGATTTTGCGATTTTAGCAGAGGATGTGCGTCGAGTACTCTTACTTAGAAAAGACAGGGGTGGGCCCGTTCAGGTTTATCTTGAGCCTGTTGATGCTGATAATCCAATTGATAGAGAGCCAGAGATATTGGAGCTGAATCCCGTTGGTGAGCTAGAGGGTTATTCCAGATGGCAATTTTGATTAGAGCTAATTGTTGATTTGTGGAGTTTTTTTGTCAAATTGAGTTTTTATTGATGGTTTTTTTATTGCCCGATTTTTGGTAGAATGATGGAGAATTTCGACGGAGCAGTCCGCCGCGGCGGATGCCCTGGTTCGTCGCCTGTCAGCTTCGGAATCCCCCCTAGCGGGATTCCCTCATATTAACCCCTCCAAAAATGAATAAGACGAAATACATCTGGATGGATGGTAAGACTAAAAAATGGAAAGATGCAAAAGTCCACATAATTACTCATACCCTTCATTACGGTGCTGGTGTGTTTGAAGGTATCAGAATATATAAAACGCCGGATGGTCCTGCTATTTTCAGGCTTCAGGATCATATTAAAAGGCTTTTCTTTTCTGCCAATGCCATTGGCATGAAGGTTCCTTACAGCCAAAAAGAAATTATTGATGAGACACTAAAATTAGTTAAAAAGAATAAAATGAAAGAAGGGTATATCAGGCATCTCATTATATATGGATACGGAAAGATGGGGGTAAATCCGGTTGGCGCACCAGTGAGTGTTTCTATTTCCATGTGGGGTTGGGGATCATATTTAGGAGAGCATGATATAAGTGTGAAAACTTCTAAATATATTAGAATCCATCCAGAAAGTACGGTTACTTCCGCAAAGATAATTGGGCATTATTCAAATTCTATTCTTGCATCACTTGAAGCTACGAATGCCGGTTATGATGAAGCTCTCTTTCTGGATCATAAAGGAAATGTTGCAGAAGGTGCTGCGGAAAATGTTTATATTGTTAAAAAAGGAGTAATATATACCCCACCGGATTACGGAATCCTTTCTGGTCTTACTCGTGATGCGATTAAGCATGTGGCAAAGGATCTGGGAATTAAGTTCGTTGAAAAAAGTTTGAAGCTCAAGGATGTTTATTCTGCGGATGAAGTTTTCTTTACCGGTACAGCTGCTGAGGTTACTCCGATATCCAAAGTCGATGACAAAAAGATAGGTGATGGTAAAAATTATCCAGTCGCTGCTGAGCTTAAGAAGAATTTTTTGAATATTACGAAAGGGAAGAATGCTAAGTATAAGAAGTGGCTTACATATATAAAATAAGAGTCATAAGTCTTAAGTCATAAGCTGTAAGCTAGCTTAGTCCTTAAGACTTAAAACTTAATACTAATCAAATATTATGAAGAAATTTCTGATCTCAATACTTCTCTCTCTATTCCTACTTCCAATAACAGCAGGGGCGGTGGATTTTTTAAATGAACTTCGTCCGATAATTACTGCGCAGGATATTGTTCAGGTTGATAAAAGTATAATTTTTGATGCCTCTTCATCATTTCTTCTGGATAATGATGATACTGTGAGTTACCAGTGGGATTTTGGGGATGGCAGTGCTGTTCAATGGGGCGAAGAAGTTGTGCATACATATGACAGCCCTGGAAGTTATCCAGTAGCTCTTACTGTTACTCAGGGCAGAGAGAAGGAATCAATCGTTCGGGATGTTTTTGTGTATACAAAACTTGTTTTGATGCTTACAGATGTAACCGATAAAAAGGAAAATATTGCAAATCTAAGAACCGAGGCCGAAGAAGAGGGAACATATATTTTCTTGATCGAAAGTTATGACAGCACTACGGCTTTTATGTCCGAAGAAGCCCTTTCCAAGAAATTATCCGATCAGGTTTCGATCCTTAATAGCGCCAATTCCATAGTTATCTGGACAACGCGTGGTAGCGGGATTAATGCATTAACCCGTTTGGTTCAGCAGGCAGCTAAGGAAGAAATGTCTCAAGTTCAGGATTCCCTTAAAGGGAAAAGTATCGTTGTTATTACAGATGAGAGTTTAAATACATTTGGTCGTATTATGCAGGGTAACTTTAATATTATTCAGCCTAAACAGATTATTATCACCCGTCAGTATGAGCTGAAAAATCTTATTGTTGCAGAATCTGTAGATGTGTTTTTGAAAGATTTAGAAGCCAGTATTTCTGATTATACTGTAATTAATGAAGAAACCGGTCGTGTCAGTATCTGGAATTCCATTTCTTATTTGGTTAGCTTTATGATTAGCAAAGGAATTCCAAGTAACACCATTGTGCTCCTTCTTATGCTTCCGGTTATCGTAACCATTATTACGTTCTTAAAACAGGTTATCGGTATTACCACATTTGGTCTTTATACACCTTCTATTATCACACTTTCATTTTTAGCTTTAGGTCTAAAGTTTGGTTTAACAATTCTTGTGATCATTATTGTTACAGGAGCAGTTCTGCGCAAAGCTTTGGATCGTTTTCGGCTACTCCATATTCCGAGAATTGCCATAATTCTGACGATTTCAACGCTTATTATTTTGCTTATGCTCGCTTTTGGTACGTATTTGGGAATTAGCCAGATTGCAACGATTGCGGTTTTCCCAATGCTTATTATGACGACGTTGGCAGAAAAGTTTGTAAGTGCTTTGGGTGGCAAAGGTTTTCATGCGGCATTACTTTTAATGTTTGAGACAACAGCCGTTTCCCTTATTTGTTACTGGGTTGTTGAGTGGCAGTATCTTCAAAATCTTATGCTCGGCCATCCTGAAATTATTTTAATTTTACTTCTTGTTAATTATGGTCTTGGCCGATGGACTGGACTTAGACTTATGGAGTATGTGAGATTTAGAGAGGTGATGAGACATGCGGAGGAGTAAATAACTAAATTTACAATTTTAAATTTTAAATTTCCAAACTTTTGAAAATTGTAAATTGTAAATTGAAAATTAAATTATATGTGGTTTTTCCATAATCCGGGCTTGCTCGGAATAAATGCCAGGAATCTCTTGTATATCAAGGCTTACAACCCTAAAAAGGCTGTAATGCTTGCTGATAGCAAAATTAAGACAAAGAACTTTTTGTCCGCTCGCGGCATACCTGTGGCGCGCCTTTACAATGCAATACATAGTAAAAAAGAACTTAAAAATTTTGATTTCAATAGTCTGCCTAATTCTTTTGTAGTTAAACCTAATTCTGGTTATGGGGGTGAAGGTATTTTGATCATTAAGGGGCGTAAGGGGAGTAACTGGGTTAGTGGGAATGATGAAGTTTTTACTCAGGCGGAATTAGAGAGGCATATAAATGATATTCTTGATGGACGCTATTCACTTGCGGATATTTCCGATGTTGCACTTTTTGAGCAACTGCTTATTGCGCCTGATATGTTTAAAAAAATAGCCTACAAGGGGCTTCCTGATATCCGAATTGTGGTGCATAACCTTATTCCTGTAATGGCTATGCTACGCTTGCCAACCGAAAGCTCCCAAGGTAAAGCTAATATTCATTTAGGTGGTGTTGGTGTTGGAATTGATATCGGCAATGGCAATTTAACCTATATAACTCAATATAATAAATCGATAGATGGAATTCCAGGATTTGGTGATGTTAAAGGAATTAAAATACCTCATTGGGAGGAAATGCTTTTAATTGCCTCCCGGGTACAGCAGGTTACAAATCTTGGTTTTGCTGCAGTTGATTTAACTCTTGATAAAAATATGGGGCCAGTACTTTTAGAGATTAATGCTCGTGCAGGTCTTGCTGTGCAAATTGCTAATATGGCTCCATTGCGTCGTCGTTTGGAAAGAGTTGAGGGCATTAAAGTGACTACTCCTGAGAAAGGCGTGCGTATTGCCCGGGATATTTTTGGCGAAAAAGCTGAAACTAAGCAAGAAAAAAAGACGGAAAAAATTGTAATTGGAAATTTAGAGCGCGTTGAGGCAATTGGAAGAAAAGATAATGCAAAAATTGTTGCTCAAATGGATCCCCATACGGAAAAGTCTATTTTAGACAAGACCATTGCTCAAAAAATTGGATTAGATGAGTCGGGAAAATGTAAATTTAACCTTGCCGATCAACGTATAACAACCGTGGTTGATACAGCAGACTTTAGTGAGGAAAAATTTAAAATGCTTGTTGGACAAAGAGATCTTAGAAACTTTTTAATTGATCCAAGCAAGCATATGACTCCTGCTTCTTCGGAGCAAAAAGCCACAGATGTTCCATATATAGCTAAAACGTTTACCGACAAAGATCTTGAGAAAATTGATCAGGAGCTTTTTGACATCGATGATCAAATTAAATTATTATCGCACTTAAAGCCCATCAATTTAAGAGAAGAGCATACTAAGTTCCTTGTGGATCCAAAATATAATCCTAAGTTTAAGTACAAGGAGCTTTCTTTTGACCCTAATAATCTTTATACGCGTTTAAAACGTATCGAGTTCCCAAATACACCCATAGGAATTCTTTGGAGAAAGAAAGCTGATGAGATTCAACGTAAAATTGAACTTCTCGAGTCTCGTGGGACTGGTCATTTTACTGCAAAATCCATTCACCTATATGGTGCGCCAAATGAAGAGCTTGTAAATCAAGCTTATGATGAAATAAAATTTATGCCCGATAAATTTCCTGCACCTGGAAAAGTTTTGTCCGCCAAAGAAGCTAAAAAGGTTTTTGAAAAAGCAATTGAAGATTATGGCCTTAAGGGGTGGCGCGTTAAACTTAAGGATGAACTTGTTTCTGATGCAGTTGCGGGTAAACAAAACACCATTTCTATTCGCAGTGATGCAACTTTTTCTGAAGATAGACTTAAAGGTACAATTGCCCACGAGATTGAAACTCATGCTTTTACAGCTATGAACGGTGCACTACAGCCTTATAAATTATTTCAACGTGGCTTGGCTGATTATCTTATGACCGAAGAAGGTTTGGCTGTTTACAACCAGGAAAAAACCGAATCCAGTGAAACGCAAAAGAAATATTGGCCTGCATCTTCTGTAATCGGTATTCATACTGCTCTGAATGGTAGTTTTGCTGATATTTATGCCAAGATTCTAGAGCTTGGTTTTGATGCTGAGCGTGCATGGAAAGTGGCCATTAAGGCGAAACGAGGATTGGCTGACACGAGTAAACCTGGGGCATTTACCAAAGACTTTGTTTATTTTAAGGGGTATCGAATGATATTAGATTTTGTGAGTAAAGGAGGGGATTTGACCGATTTATATTACGGAAAATTGGATTTGAATGATTTGGATATTGTTAAGAAGGTTAAAGGGCTTAAGAAGCCCATTTATTTGCCGGCATATCTTAGATAATCCAATGGTAGGTCCCCCGCTAAGCGGGGTAGGTCCATTGTAGACCCGATGGTTATTTGGTGCATTTATGTTTGACAATTGTCCTGTTTGGTATATAATATTACTCCTTATATCTAATTTTTGATATAAAAATGCCCTCATTTGATGAAATACCGGAGTTAGAAAGAGCCTTTGATGATTTTGAAGAGCTGAATCAAAGATGCTCTGGTGAAAGTCCTCAAAAAGCCTTAAAAACAAGTGATTTTAGGGTTATTTTGGAGTTACGGTTGCACGTTATGAGAAATATTGATGGATTGAATGCTTCACATGTTTCTGAACTTATACGCGCTATTCGGTTTTTGTTAGATAGAGTGGATAAAGAGGATTTAAAAATTAGCGATGCCGCGAAAAATATTTTGGAATCTGTTATTGTAGCATTGCAGGCTAGACGTTCAGCAATACAACAAATACTTACTGATGGAGAATCAGTTGATCCTGAACTTAAAAAGATAGTTGCTAATTTTGTTGCTGTTGTACAAGATATAAAAAATGCTAATGGTGTTTTTAATTCTGCCCTTTTTGATAACCTCACTGCATGCGTTACATCATTAAGCCGCTTGTTATCCCCAGAAGATGTATCTATTCCTTATGATCAATTGTTTATTCTTGTAGATGCTCTTGATTATTTAGCCCAAGCAGATCTTACTTATCAAGGTGTGGGTGAAAAATTGGATTTGAACAAGTTTTATACTAATCCTAGTTTCTCAGAATTGCATAGCAGAGCTCTTGATTTGTATGAAACCCATCTTGAAGATGTTCACCAGACTTATTGTGATGAACCCTCTGATAATCCTGATCAATAGTTTTAATTATTAACTCGCAATCATGCCTTCCGTAGACAGACCAAATCTAGAGGTAGCCGTTGAAAATCTGGAAACGTTACCAGAAAATTATCCCAAATCACCTGAAAAATTGTTATTAACCGATGATAATTTTAAATTGATTATGAGGTCATGCAGTATGATTGGTGGTGGTTTTGATTTATTAGATGATGATTTAATAGATCGAACACGTCAGGTATTAAAACATTTATTAAGGAGGGCAGGATTGAACGAAAATCAGAGGATTTTTATTGAAAGAATGAAGGATGAATTAGCCCGATATCGTTCACAGCTCAAATTAACACTTGATGGCGAGGGAGAAGAAGATGAAAGTGTAGATGAATCCATTAGTTCTTTTCTTGCTATGGTAGAGCAGATTAGGACGCAGGAGGATTTGCCTTCCAGGGATACTATTGCTTTTGGTCAAAGTTTAATGGCTGTTGATGAGCTTTTAGCTAGTGGCGATGATATTTCATTGGACCATCTACAGCGTCTTGCTGATGCGTTGTTGTATTTAGATATGTCTCCTATCACCGTTGGCGGGGAATTGCCTTTGAGTGGTTATTTTCAGGGACTTAAATTTACACACCAAAGAGTTAAATCTTTGATTGATCGCGAAGAAGATACTGAATAGTTTTTAAATATCTCTCAAAGAATCGACCGGATGCAGTAAAAATCATTGGTGATCTGGAAGCAGTTGGTGCTAAGTATGTTAATACCGGAGTGACAAAACCACCAGAATCGGATGATATTATTGTTCTTTCGCAGTTGCGTGAGTTGGTTGCTGATCACATTGACTGTTTAGATTCAGACCAGGCAAATCAAGCACTTTCCGTTGTTGGTTTTTTATTGGATTTTGCGCTGATAGATTTTACCCATGAAGCGCGAAATACTTTAATGGAAATTAGAGCGAGGTTATATACTGCTGATATTCCGGATTTTAAGGAATATGAATCTTCTGAAGAGATATCAGCAGCTGTAGAATTGCTGGAAATGGTGGTTGATAAAATGAAAACACAAAGAAATGTTTTGTGTCCTGAAGATGTAAAATGTATTACTGATTTTTTTTATGCAATGTATATAGTGGAGATATTAGGAGTCCAATTTCCTCTTGAGTTATTATGTCGTATGGATCGTGCATTGATATATATTACTGAACATTTTGCTTTTCCGATTTCCCATAAATCAGAAGATTTGAAAGTATTTTTATCTGGTTTAGAAAATGGTCATATAAGAATTATGAATTTAATTGAAAAACATTCTAATGCTTAAACAAATTTTTTTATGTCATAAAGTATAAATTTACCAAAAATAGATCCTGAATGTTTTGAATCGGATGTAAGAAGACTTAGGGATATAGCAGATCAGTCGCGAACAGGAATCGCAGAATTACCGAGTTCAGATTTGCAATTTTTATTAAACCTTCGTTATCAATTAACTGATCCTGAAGGTCAAAAATTAGCTCAGTTTTCTATAGAACAAATAGAAGAATTATCTGAGGCTTTTTGTGGGTTTCCTTCAGGTTATCTTTCCCTATCTCCCGATCTTAGAACCAATATAATGCTTAGTCTTTGGATTACATATCTCAAAAAACGAAATGCTGTAAATTAAAATTAATTATTTTATAAGCATGGCATCGCCAAAACTAAAGAACCTATATTTTTTTTCTTTGGCTGTTTCGTATGCTTTTAGGATAAAGTCCCGATTTGCAAATGAGCTTACGAGCATAAGGAGTGTGCTTTTTGGTACGTGAAAATTTGTAATCATTTGGTTTACGAATTTCCATTTGTATCCCGGGTAAATAAAAATGTCAGTTTCACCGCATTTCGGAATCAAAACTCCGTTATCCGCACATGATTCGAGTACACGGATTGATGTTGTACCTACAGCAATGATTTTTTTGCCTTCCTCTTTTGCTTTATTTAGCCTCTCAGCAACATCTTCCGGCAAACTAAACCACTCACTGTGCATTTTATGCTCGGTAATTTTATCTACTTTTACCGGTTGGAATGTCCCAAGGCCTACATGAAGTGTAATGAATTCAGTCTGGATTCCTTTTTCTTTTAATCCTTTAAAAACTTTATCCGTAAAATGGAAACCGGCTGTTGGTGCGGCGACCGAACCTTCGGTTTTTGCGTAAATCGTCTGATATTTTTCCGGGTCACTTACTTCTTCCTTTATATAGGGTGGGGTAGGAGTGTGACCGTGTTTTTTGAGATAGGCGTCGAAGTCATCACAGTGAAATTTTATAACTCTTAAACCGTGGGGGGTAATATCTTTTACATGTGCGTTTAATTCCGAATCTATTTGAATGTCGGTTTTTGGTCCAAATTTGTGCCCTGGTTTTACCATACACTCCCAGGTGTTATCGGAGCTTGGTTTAATTAATAATATCTCTGCATTACCGTTGCCCAATTTAAATTTGAGCCGAGCTGGAATCACTTTTGATTCATTAAAAACCAAAACGGAGTCCGGACTCAAAATATCTGGCAACTCAAAAAACTGATGGTGCTCGATTGTTTGGTCAGCGCGATTTAGCACCATCAATTTTGATTCATCGCGGTTCTCTAATGGTCTTTGGGCGATGAATTCTTTTGGAAGATTGTAGTCGAATTCTGAAAGATGCATAGATATCTAGGCTAAATCTCTATTTCTCGGTTATCCTGATCTAAAATATAACTATTACTTTCACCACCGCAATATTTTTGCACTAATTCCTGTAATTCATCTAATGTTCGCTGAAGCTCATCTCTGGTTACTGGTGACAGACCTTCTATAACCAACACAGCATTTTTTGTATTTTCACTTAATTTTGTTCTGTCTGCTTCGCGCCAATTAAATTTTCTGCAAATGACTCCTGCCTGATCTTTATAAACCACCTCCCCCGTTTCAGGCGGTCTATTTTCTACTGATTCTAATTCAATGAATTCTTCGTCACCATCAGCATAAGTTAATTCGATATCGCCTACACATTTGTCTAAATTTTCACCACCAGCAGGAACGACATATTTTAAAGAGATGTAGTTATATAAATCTACTAATTTATTAATTATTGGTAATTCACCACCTTTATAAACCCTACCGAATATAGCTTGTACCGATGGTGGGGATTTTTTTGGATTATTCCCAAATTTCCTGTGAGCTTCTCTCCATGCCGCAATTTTAGGATGTGAATTTACTGATTCAATATCCGTAATTTCTCTTATTTCTTTTTCTATTTTTCTTAATAGCTCAGTAATTTCTGGATTAGTGCCGTTATTATCGATATTTTTTACCACTAAAATACCGTCAATAAAATCTGGATAATTTTCAAAAATTTTATTATCGGCCTTGAATTTCATAGTTGAGAAAATTACTCACCTCCTTCCTCTTTTTCCTCTTCGCCTTTAGCGGGAGCTTCACCTTCTTCGCCTTCAGCAGTTTTTTCAGTAGGAGCTACTACTTCTACTTCCTCTGCGCGTGGAGCAGAAACGGTTGCGATGCTGATATCTTCTGCATCTAGGATTCTAACACCTTCAGGAGCATTGATATCTGCTATTGTAAGACCGCTGTGGAAATCAACAAGAGGACTGATATCCACTTCAATTTCGTGAACTAAGTCTTTAGGTAAACATTCAACCATTACGCGATCTTTACCACTCATGAAAGTACCATTTAGATCTTTTACAGCAGGTGCTTGGCCAATGAACACCAAAGGTACCTCTGTTGTAATCGGTTTGTTAAGATCAACTGCCATGAGATCGATATGAATCATTTCATCACTAACTGGGTCGTATTGAATTTCGTGAACCAGAACATGAAACTCTTTTTTGCTCTCATTAATAAGGGTTATGATCGCACTTTTCCCTGCTTTTTTGTATAAGCGTTTAAAATCCTGGTAATCAGCGGAAAAATTTGTTGGTTCAACTCCTTTTCCATAATAAATCATAGGAACGCGGTCTGCATTTCTAGCTTCTTTTGCAGTTGCATAAACTCCTTGTGTTACTTCAATTGTGTACTGCTCCATTTTTTTAAAATTTTATGAAATAAAATTTTCATTACAAGATTAGAAAATTGAAAATTACAAGATTATTTTAGTGTATAAAAAATGAAATGCTAGTTAATTTTGTAATCTTGAATTTTTAATTTTGTAATTATATATGTTTTGATTTGGCAAGTTGATGAACTATATCTGTTCGAGTGATAATACCGGTCAATTTGTTCTTTTTATCCACAACAGGAAGCCTGTTTAGATTATATTGTGCCATTAAGTCTATTGCATCTATAAGCTGAGTGTCTTCGTTAATTGTAATTGCTACGTCTGTCATTATATCCCCTACTGATTCCGCACAATGATCTTTTAGATTTTCATTGAATTTGCTGATGTCATCCAGGAAAACAATGCTACCTAATAAATTAATTCCCTTAGGTGTTTTAATTGTTGTGAAATGTTTTATAAGATCACTTTCAGTTACCATTCCGATTGGTTGATTATCATCATCAACTACTGGAATCCCAAGTATTTCATTTTCGTCCATTAATTTAAAAACATTCTTGATGCTATCTTCTTTTTTTACTGCAATGACATCTTTTGTCATGAAGTTTTTTACCGGTTTTTTTATTAGTTTATCCATATTGGTTGATTTTAATGGCCCGCCTACCTCCGTTATCGCGTACTGCGGCGGACCGCACCGCTTTCGTCTGGTGCCTGGGGAGGGACTCGAACCCTCACTCCCGAAGGAAAAAGATTTTAAGTCTTTCGTGTATACCAATTTCACCACCCAGGCTTGACTTAAGTTCTACATTCGAAACGCAAGCCCAGTTATTTTAGTGAATTTTTGGGTTAATTACAAGGTAATTTTGTGCCTCGTGCCTGGTGCCTAGTGCCTCGTGCCACCAATCACTAAACACAAATTACGAATGCGGTTGGCCATGTAAGAAAATAGTGTATAATAATGTCTCAGAAATGTCTCAGAAAACCGATAATCAAATGCTATATAAATGGGATACAATTGGGCATAAGAAGCAATTGCAGCAGCTGGAAAAGGAAATTGCTGAAAATAATATTTCTCATGCATATCTTTTTTCAGGCCCAAAAGATGTTGGTATATTTCGAATAGCCAGGATGTTTGCGAATATTTTGCAGTGTCCAAATGATCTTTGTCATACCTGCCAAGATTGCAAATTGATTCAAAGCGGCTCACACCCAGACATGATTGTGATGACTGACAATGGTGAAACTATAAAAATCGATGATGTACGTGATTTAATACATAAAACTAACCTCACCTCTTATGGCAAACACAGGATAATACTAATTGAAAACATTGAAAGAATGCCTATTGAGGCTCAGAATTCTTTTTTAAAAACACTTGAAGAGCCGGCTGGTAAAACAATTTTTATATTAACTTCCAATAAAATTAATCAAGTACTGCCCACTATCAAATCTCGCGTAAGAAGATATTCTTTTTATAGTGTTGAAGATGGTGTTTTGAAAAAATACTTACAGGAGAAATTTGGCGATAATTCCGATCTTGATGAAATAATTCAAATTTCGCAAGGACGTCCGGGTTTAGCTATTAATCTGATAAAAAGTCCTACGATTTTGACTGAGCAGAGAAGTATCTATAATCAAATCGAGTTTTTTTTGAAAAAGAATAACCTTTCGCAAAAATTTATGTTTGTCGAAACTTTGGATCAGGAACCAGAACAATTAGAACTTTTTTTCGATGCTTTTTCACGTTACTTGAGAAAATTAGTTTATGAATATCTTTCTAGTGATAATCATGCATTAAAATCGCGATTTACTTTAGAAGATATAGCTAATCTATTTGAATCTTTAGAAAAAACACGCTATCTTATTGAACGAAACACAAATAAAAAATTGGCTTTAGAAAACTTTTTTCTTCTGACCGAGCGATAGCCTTTATTATAAAAACAAAAACAAAAACAAACCTTAATATTTTGCATTTCTGAATTCGCATTTTGCATTTGAATGCGAAATCTGAAATACGAAATTCTAAATGTTTTTGTTGTTTAGCTTATGTCTCAATTATATATATTTCTATTGGCACTCCTCGCGATTATTATTATTGCTAGTCGGCGTAATGTTATTTTTAGACGTACTGAAAAAAAGGAGTTTAAAGAAAAAATTTCTACCAAAGTTCATGAAAATCGAAAAATAGAACAAGTCGAGAGCAAAAAGCGTTTTAAAGATGAATTAGCTAAAGAAAACCCAGAAACAAAGTTCAATTTTAATCGGTATAAAGAGGAAATGAGGCATGCTGAATTGGCCATTGCGAAACAACAATGGAATGAGGCAAAAAAACATCTTATTCAGGCAACTTCTTTTGCAAAGGATGAGCTGCCTATTTCTTTAAAATTGGCAAAAGTTTGTATGGATAGTGGTGATTTTAGGAAAGCGGAGACTTTGTATCGTCGTTTGCTTGAAACAGATCCTGATAATCCCGATATTTATGAAAATCTTGGTAAAATTTTTGTTAAAAAAAGACGCTATAAAGATGCGATTCAAATGTATGTACGTGCTGTTGAATTGGATGAAAAAGATGATAGGAAATTGCTAGCCTTAGGAAAGCTTTATCATCTACTTATGTACTATTCAGTTGCGGCGGAATGCTTTCGTCGTGCAGCTGAACTAAAGCCTCGCGATGTGAATTATCTTTTTTTACTAGCTGATTCCTGTCGGGCTGATGAAGATTATGATAATTCCCTTTTTACATATGAAAAAATTCTTACAGTAGAGCCTTATAATGATAAAGCCAAAAACGAAGCACATGAAATACGTTTAAGGCTCAAAGAAAATGAATCTTTTTTCCATAATCAGACGGCTTGATTAATTTTTAATTTTTAGTTTTTAATTTTTATTGAATGTCTGAATTTCTAATGTTTTAAAAATTTAAACATTATTACAATGAAAATTGATTAAAAATTTCGAATTAAAAATTAAAAATTAATATTATGATACATTTCGCAGATAGATTAATAAATCGCATTAGTGAATTAAACAATCCAACAGTTGTTGGTCTTGATCCACGCCTTGCTCAAATTCCTGATTTCATTAAAGAAAAAGCTGTTGATGAATTTGGTGAAACCAAAGAAGCTGCAGCAGCAGCAATTTTGGAATTTAATATGGGTATTATTGATGCTGTTTCAGATATTGTTCCAGCAGTTAAACCTCAGATTGCTTTTTATGAATATTATGGACATGAAGGATTAAAAGCTTATGAAGACACCGTTAGTTATGCGCATGAAAAAGGAATGCTTGTAATAGGTGACGCTAAGCGTAATGATATCGGTTCTACTGCTACAGCATATGCTGCTGCGCATATCGGTACGATCGATCTTTTTGGCGAAGAAGTTCCTGGAATCAATGCGGATGCATTAACAGTTACTCCATATCTTGGAACTGATGGCATTGTTCCATTTACCAAAGTCTGCCAAGAGCAAGGTAAAGGCATTTTTGTTTTAGTGCGCACATCCAATCCTTCTGCAGATGAAATTCAAGGTCAGGCACTTGGTGACCATCTAATGGATGAGCATGTGGCGACTCTTGTTGAAGGTTGGGGGCGTGATCTTATCGGTGATAGTGGGTTTTCATCAGTTGGTGCTGTTATTGGTGCTACATACCCAGAAGAAGCACGTGTGCTTCGTAACCTTATGCCAAATCAAATCTTTTTAGTGCCTGGCTATGGTGCGCAAGGTGGGGGAGCGGAAGATGTGAAGCCTTGTTTTCATAATAATGGTACTGGTGCCATTGTGAATTCATCCCGTGGAATTATTTTTGCTTATGAAAAGCAAGGAAAGCCAGGTGAGGCTTATGCAGAGGCAGCTCGCGAAGCTGCTGAAAATATGAAAAAAGATTTAGGGAATTTGTTTTAAGATAATGATTCTTTTATTTGAGTCATTTCTTCCATTAATCTATCTACTTCTTTTCGAATAGATCCTTGTTCTTCAATAGAGAGCTGTTCTTTTTGGGACAAATCATTCATTCTTTTAATTAATTCATTCAGTTTTTCTTCTATTTTTTTCATGTTGACTTCAACTTGAGGGTCTACATTTTCAGTTAATTTCTTTTTTGCTTCAATGCTTATGTTTAACAGTTTTACTGTTGCAAGAAAGGCCATAAGAAATGGTATCCAAAAAGAGGCCTTGTCACCTGTTTCTCGTAATTTATGGTAAGCCGTTTCCAGTTCTCTTATTTTTTGTACTGTTTCAGTATTTTCCATTTCTTCTCCAACTTTACCTGCAATGGCATCTTTTACAGCACCTACTTTTCTTCTGGCTTCTGAAAGTATGCCATATTCAGGTTCTTGTTCATTAAGTGGTGCCTGCTGCCCCTTTCCCCCTTGCTCTGTATCTTCATAGTCATCACCTACCCAATCACGATATTCTTTTTGTGCTGCTGTACCAGCGATCGTTCCAACTAAAAGCCCTGCCCCTCCTACCATTACAGCCTTTTTTATTAATGCGTTGATTTTTGCACGAATTCCATTGATATAATCGAGTTTCAATGGATCAATTTTTTCTCTGATTTTTTCTGTTTCTGGCATAATAATTATTATAATTAATAAATTATACCATAAAAATGCTTTATAATCAATAAGATAGGAAAATATTTAAAAAGAACTTTGTAATTTAAATTGTATTAATAAATAGTTTGATAGTGTTATGTTTTGAAGACTATATTTTTTCTGTAATAAATTTTTATGTTTGAAGGTTTTAGGCAGGGCTATGCAGATCAAAGGGAATGGTTGGATCAGGCTGTTAGGTCAAGAGGTGGATTGGTTGATCGGACACCAGTTGGAGCAGATGATTCTTTTCAGGCTAGAGTTGGTAGAAGAGCGTGTAATTTTGCTTCTTTAGGTGAAAGAATAATGGCGGAGATTATTGTTCGCGAAGAAACTAATGCCTTATTAAGGAGGGGGGGGATCAGTTCTGTTTTTGAACTACCGCCACCTGTAAGAACACGAGTAGTTGAGTGTTTAAAGAGGGCTGGTATTAATGGGTAATGTTTCATGGTATATTTCGTGTGAATAATCTAATTTATTTATCATGGATATAAACGAAATACCAAAAATCAATATGGATGACAATGAAACAGGTTGTTGTCCGCGATTTGATCCTGCTCCGTGGAATGATAAGGAGTTTATTTTTGATAACAAGCTTTTTGCAAAAGCAACTACTATTAATTTTTTCCATTTTCCCCTCAATATGGGATCTATGTACAAAGGTTCATTTAAAAAAATTATGGATGCCAATGCAATGGACGAGGCCTTTATAACTCTTTCATACGACCCTTCCCCATGGAAAGGTGAACATTATTTTGCGGTTAACAAAGATGTACCAGGTATGGAAATGATTAAGCTTTCCGGTGTCTATCTATCAAAAGTTTTTGAAGGACCTTTCAAAGATGCAGGTAAATGGGTGAAGGAAATGGGGGAATTTGTTAAATCAAAAGGCAAAGAGCAAAAAAAGCTCTATTTCTTTTATACTACATGTCCAAAATGTGCTAAACACTACGGTAAGAACTACGTAGTTGCCTTTGGTGAGGTTTAAATTTCATATTTACAAAAATAGAGTGATCCTATACAATATCGTAGCTTTGGAGCGGTAGTTCAGTTGGTTAGAACGCCTGCCTGTCACGCAGGAGGTCGCGGGTTCAAGTCCCGTCCGTTCCGCCATTAAAAACGACTCAATTTGGGCCGTTTTTTTGTAATTTGGTATACTGTATCCATGATTGAGTTTTTATCCATTGCTGCGTTGGGATTGGTTATGGGAATTGTAACTTCTATTTCTGGGGGTGCTGGCGTTTTTGCTATACCTACTATGCTTGCCTTTGGCATTCCACCGATAAACACCCTTGCCTTAAATAGAATGTCTGATCTTGGAGTTGTGATTGGTGCATTACGAGGCTATCACAAATCAAAAAGTATTAATTGGAAGTTGGCACTGATCATTATGATACCGTTAGGCATCGGATCTTTCTTTGGTGCAAATCTCGTCGTCAGGTTACCTGAGGGCTTATTGAGGTACATCATCATCATTGGTGTCTTTGTTGGCATATTCTTTTTGCTTAAGCCTGCAAAACCAAAAAAAGATTTAAAAAAGGAAGCCATGAGCATTATAGGTCTTTTGTTTATGTTGCTTGTTGGTATTTGGAGTGGTGCTTTGGCTATGGCTGGGGCAACTTTTGCAGTTTTAGTATTGGTTCATTTTTTTCATAAGAGTTTTCTAGAGGCAAGAAGCACTGACATAGTTGCAGCTATACCCGAAACGGCAATAGCTTTGACTATACTTGCTTTGGCTTCAACAGTTTCGATTTCATTACTTGCAACAATGTTTGTATCAAGTTTTATTGGTGCGTGGATTGGTTCTCATTTAGCTGTGAAGCATGGTGATGAATTAATAAGAAAGGCTATGATTGGCATTGCTATATTGATGATTATCAAAGTAGTGTTCGATTTTTAATTCAAAAAGTTCTTAAATTGTTCCGCCATTAAAAACGACTCAATTTAGGCCGTTTTTTTTACTATTGCTTTTTTATATAAATCAATGATAATTAAAATAATTTATTACTTAATTTTTTACACTTATGCCAGTGAAAAAAACAACAAAAAAAGCAGCTAAAAAACCTGCAAAAAAAGTGGTTAAAAAAGCCACAAAAAAAGTGGTTAAAAAAGCCACAAAAAAGACAAAGGCCAAAAAGAGGAAATAGGTCTTTGAATTTTATTATTTAAGTCAGATAAATATGTTTGACGAGTGTGAATGTGGACAAGATTGTCCCTTATGTGAAGAATGCGGAAAGCCGGAATGTGAATGTAAGTGTTATAATCTTGAAGAAGATGAAACGGATGATGATAGTTGGTAATTAAAAAGCCTCCGATATACATCGGGGGCTTTTTAAATGTGTGATATAATCAAATAAATACTTTTTTACACAAAAACAAATATCCTCTCGCTGCGTCCCGCTTAGCGGGACTTGCTACGAGTACTCAAATAATCATTATTTCATAACTCATTTTTCATATGGAACTTTCAATTTTTGTTGCCAAAATCATTGGCGTCATTTACATTGCAATGTCTATTGGTGTATTAATGGGCACCATTAGCTATAAAAAAATGTTTCAGGACATTATAAAAACTCCAGCGATTAACCCCTTAATGAGTCTTTTTGGAATCGTAATCGGAATGATACTTATTGAGTATCACAATATTTGGGTATGGGATTGGCCGGTTATTATAACTTTGATTGGCTGGATAGGGGTTGTCAAAGGTATAAATTTTATGATTTTTCCAGGCTTTACAAAGTGGTTTGAGCCAATGTTTACGGGCAGTTTCATGAAGATAATGCCTTATTTCACTTTGGTATTTGGTTTGCTAATGGCTTATTTCGGGTTTGTGGCTTGAGGATTCTAGGATTTCCACAGTCCATGTAAATTGCAGTATTCACGAGCTGTGACTGAATCACTAGTTACGTTAAATTCAGCTTCTGGTGCGTCACCTGGATTTAGGAATTTTTTGTAACTCATTCCGTCAGCCAAAACTTCAATCCATTCAATATAATGCTCTTGTTCCATTGGATGAGGCACGTCACCAACTTTAACCTTGATGCCCGTGTCCGTTTTTTCGATAACTGGCACGTGTTTTTCTTGTGCTGCATCTACGGTGTTTTCTTTCATTAATTGCATCGGCTGTCCGCAGCAAACGAGTTCGCCAGCTCCAGCATGTACCATTTCAACTATATTCCCGCAAACGTTGCATTTATAGATTTGGTTTAATTGAGTCATAACCTTAATTAGTTAAGAGTTAATAGTTTTCACATTTTACTTGAAAATAAGCTGTTGGGTGACCTCACGAAGGGCATGCATCAGGTGCTTCATTACCGGTATGAGTATGACCACATTTGCTACAAACCCATGTTGTCTCTTCAGCTTTTTTAAATACCGTACCTCCTTCTAATTCTTTTAATAGCTTTTTATATCTTTCTTCGTGATGCTCTTCTGCGTTAGCAATTGCTCTTAGTCTTTTTGCAATATCTGGATATCCCTCTTTTTCAGCTGTATCAGCAAATTCTGGATACATTGATTCATATTCATAATGTTCACCAGCAATTGCTGCTTTTAGATTTTCTTTTGTATCACTCATTATTGTTGGAGCTCCTACATCTACATTAATTGTGTCTAAATTTTTAGAACTTTCTTTCTTTAAATCATTAATCATTCTAAATAACCACTTTGCATGTTCTCTTTCCTGGTCTGCAGTAGTCAGAAAAATCTCTGACATTTGTTCATATCCTTCCTTTTTAGCGACTTTTGCATAAATCGTATATCGATTTCTTGCTTGGCTTTCACCAATAAATGCTTTTGTTAAGTTTTGAATTGTTTCATTCATGATAATAGGGTTAATAGGTAAAGTGATTTTAACAATTTTTACATTTTTTGCATATGCCATGAATTTCTAAAAAATCCAATGATGGCTCAAAACCGGACTTTTTTAATTCATCGGAATCTATTTTGACTTTTTTAATATCAAAAATATCAATTATTTTACCACATAATTTACAAATTAAATGACAGTGTCTTGAAGTATTGCCATCGTATTTGGTAACACTATTTTTTGATTGTAATTTGATTATTAAATTCTTTTTTTCCAAAAAGTCCAAAGTTCTATATACAGTAGCTAAGCCAATATTTGGCATTTTCTTTTTTGTCATTTTGTAAACTTGCTTTGCAGTAGGGTGGCAGCAAACTTTGCATATTTCATCAAGGATAATCTTCCTTTGTCTGGTAACTCGCTGATTTTTATCTTTGGTTATCATTTCTTATTGATAATGATTCTCAATAAGGATGATATATTTATGTAAGGTAAAAAGCAAGAGAATTTTGAAAGAAAATATTCTTCTATTTTGTAGTATTATATAGTAGCGTTTCCTATATTTTTTTGCATGCAAGATTACTCCAAAAAGACTGATGCTGAGCTCGTTTCCTTAACCTTGAAAGATCAGGAGGTGTTTTTGTATCTAATGGAACGTTATGAGAAAAAGCTGTTTAGGTACATTCGTCATTTTTCAGGGGTAAATAGGGAAACAGCTGAAGACATCTTGCAGGAAGTGTTTATAAAAATTTATAAAAATCTCAATGATTTTGATCTCGATTTAGGCTTCTCTTCCTGGGTTTACCGGATTACACATAACGAAACTATAAATCAGATTAAAAAAATCAATCGACACAAAACATTGCCCATTGAAACAGATGATGACGATGTTAAAAGTCTGATCGATATTCTAGAAAGTGATGTGAATATTGTGAAAGATATAAAAAAGAAAGATTTACAGCAAAAAGTACGAAAAGTTCTTTCAATGCTGTCTCCAGATTTCAGAGAAATACTAATACTCCGTTATCTCGACGAAAAGGATTATAAAGAAATAAGCGATATTTTGAAAAAACCAATGGGTACAGTTGCCACATTAATCAATCGCGCGAAAGCTCAATTCAAACAAATAGCTGAAAAGAACAATCTTATATATTTAATATCCTAATTTATGACGAAGCTAAGCAAATCCATTTTAGGCACAATTAAGAAGAATAAAATTCAACCAAGGTCGCGTTGGCAGTTTGTTCTGCTTCATGTGTTGCTCTGGGTAGCTTTAGCTACTTCTGTAGTTCTTGGTAGTTTGGCCATCAGTGTAATTTTGCGGGTAATTACCGGAGTCGATTGGGAGATTGTTCGTTATGTTGGAAATGGTGCAATACATTCTTTTATGTTGGTACTTCCTTATATATGGATCGCAATATTGGGTCTTATAATGTTTTTGGCAACAATGCTTTTTGAAAAAACCAAAAAGGGATATAGATACAGTCCGGTTATGGTTGTAATAACCTCAGTGGTGATCTCTTTGCTATTTGGGTCCGGTTTATATTTCGTAGGAGTAGGACATTCTGTTGATACGGCTTTAGCTGAAAGTATTCCTCCTTATGCAACCTGGAAAGAGAAGCGTGATGGAGCTATGGTTGTACCAGACAGAGGTGCGCTTGTTGGTCGCATTATCAATTTAATGTCTGATGAGCAAATTATGATGATTGATTTTAAAGGAACAAAATGGACAGTGGATATTACCGATGCTGAATTTAAGGATGATTTTAGATTGCAGTTACGTCAATCTATTGGCGTACTTGGAGAAAAGATTGATGAGGATGAATTTAAGGCTAAGAGGATAATGCTTTGGAAGCCGCCGGTGAGACCTGAAGGGAAGATGAGGCCACCAACTCCTCCTGATCGATTTAAGAATATTGATTAGCGATTTTAGATTTTTGATTTGATTTTAAATCTGTTTTTATAGGCAGGGGTTTATTTTAAAAATATAAATTCAGCGTTCAATATTCTTAAATTTAAAAAATTTTCTGAAAGAAAATTTTTTAACAGGTGTATTAATTAGTGAAGCTTTAGAGTGGCCACTCAAAATTTTAATTTTTTAATTTATAAATAACATGAAAAAGTATACGACTATTGGTGCAGTGATGACATTAATACTTGTCTTTACATTCACTATGCTTGGGGCATCTTATGCAGATGAAATGTCTGAGGAAGAGGTTTCAAAGCCAACCATTGAAGAGCGTCAGGAAATGCGCTCAGCAATTCACGAAGCTATTAGTAACGGAGATTATGATACCTGGTATTCGCTTGTTAGCGAGTCACCACGCGGTGCTAAGATTTTAGAAATAATTAATGAGAGCAATTGGGATCAATTTGTAGAAGCTCATCAATTGATTGAGGAGGGACGAGCTAAAATGCAGGAAGCACATTCAATTATGGAGGAATTAGGTTTACCAAAGCCTCCAAAGCCTAAGCAATAGATCAATAGGGTTAAAAAGCTATTTCCGACAATATCGGAATGAGCTGTAAGACATCGCTGACTCCAGGTATAACCATGGAGCCAGCGATTGTTTTTTGTTAATCAAATAAAACTCCAAAGTAGGCCAGGATTGTCATCAGTGTTATGTTTCCTAAAAACAATGGGATGATTATTTTTTTGTATGAGAAATCAATCAGTCCACTTGAAGTTGTGAGCAAGTTGTTTGGAAACGGGCTAAGTCCTACATAAATCCATATAAGAATTGGAATTAGCCAGTTTGGTTTACTGTTTATCCATTTTAGAATGCGATGGCTGTATTTATCGAATGTTGATGAGTACTCCGCAACAACTCGACTTTTTCGCCCAAGATAAAAATAAATCATGTTGGCTATTGTTAATCCGATTTCTGCAATAATACCTAATATTATGGGGTTGAGCCCCCCTAACGCAAAGGCGATGATTGTTGGATAAACGGATGCAAATGTTACTGTTACCAGTCCTCCAAAAAATGAGCTAGTAAACGCCAAAAGATATCCATTATGCACTCCGATATTCTCGATTATTTTTTCCAGGTCTACAGCAAATAAGAATATAATCCATCCTATTATTAAGAGGATTATAATTATATCAATTAAGCGCTCCAATTTTCTTTTGTGGCGCGAAAAGAGTTCCATATAATAAACGATATGACGACATAACGATACAACAGATAACTTATAAACTGAAGGGCTAATTACTAAAGGGCTTAAGGGTCTTTTTCCTTAAGTTATATACCCTTTAGTCTTTACGTTGCATAACAAAAACCCCGTATCTAGACGATCCAGACACGGGGTTTTAGTGATTAGATTGTTTTAGATGTCGAAGAAGCTATCATAGCCGCCTAGTACTACACTTAGAATTAGGTTAGCTATTTTTGCAGCTTCAGCACGGTTTATTGAATCATCTGGCCTAAAAGCGCCGGTAGTATCGTCACCGCTAACTATTCCTAAATCTTTTGCATATTGAACGTATGCGGCATGCTCATGGGTAGTAAGTACATCAAAGAAGTCTGTTCCGGTAACTGGGTCTGGACTGATACCAAGAACTTCTAACATTATTCTGACAACTTCCCCGCGGGTGGCAGGGCGATCTAAATCTAAACCGTCGTCATTTACAATATCAAGACCAAGCTCTTCTGCTCTTGCAACATAACCCTTAGCCCAATGATGCCATGCAGCATTTAAGCCTGGTGTACTGTCTGAGGTTCCTTCGCCTGTAGTTTCTAAAGCGATTTTTATGATTTCAGCAACGGTAACATTGTTACCTGGTCCGTACTGGCCTGTGGAGCTTCCATCAGCATTTTTATATCCACTTATAATTCCACTGTTTTTAACAGCTGAAACATATTCTGTATACCATGCGTCATCATCAGTATCACTGAATGGTAACAATCCCGCTGCGAATTTACGGCCTGTAGCTGCAGAATCCACATCATCATAATCATTTTCCAATTCATCTACTATATCATCCAGTTCATCTTCTGTTAGATCATCATCAAGTTCGTTATATAATTCATCGAGAAGATCTTCTAATTCTTCTGCACTGTCTTCATCAAGATTATCATCTTCTATTCCCTCAATTAAATCTTCAAGATCATCAAGTGCATCACCACCTACATTTAACATTCTCAGGCGATAAAGTTTTGCGAGAATATTATTTATTTTGTTGTAAACGCTTAACTTGGCAAGGATAAGTTTACCAATATTGTCAGATGAAACTCCGGTTAAAATATTGCTGAGTTTTTTAATTTCAATTTTATGCTCGTTGCCTATATCTCTTGTCCCAAATACTTCGCTTCCTGTGTATGTTTCGTTTAAATCACCAATAGAAACTGTTACATTTACTTCTCCTTGTGTTCCATCATCGTTTGCAGCAGGAACGTATGTTACAAGTAAGCCATCCCAATGGCCTGCGATTACAGAATCAAATGAAATGGATGACCCGCTTGAACTTGTTACGGTATCGTTATTTTCAAAAAGCACTTCTTTGCGTACGTTTAATGTGCCTTTGTCCACAGAAATTATTCCATCGTAGTTAACTACGTCTACTCCACATGGTGTTTCACCTGCCTCTAAATTTGCAGCAATTTCATCCTGGTCATAGCCGGCACAAGGCCAGCCCCCGTCTAAATTACCCCAACGAATTAAATAAATTCCTCGGTGATTTGTGACATGGCGAATTATACTCGCAATTCCCGGATGTTCTTTTAGGAATTCAGCACGTAGTTTGGTTAATAATTTTTTCAGCAGCCAGATTTTTCTATGTGCTTTTCCGCTTTGCTGTCCTTGCCCTGCCTCTTCTTCGGCATCTTCAATTGCTTCTTCAATTTCTTCCTCAAGATCTTCTAAAGCCTCTTCTGCTTCTTCGTCACTCATATCTTCAATTTCCTCTAATAGTTCATCAATTGCTTCGTCGATAATAGCTGCCCCTTCATCATCATCGGCAACTTCAAGTTCATCGACAACTAACTCAACTAAATTATCGGTATCCACTTCCTCATCGAAATCTACTTCGACAACTATGTCAAAAAAACTATCTACTGAAAAATCTCCGGTAGGAATCGTGGTTGCACTTGTTACAGTGTCATCACCGGGGCTGTCATATAAGGTTGCAGTTACTTCACCTTGAGTTTCACCTTCAATTTCTTCTGTAGGTACTTCTTCGGCTTGGCCAGCACCTGATACATTGGATGCAGTATTACCAGTGGTTGTACACACTTCTGTGGCACAAGAGCCAGTGCTTGCATCTCCCACAAGAGCATAAGTTGGCAGGGCGGTGAGCTGCATTGACACCATTAAAAAGGTGAGAGTAATGGCAACTCTTTTAATAAATTTATTTCTCATGATTTTATATTGTTATGAAATAAAATTAAAAATAAAAACGTAATAATACGTTCAATGTTAAATACATTTGCATTGTATCTTTTCTTTCAGTTTTTTTAAATGGTTATTGTCTGAACCGCAGATTTTTCGGATTTGTCTCATTACGCAGAATTTGATTTCACTGATCTAAAATTAATAATTTATTTTTATTATTCTTTTGTATTTCGGTCCGATTGGACTGAGCATGCTTTCCATTAAATTGAAGTGATTGACTGTGAATTTGTGCTGTTCGCCTTCAATTTTTTCAGGTTTTTTATGCGGTGGCTTTCTAAATCGGCCTAAAGTTATATGCGCTTTAAAAGGTTTGTCTGGAATAAATCCTAGAGGTTCTAAGGCTTCTCGTATGTCATTTGCTAATTTTTCGAGAGCGTCAGTTTTTTTGCATTCAATCCAAATTCCTCGTGGTTGAAATGGATTGGGGAAGGGGAGCGCATCACCCATTTCTAATTCAAATTGTTCGAATTTTATGGTTTTTAGTGTTTCAATAATTGGTTCAGCATCTTCAATATCATCACCCAAAAATTGAAGTGTTAAATGAAACTCATTTGTTTTTCTAATATCAGGAAACTGATCCTGTAATTGCTGACAGTAACGATGAAATTCTTTTGGCACGTCGATTGAAATGAATAATCTCATATAGTTAACCTTTAATATTTCCAATTGGTTCAAATGCTACCACTTTTTTGGAGATTCCTGAAAGCTCACAGGCTTCAACTACTTCAGTAATATTTTTGTAGGCAAAGCCAGCTTCTTCTGCTAAACCGGAAAAAGAGCATGTCTTCACATAAATTCCCTGCTGTTCCATTTCTCGCTGTAAATCCCTACCTCTAACCATTTTTTTTGCTTTATGGCGAGACATGGCACGGCCTGAGCCGTGGGCGGTGGAACCCCAACTTTTTTCCATTGCTTCCTGCGTCCCCACAAGCAAATAAGAACCAGTTGCCATAGATCCTCCAATAATAACCGGTTGACCTGTTTCCTGAAAGTCCTCCTCCAGATCCGGATGGCCTGGCGGGAAAGAGCGTGTGGAACCTTTGCGATGAACGAGTAATTTTTTGATTTTACCGCCAACTTTATGATCCTCCAGTTTGGCTGTGTTGTGGGTAACGTCATATAGCTGTTCTATTCCAAGATCCTGAGGAGTTTTACCAAAAATATTACTGAAACACTTTTTAATTTGATGAAAAATTACCTGCCTGTTTGCAAATGCCATGTTTGCGGCGCATGCCATGGCTGCAAAATAGTCCTGACCCTCCTGGCTGTTAAATGGTGCACAGCTTAGCTCTTTATCGAGTATAGGAATACCGTATTGCGGCATTTTTTTTAGGAATTTTTGGAGGTAGTCCGTTGCAACCTGGTGTCCAAAACCGCGACTGCCACAATGGAACATGATTACAATTTGATTTTGACCAAAAATCCCAAAAGCATTGGCTAATTTTTTATCAAAAATGTTTTCATCACGTACAACCTGAATTTCCAGATAGTGATTTCCGCTTCCTAACGTTCCGATTTGGTTATAACCTCTTTTAATCGCTCTATCGGATACTTTTTCAGGATTTGCCCAATTAAATTCACCGTGATTTTCCGTTCTTTCCAGATCCTCCTGCTCTGCATAACCGTTTTCCAGGCACCATCTTGCCCCCTTTTTAATTACTTGTTTGAATTCCTTTTGATGTAAGCGTACAAAACCATGCTGACCAGCCCCAACAGGAATTTTGGCATATAAATGGTCTATTAAATCATGCAGTCTTGGTTTTACATCATCTTCAGTCAAATTGGTCGTAATAAGTCGCATGCCGCAATTAATGTCAAAACCAATTCCACCGGGGGAAATAATTCCGTCATTGTCCGGATCGAATGCAGCCACTCCTCCGATTGGAAATCCATAACCCCAATGGCCATCCGGCATACAGTAAGCAGCTTCTACGATTCCTGGTAACGTGGCGATATTTGTCACCTGATCAAAAACACCTTCGTCCATTTTTTCCAATAACTCCGGAGATGCAAAAATACGTGCAGGTACGAGCATACCTTTTTTGTATGTTTTGGGAATTTCATATAAACCCGGGCTGAGTTGTTTGAGGTCTTTTATCATGTTTTCTGTTGTGGCGCTATGGTGGAGCCCGCCTTAGGCGGGTGGCGCTTTTGTAGTCTACTATTGCGTCACGCGAAGTGGCTCCACAATTTGGAGTTATACGTCCAAAATTACAGAAGCTTTATATCCATCACCGGTTTTTTCGACGTAATAATCGTAGTAAGTTACAGCTTTTACATCGGAGTGGGATTCGTGTTTTTTGTGATCAATTTTTTCACCAGCAATTTCCATTTTTACCAGGTAGGGCGGCTGATCAGTCTGTATTTCTTTAATTTTAAAATTATGAAAAACTAATTGTTTAGCATCTTTAAGGTAAATGATTTCTTCGAGAACCGAATATAGTAAATCCTCAAGAGTTTCACTTTTTTTACTAAATTCGATTTTTTCTTTTTTCCCAATTTTATCTCTACGCACCATTGCTTCGGTTACCGCATGGCAAGCATTTATTATCAGCTGCTCCGGGGTTTTTCCATACGCATAAAAAGCAATATCAGCGATGGCAATATTGGAACGAAAGGTAAAAGGTTTCATAAGCAAAAAAGCTAATGACATTTTGGATTATATCATGAAATCGAGATGAAAATTATTAAACTTCAGGAGCAACTTCTTCTGGCTGAGGTTCAACTGGTGGTGTTTCTTGCGGAGCTTCCTGGGGAACAGGTTCTGGTGCAGCTTTTACTTCTTCCGATTTACTTCTTTGTGCCAAGATTTCTTCCGGATTTGTTGTGATAATTTTATCTTCGTTGTAAGAAGCAATGATTTGAATCGCTACGTGTTTAAGCCCTGCAAAGAAAAGCCCTTGTCCAACATTTGCATTAAGTAATAAGTACTTTTCACCTTCTGTTAAGTTGAAAATTTCAGTCAATTTATCGATCGCAGTAGGTGATTGTTTAAGAAGAAGCTGCATTGAAGAGTTGGTGATAATTGGTTTACCGTAGCTAGATTCTACAAAGTCTTCAACATCTTGGGTAATGGTTGTAATCCCCAAATAGTATTTACGAGCTCGTTTTACTAAGCCGTACAAGAAGCGTGCGCTATCTTCATATTGCATCATTGACCAAGCTTCATCGATAACGAGTATACGTTTTTTTAATTGTGAGCGAACTGTGTTCCAAATGTGATTAAGAATAATATACATCGCAATTGGGCGAAGCATGTCTTCAAGATCACGGATGCAGAACACTACAAGTCCGGACTTAAGATCGACATTAGTTGGTTTATTGAAAATTCCAGAGAAAGTTCCAATTGTATATTTTTGCAGCCTTTGTGCCAAATTTTCAGTACCTTTCATATTGCTTAGAATCTCATACAAATCTTCCATAGTTGGAGGTTCTACGCTGGCTGGATTTGAGGTTTCCATCGTTATGCCTTTAAGGGCGTATGTATCGATCAATGCCTTATCCATTAACCCCTCTTCTTCTGGAGAAAGTTTTCCAAGCATTAGGTTAAGCAAGCCATGAAGCGTGATTATATTTGATCTTAAAAGTTCTCCAGGTTTTTCATCTTCTTCATCAATTGGAGCAGGCAGATCAAATGGATTGATTCTTTGATTTGAATTAAGCGATACGCGGAGATATGTACCATCAACTGTATTGGCAAGTTCTTCATATTCGTTTTCAGGGTCGATGATAATAACATCAGTACCCATCATCATAGAACGAAGTACTTCTAGTTTTACTGAATAAGATTTACCGGCACCGGATTTAGCAAATACAACCGAATTAGCATTTTCGAGATTAAAACGATCAAAGATAATTAAGCCATCGTTGTGGCGATTAATACCGTATAGAACACCTTCATCTGATGTGAGTTCAGCTGAACTGAATGGAAATGTAGTGGAAAGGGGATTGGTGTTCATATTTCTATAGATTTCCAATTCATCCATTGCGAGCGGCAAACATGAATTAAAACCGTGTTCTATTTGTAAATCCGCACTTTTAGTTAAAATCAGTTTTCCACCCAATGCACTTTCCAGTCTAGTTTGGATTTTTTTAAGCTTTTCTTCGTCTTCTGCATAAATTGTGAAATATAAAGCGTATTGAAAGAATTTTTCTTCCCCTCGTTGGATGTTTCGACGTAATTCTTCAGCGTCTTGCAAGGCGGTTTCCAGTGCCGGATCAGCTACCATGCCCTTTTCCTGTTCAATACGCATGGTGGATTGAATTTGAGCCACCTTGTTTTTCAAAAATTTCATTATTTTTGCACTGCTCGTTGGATACATGAACATAGATATGTCCATACTTACATCAAAATTGATAACTGGAGATAGCCAGTTCACTTCGATATAACGCGGATAGGCATAAACAAAAAAGCTTTTAGCCATAAGGCTATTTACCTTCATTTTGTCATACATAAATTCCATTGACGAAGGCGCAATCAAGTCTTTAATCGTTGCTACTCCTTGACGATATATCTTTTCTGCTTCTTTAATCTCTTGTGCTTCAGTCCTTTTTCCTACAGGTTTTTCCATTATTTCACCTTCTTTAGGTACAACTGATTCAGATTTAGGGGTTTTTACCGGGAAAAGGGTTGCTTTTAGTTTTTGAAAAAAGCCCATTTTCTTAGCTTCCTGCTTTGTTTGTTCATCAAACACTACAGCTTCTTTTCGTTCCTTTAAGTGCTCAGGTATACCAACACTCTCTGTTTCCGTTACAGATTCGGCTTGTACAGGCGGTTCTATGGTTGCGGTTTGGTGCAAATATGGCTTTTTGGAGCCAAAAAACCTGTGAATTGACTTTGGTATGTTCATAGATTCTATTTTTATCTAAATAGTATAGCATGAATAGGCTTAAAAAACAAGTACTTAAGCCACTTTCTTATTACAAAATTACAAGATTGAAAATTACAAAATTATTTTATATGTATTGCTCCGATAAATTTTGTAATTAAACACCATTTCCCATACCAATTAATCCAATAATTAGGCCGATTACACCAAACATCGCGCCGAAAATCCAGAAACGCATGGTTATTTTTGCTTCTCCCCAGCCTTTTTTCTCGTAATGATGGTGAAGAGGGGCTATTAGAAAGACCTTTTTTTTAAAAAATTTCTTTGAAGTTAGCTGAATGATTACAGATAAGGTTTCAATTATGAAAACTGCACCTACAAAGAGCAAAACAACTAGTGAATTCGTCATCATGGCTATTACCCCTAGCGTGGCTCCATATGCCAGGGCACCTGTATCCCCCATGATATATAGTGCGGGGGGGACGTTATGCCATAAGAAGGCCATGAGTGTACCAATACAAACTCCGCAAAATACTGCTAAAACCATTAATCCTTTAAAGTAAGCAATTACCCCAAAGGTGGTAAAAGCGAGGATTAATAAACCTCCTGCTAAACCATCCAATCCATCTGTAATATTAACTGCGTTCGCGGTTGAAACAATAACTAATATAAATAAAGGGATATACCACATTCCAATTTCAAAATCCCCAAGGCGGGGGATATGAATACTTGAAAAACCTAATTTATAGTAAAACCAAAATCCTCCAGCGATTGCAAATAGGGTGAGTAATAGAAATTTTGGTCTTGCTTTAATTCCCTTTACTCCACCAATTTGCTTGATATTAAACCAATCATCAACAGCTCCTAAGATTCCTACGGCAACAAGAGTGAATAATGGTAAATATACCTGTCCTCTTTGTAGAAGTGATTGAGGTAGTACTCCTAATAGCGATAAGAGGCGTGAAAATAGTACAACAAGCAAAACCGATCCCCACATAATTACCCCTCCCATTGTAGGTGTACCACTTTTTTTGGCATGCAATTCACGAAAAATTGATGCCTTTTCTCCACTCATGGCATTATCCCTAATTTGTTTTCCCAAATTAAATTTTTTAACCGCTTTTAGATAAAGTGGAGTAAGAGCTAATGTTGCCAAAAAAGCAAGTGTAGACCAGCCAAATACTGATATTATTTGGGGGAGATGCTCCATAAATAGAGTGCTTTAGTGCTGTAGTGCTGTTTAACATAGCACATAGCTATTTTAATTAAGTTTGAGTTTCGTAAGAATGGGCGCGGTCGATATCGTAAAATTTCATTTGAGTTTTATCAAACCGAAGTTCTGCTGTGCCAACTGGGCCATTACGATGTTTGCGAACAAAGACTTCCGTGATACCTTTTTCTTCATCCGTTAGGTTTTCTTCGTAGTAATCTTTTCTGTAAAGCATCATAACTACATCTGCGTCTTGTTCTATGGAACCGGATTCGCGTAAGTCGGAAAGCTGCGGAATTTTAGGATTACGAAGTTCTACTGCTCTGGATAACTGAGATATTGCAATAACAGGTATGTGTAATTCACGACCAAGTGACTTTAGTGCGCGGGATATTTCTGAAATTTCCTGTACACGGTTACCGATATAAGCAGTTTGCCCTGTAGACATTAACTGGAGGTAGTCGACAATAATTAAATCCAGACCATGTTCCATCTGGAGACGGCGCGCTTTAGCTCGTAATTCCGCAATGGAAGTTCCTACAGAGTCATCTATATAAACAGGTGCTTTATCCAAAATATCCATTACGCTACCCATATTTTGAAAATCTTTTTCATCGAGGTGTCCGTGTTGTAATTTCCATGAATCTACACCTAGAATTGAACAGAACATACGATCAACCAGTTGCTCTCTTGACATTTCAAGTGAAAAAATACCGACGGTGCGTTTTTTACTGGCTTCGATGGCAACTTTTTGAACAATAGAAAGAGCCAAAGCTGTTTTACCCATACTAGGGCGTGCTGCTATTATAACCAAATCTGCAGGCTGTAAGCCTGAAAGAAGGTTATCCAGTGATTTATATCCTGTAGGAATTCCTTTAACTTTATCTTTTTCGTCTGCTGTATGTAATGCAGAAAACTCTTCGAAACGTTTGTTTAGAATGTCGCGAATATGTATGAAACGATCTTTCAGAAAAGTTTGTGAAATACCAAATACCTCTTTTTCAGCTGTTTCCAAAAGGCTTTCAATGTTATCTTCTTCGCTATATCCACAGCCAGTAATAACACTACCAGCCTTAATCATTTTACGCAGAGTGGCTTTGTTTTTAACAATTTGCGCATATTTAAATACGTGGCTGGCTGTAGGCACTGTAGATGTAAGTTCGGCTAAATAAGCTGGCCCACCGATTGTATCGATTTGTTTTCTTTCTTCGAGTAAATTAGCAAGCGTTAATAGATCTATTGGGTCATGTCTGTTATAAAGATCGATCATGGCCTCATAAATCATTTTATGGGTGTCATAATAAAAGTCATCCGGATTAATTAGATCGACTATCTTAATAATTGCATCTTTATCGATCAAAATTGATCCTAAAACGGACTGTTCAGCTTCTTTATTATGCGGTGGTACTTTGTTTGCGTTGGCCATATACTTAGATTACATTTGACAATTGACATTTAACTTTTGACAACCTGTTACAGGTAAAAATAATGTCAAATGTCACATGTTAAATGTTTGTTTGTGTTTTTGTTTTGTAGCACCATATGGTGCATGCTATATGGGAGTTTTAGTTTATATATATTTGTATCCAGATGCAAGATTTAAAACCAAAAAAGCGCTTGTCATTACGATCGAAGTGGAGCGATCTGCGCTTTTTAGTTTTTACCTATGAGCAAGCCGGCTTATTTTTCTACTTTTTCTACTTTTTTTACCTCTTTTACTTCTTTTACTTCTACTTCTCCAGTTGTTAGTTTTTTATGGATTTCGGTGAAGATTGTTTTATCGTCCTTTAGGAAATTTTTTGCATTTTCTCTACCTTGGCCTATTTTGATGGTTTTATATGTATAAAATGCACCGGCTTTAGTTACTAAATTCTTTTCGACAGCAGTATCGAGTAAGTCTCCAGCTCTACTTATTCCTTCGTTAAACATGATGTCGAATTCCGCTTGTTTAAAAGGCGGAGCGACTTTGTTTTTGACGACTTTTACGCGTACACGTCGCCCTGTAATTTCTTTTCCATCATCTGCAGAACCGCTGATTTTGTCGATTGAGCGAATATCCAGTCTTACAGATGAGTAGAATTTAAGAGCGTTACCACCGGTTGTGGTTTCGGGGTTTCCAAACATAACTCCAATTTTCATTCTCAATTGGTTCAGGAAAATAACAGTTGTACCTGTTTTGGCAATAATAGAGGTCAACTTCCTTAGCGCCTGACTCATTAAACGTGCTTGCAAACCCATATGTGAATCACCCATCATACCTTCGATTTCGGCTTTTGGCGTTAGGGCGGCAACGGAGTCTATAACTATTACATCAATTCCACCAGAGCGGGTAAGGGTTTCTACGATTTCCAATGCCTGCTCTCCATTATCCGGTTGAGAAATAAGTAAATCCTCTGTATTTACCCCAATTCTTTTAGCATATTCAGGGTCTAATGCATGTTCGGCATCTATAAAGGCTGCTGTACCACCCATTTTTTGGGATTCCGCTATTATATGTAATGCGAGTGTAGTTTTTCCTGATGACTCAGGGCCGTAAATTTCTATCACTCGTCCTTTTGGGATACCTCCCCCCAATGCTCTATCTAACGAAATTGAGCTGGTAGGGATAGTTTCTACCTTAATTCTTCCAGCGTCACCAAGTTTCATAATTGTTCCCTGACCGAAGTTTTTTTCGATCTGAGTTAATGCGTTTTTTATAGCATCTGTTTTCTTATTATCTTTTGACATAACCTTTTTAGTTAAAAATTAATAGTTGTTTTAATTTGTAATTGGATTATAGTGAACAGAAGTTCACCGGTCAAATCAAAATAAAGGCAAAAAAGATGCACTATGTGCAATCCCTTTTAATTAAGCCATAATATACGTATAGACAGAATTTAAATGTTACGTATAAATATCTTTTTAAGTCTTCTGAATGCAAAATATCCAATTGAAATTACTAATGAAATGATAAATGTTATCCATCCGCTAATACCAACGGAAGGTAAATTTTGGTCTTTTTCAGTGTCTTCGGTATTTTCTACCACTTTTACTGGGGTATATGTGATTGTGAAATCCTGTGCGCCGATTTCATTACCATCTTCGTCATAGGCACGAACGGCATATTTATTTTCACCTTCTGCCAGCGTATCTAGATCTGTGGATGCGATATAGCTCCATCCGGTTTGTCCAGGAGAATATCTCTGAAGAATGTAATCGTTAACTTTTATTTCATTTGTATTGCTTGAGGCCACTCCTTCGATGACATGATAATCACTATCGGTTTCTAAATTGCTACCTATAATAGATGTTACAGCAAGTTTAATGTCTTCTGTATTGATATCCAAACTGGTTTCAGATGCACTTTCATCGACTTTAGGGTCGAAAGTTATAGTGTTTTTATGCAGTTTACATCCTGCAATTATCACTAAAATAAAAAGTACAAAAAATATAAAAATAAGCTTTTTCATGATATTCAATTATAAAATTACAAAATTAAAAATTACAAAATTAGTGAAGCTATTACTTAACGCTGTGCTCTTGCTATATAAATAATCTTGTAATTTTGTAATAGCGAACGGAGTGAGCGTTTGTAACCTTGTAATTTTGTATTTATTTTTGTTCCTGTTCTGCTCCTGCCCCCTGTTTTATGTGGTAGTGATTAATTATTGATTGTTCACTACCGAAGGCTACACCATCCCTTTTACATTCAGGGCAGCTAAATCGCAATTTCTTTCCAATGCGTTTTGGAGTAATAGTCTTTTCGCAATCTCGACAATAGTAGACGATTTTTGTTGGGATTCCAGTATCTTTAATATATTCTTTATCCACTTCAACATCCGATTTTATGATATCAACATATTCTTTATCTGTTGGAGTAGGTTTTCCCTGTGGGGCATCGGTTGAAGGCATAGGAGATTAATTATAATTACAAAATTCAAAATTCAAAATTCAAAATTAAAATTTACAGTTACAAAAATTAAAAATATTTTAATTTAGCATTTCGAATTTGATTGCAAAATCTGAAATGTTATTGGTCTTCGTAAAAATTCATAGATATGTTTGAGGTTTTATCTTTATCATCTTCTTCATCAACTGTTTCTGCATCTGCAACTATGTCTTTTTCGGATATGCCTGCCTCACGAGTGAAATAGTCTGCCTGGTCTTTTGATTCTGACTCTTCTTCGGTTTCCATTTCGACATCTTCGATCATTTCATCTTCTACTACTTCATCTTCTTCTTCGACTGGTTCAGGTTCTGCTTCTGCTTCTTCTTCGAATAATTCAGCTTCGGGTTCCGGTTCTTCCATTTCTTCTTCGTACTCCTCTCCAGATGTGTCATGACGCGTTCCTACGGGTTCCTCGTGATCGAAAAATTCTTGCACTTCCTCCTTTTTTAATTTTTGAATTTGGGCAAAGGCGGCAAATGCTCCTAAAAATGCACCTATTAAGGCTAAATAGATCCCGAAACGTAAATTGGCATCGGTGAATTCTAATGATCTTTTGGTGTATATAGCGATGGTAATTAATACCAAAAATGCATTTTCACCCATTAAGAAGAGTAGAATTTGTTCTTTCGTATATCCTAAATAAGGAATTTTAATATGCAAGTGTTCAGCAATTAAAACAAAAAGCGCCAATATTGCCATTATAAAAATAACAAATCCGACAACACCCAAATCTCCTCCGAAACCGTTTTGAGTAATGCTTTGATTGTCAAAATTGAGCACAATTGAGTGCCATGGCAAAAATGAGCCAATTATTATTAAAATACACCCTATTCCAATAATTTTTTCCTCATTGCTAAGGCGCAATAGCATATGTTTGATACGGCGTAAGTTCATGGTTTTATTTTTAAGATTTACTGCTGATACTTTAGCATAAATGGGACGACTTTTAAACTTAATTACTTATAAACTAAAGGGCTAATTACTAAATGGCTGAAGTGCCCCTTTACCCCTAAGTTAAATGCCCTTCAGTTTATAGCCTATTTGTTGTATCTTATTGTAGCCATAACTTCACGTGACGTGAAAATAGCTTTTGACATCAGAGGTATTGATGGTGCTCGAGGAGGAAAGGGTATATGGACGGCTAATGTGCTCAAGAGTATTTTAAATAATGATCGTGAAAACGAATATTATCTATATACCAATAAAGATTGGAACAATATTTATAAACATCTTTCCAATGTTCATATTATGCGTGTCTGGGGAAAGGGCCTGATTTGGCATTTACGTTTTTATTGGTCACTGCTTAAAAATAAGATTGATACCCTTGTGGCAACCGAAAGTTATATCGTTCCTTACTTGCATGATCCTGACAAATTAGATGTTGGGTTGGTTGTACATGATTTAGTTGCTTTTAAATCGCCTGCTAAGCATCAACGCCGTGCGACATGGATCGAAAAGATAACCCTTAAAAAAGCTGTTAAGAAAAGTAAGTGGATTCTTACAGTTTCTCAGTATACAAAAAAAGATTTGATAGAACGTTACCCAAAACTAATGCTTTCCAACAAAATTACAGTTGTTTATGCAGGCATTCGTGATGCTTTTCTGCGTAAAACTGATGCAAATAAAATTATTGAGGTTCAACGTCGATATAATTTAGACCCCGATTATATTATGATGGCTGGCACCCTTGAGCCTCGTAAAAATATTATAGGAGCTCTGGAGGCTTACAGTTTAATTAGTCCATTTAATCAACAGCGTTATAGATTTGTTGTTGCCGGCAGGAAAGGCTGGTATTACAAAAAAATATTCCAAAAAGTTAAGGAGCTTAAGTTAGTTGGACGTGTGAAATTTTTGGAATATATTCCTGATGAAGATCTGGCTACACTTATGCAGGGGGCAAAAATATTCTTATTCCCATCTTTTTATGAAGGTTTTGGTTTACCTATTTTAGAGGCTATGGCAAATGGGGTACCTGTACTTGCTTCCCGTGTTTCTTCCATTCCAGAACTCGGTGTTGATGCAATTCATTACGCCGATCCTTATGATTCTGTAGATATTGCTGATGGAATAACTCAGCTTCTCGATAATGAGGAATATTGTAAAAGTCTTCGCGCAAAAGGTTATGAGCAGGTGAAGAAATATAGCTGGGGGAAGACTGCAAATTTAATTTTGGAGACAATACAATTATAATTTTCAATTTACAATTTACAATTTACAATTTACAATTTTCAAATTCATATGAAGAAAGTTGCGATAGCTTCAAGGCTGCATCTTGAAAAGCATGTTAAAATTTTTGAAAGCATTCTCCGTTACCTTAAGAAGGAGGGTAAAGAAGTGTATTTAGAGGAGCGTGTTGCAAAATTACTAGATACTACAAAATATGATGAATTTATCCCAGGTGAAACTAATGTAGATTTAGTTTTAGTTATGGGTGGTGATGGGACGATTCTTAGATTGGTGAATAAAATGAAGGATTTTGATGTTAAATTTTTTGGAATAAACATGGGGCATCTTGGATTTCTTTCTGAAATTCCTCCCGTTCAGGTCGGCAAGACTTTAGGACGGATTTTTGCCGGCCATTATACAATAGATAGACGTATGATGCTTCAGGTTGATTTAGAAAGAGATAAAAAGAAGGTTGAAAGATTTCATGCATTAAATGAAGTGAGTATTACTCAAGGAACACTTTCCAGATTAATCAGCTTAAAGGCAAAAGTCGATAACAGAAAGCTGGCAAATTACAAAGCAGACGGTCTTCTTGTTGCAACGCCTACAGGATCTACTGCTTACAGCCTGTCTGCCGGTGGCCCAATAGTTCATCCATCAATGAAGGCCTTAATCATCACTCCAATTTGTCCGCATAGCTTTAATCAAAAACCAATTGTAATTCCGGACAGCAAGAAGGTTGATATTCTGGTTGATAGTGATTTTGAAACCATTAATTTAACGATTGATGGTCAGCGAAGTTTACTTTTGAAATATAAGGATGTTTTACATGTTGAGCGTGGTGGTTCGGTTGATTTCATCAGGCTCCCGAACGAGAATTACTTTCATACTCTTCGTCAGAAGCTTGGTTGGGGAGGGAAGGTTGAAAAACTTTACTAAGTTTTTCAACTCATTTTTCATTTTTCATTTTACATTTTTGTTTCCAGTGTTTGGTAATTGAAAAATGTTTTTTCTTTACATTTTTTATTTCATTTAATAAGATGAAAATCCTTCTTTGAATTTTTAAAAGAATTTTTAGTATTTAACTTTATTATTATGAACAAAGAGGATAAACAATTTTTTATAGGTCTTTTTAAAGGTCTTGAAGGTCGTTTCGATGGTCTTGAAGGTCGTTTCGATGGTCTTGAAGGTCGTTTCGATGGTCTTGAAGGTCGTTTCGATGGTCTTGAAGGTCGTTTCGATGGTCT